>JBNMHB010000014.1:0-30613 GCA_050872525.1 Bacteroidales bacterium | reverse complement strand
GAGCCGTAAACATTTGTACGTTTATTATGATTAAAATTTCGTTCCCGGACGGTAGTGTCCGCGAGTATGAGAGTGGCGTAACGCCGCTTCAAGTGGCTGAGAGTATCAGCAGTCGTTTGGCGCAAGATATCCTTGTGGCTAGTATCAAACCTATTACGAACCAACCCGAGAGCATCGAGGAGCAGGGCGAGGGATGGAGTATCATTGAACTGAATACCCCTATCACCGAAGACAGCCAGATTCGTCTCCACAAGTGGGACGACGCCGAGGCAAAGCATGCGTTCTGGCACACCTCAAGCCACTTGATGGCAGAGGCGCTGCAGGAACTGTATCCCGGTATCCAGTTTGGTATCGGACCTGCTATCGAAAACGGTTTCTACTACGATGTCTATCCCGCAGAGGGACAGACCATCAAGGAAAGCGATTTCCCTGCCATCGAGCAGAAAATGATGGAGTTGCGCAACCGTAAAGAACGCCTTGTGAAGAAGAGTATCTCTAAGGCCGACGCACTCAAAGAGTTTGGCGAAAAAGGGCAAACCTACAAGTGTGAACTCATTTCCGACCTCGAAGACGGACATATCACCACCTACACACAAGGTGCATTCACCGATCTCTGCAAGGGCCCGCACCTCCTCTCGACAGAACCTATCAAGGCAATGAAAGTGCTCAGTTGTGCGGCTGCCTATTGGCGTGGCGACGAGAAACGTCCGATGATGACGCGTATCTATGGTATCTCGTTCCCGAAGAAAGCCATGCTGGACGAATATCTGGCACTCCTCGAAGAGGCCAAGAAACGCGACCACCGCAAGATTGGCAAGGAACTGGACCTCTTTATGTTCTCGGATATGGTGGGCAAAGGTCTGCCTATCTGGTTGCCGAAGGGTACGGCACTCCGTCTGCGCTTGGAGGATTTCCTCAAGAAAATACAGAAACGCTATGGCTATCAGCAGGTTATCACTCCGCATATCGGTAGCAAGCAACTGTACGTAACCTCCGGACACTGGGACCACTACGGCAAGGATTCGTTCCAACCTATCACCACTCCCGAGGAGGGCGAAGTTTATCTGCTCAAGCCGATGAACTGCCCCCACCACTGTGCTATCTACAAGAACAGCCCCCGCAGTTACAAAGACCTGCCTTTCCGCTGTGCAGAGTTCGGTACCGTCTATCGCTATGAGCAATCCGGCGAGTTGCACGGACTGACGCGTGTGCGCTCGTTCACACAAGACGACGCGCATATCTTCTGCCGCCCGGACCAGGTAAAGGACGAGTTTATCCGCGTAATGGAGATTATCGAGATTATCTTCAAAGCATTGGATTTCAAGAACTTCGAGGCACAAATCTCTTTGCGTGACCCGAAGAACACCACCAAGTATGTGGGTAGCGACGAGGTTTGGGAGAAAGCCGAGAGTGCTATCATCGAGGCTTGCCGCGAGAAAGGTCTGCCCGCAAAAGTAGAATATGGCGAGGCGGCTTTCTATGGCCCGAAATTGGACTTTATGGTCAAAGACGCTATCGGTCGCCGTTGGCAGTTGGGTACTATCCAAGTGGACTACAACCTGCCTGAGCGTTTTGAACTCGAATACACGGGCGAAGACAACCAAAAGCACCGTCCTGTGATGATTCACCGTGCGCCGTTCGGAAGTATGGAACGCTTTGTGGCAGTGCTGATTGAACATACCGCCGGTAAGTTCCCGCTGTGGCTCACACCTGACCAGGCTGTGGTATTGCCTATCTCGGAGAAGAGCAACGAGTACGCATGGAAAGTGAAGGAAATGCTTGAGGCTCAGGATGTTCGCGTAGTTGTGGACGACCGCAATGAGAAACTCGGGCGTAAGATTCGCGACAACGAGTTGAAACGTATTCCGTTTATGTTGGTTGTGGGCGAGAAAGAGGCAGAGCAAGGTCTTGTGAGCGTCCGCCAACAGGGTGCTGAGGACAAAGGACAGATGACCGTGCAGGAGTTTGCCGACTTTGTGAACACCACCGTCAATGCACAGATGAACGCATACTAACCTATTGGTATATAACACGATAGCGGCTATCCGATTAGAAGGGTAGCCGCTATTTTTATGTCTTGCTTGCTATAAAATACGCTGTGTAATGATGCCTTTTATCTATACGTATTGTCCATCAGGAAGGCAGAGAGTTGCTCTTTGGATATGGTTTCACGCGGCATCACCAGAATAGTATCGCTGCCGGCGATGGTACCGAGGACAAAGTCTCTACCGCGATTGTCGATATCGTATGCTACTACATTGGCAAATCCCGGACGCGTCTTTACCACAGCGAATTGCCCAAAGAAATCCACACCATAGATAAATTTCTTCGCCGTGTTGGAGTCGATACCCAACACTTTGCGCTCCACCATCGGGTTGGACGGAATGACATATCTGAATGAACCATCAGGCAGCACCTTCTTCTCCGCCCGCAGGTCGCGCAAATCCCGACTCAACGAGGCTTGGGTAATTTTATAGCCCTGTTGCAGCAATGCTTCACAGAGTTGTTCCTGCTTGGTGATGATTTGCGCGCTCAATAGGTTCGCTATCACGCGCATGCGTGCCGTACGTACATTCATATCGTTTGTGATTTTGTACTACAAAATTACTCCTAATCTCTCGGATACACAAATTACATACGGCAAAAAAAACACAAACCGAACAATAGAACATACATCGTCTTTGCCGCGGCACAAATACACAAAAAGGTTGCCTGACTCATATCAGACAACCTCTTCTATTTAGGGATACTATTTCCCGTTTTACGGATTACTCCTCGTCTTTCTTGGCAGCCTTCTTTGCTTTTGGAGCCTCTTTCTCAGCGTCCATCGAAGCCTTCAGGTTAGCCAATACGCTCAAGTCGCCCAGAGTAGTTTTCTCTACCTTCGGCATTTCGGGAGCGGCTTCACGTTTAGAAGATTTGTTCTCCTTAACGTTCTCTTTGCGCTCCTCCCATGTACGGAGGTGTGAAACCAAGATACGTTTAGCGTCAGCGTTGAACTCGATAACTTTGAAGTTCATAACATCGCCTACAGCCACAGGGCTCTTGTCCTCTTTCTGGAGGTGGCGAGTGGTGCAGAAGCCCTCTACGCCGTCCTCAAGTGCGATAACTGCGCCCTTGTCATTGATTTCAGCAACCTTACCCTCAACGATGGTGTCCAATCCGTATTTAGCCTCAAGTTCTTTCCAAGGATTGTCCTCAAGTTGCTTGTGTCCGAGCGAGAGACGACGGTTCTCCTTGTCGATTTCGAGTACAACCACGTCGATATTGTCGCCGATATGTGTGAACTCATTGGGGTGTTTCACTTTCTTGGTCCAACTGAGGTCGGAGATGTGGATAAGACCCTCAACGCCCTCTTCCAACTCTACGAATACACCGAAGTTGGTGAAGTTGCGCACCTTAGCAGTGTGGCGGCTACCAACAGCGTAACGTGTCTCGATGTCAGCCCATGGGTCTGCTTTGAGTTGCTTGATACCGAGCGACATCTTGCGCTCTGCACGGTCGAGCGTCAGGATAACTGCTTCTACCTCGTCGCCCACTTTGAGGAAGTCGTTAGCCGAGCGGAGGTGTTGGCTCCAAGACATCTCACTAACGTGGATAAGTCCCTCAACGCCTTCTGCGATTTCAACGAATGCTCCGTAATCGGTCATCACAACCACTTTACCTTTCACCTTGTCGCCTACCTTGAGGTTAGCATCCAGTGCATCCCATGGGTGCGGGGTGAGTTGCTTCAAGCCGAGAGCGATACGTTTCTTGTCCTCGTCGAAATCGAGAATAACCACATTGAGTTTCTGGTCCAAAGCAACAATCTCGTGGGGGTCAGAAACGCGTCCCCAACTGAGGTCGGTGATATGGATAAGACCGTCCACTCCACCCAAGTCGATGAATACACCGTAGGAAGTGATGTTCTTAACAGTACCTTCGAGAACTTGTCCTTTCTCGAGTTTGCTGATGATTTCTTGTCTTTGTGCTTCGAGTTCAGCCTCGATAAGAGCCTTGTGCGAAACAACCACGTTGCGGAATTCGGGGTTGAGTTTCACAATCTTGAACTCCATTGTCTTGCCTACGAATACATCGTAGTCGCGTACAGGTTTCACATCGATTTGGCTACCCGGCAAGAATGCCTCCATACCGAGAACGTCCACAATCATACCGCCTTTCGAGCGCCATTTGATGTAACCGGTAACGATTTCGCCTTTGTCGAACGCCTCGTTTACGCGGTCCCAAGCCTGTGCAGCGCGAGCCTCTTTGTGCGAGAGAACGAGTTGTCCTTTTTTGTCTTCCTGGCTTTGGATATACACCTCAACCTTATCGCCTACTTTGAGTTCCGGATTGTAACGGAATTCAGCAGCGGAACGATACCGTCTGATTTGTACCCCACATTAACGACTACCTCGCGTTTGTTGATAGAGATAACCGTACCTTCTACAACTTCATTGTCCTTGATAGCACTCAAGGTGTCGTTGTACTTTTGGATTTCCACTTCATTTTTTGAGCCTTGTTGTTCTTTCTCGTAGGCATCCCAGTCGAAGTTCTGGAGAGATAAGTTTTCTGCCATGATGGTAGATAATTTGTGTACGCCCTCATGTTTGTGGCAGTCAGGCAATACGTTTAAGGGTTAAACATGTTTTGCTTTTTCTATATCCAAGGGCGACGCACACAGCACGACCCCACAAAAAGCCCGCAAAGTTACGACTTTTTATTGATATACACAAACAAAATGTGTATTTTAACAAAAGATTAGACAAAAGTGTATGGAAAAGCATACGGCACACCGTGCCACGCCATACTATCGCGGGGTTGTCGGGGGTCTATCGCGGGGAGTGTCAGGGGGATATATTTATTTAAGGAGAGAACGAGGAAAGTCAGAACCGGAGTGCCAGACCGATGCCATTGGTAGTGGCTTTCAGGTTGAGCGAAATGGGGGCGACATCCTTAGAAGTACTTTCTATGGCGGGGTGTTGGCGGAGGTAGCAACTATTGTACACCTCATAGGAACGCTTGCACTTTTTGCTGCCTATGGAAAGCAATGGAATGGCGGCAATCTCACACGCCGCGCCACCTGCCATCATGATGATACCCGCCGTCTCCATACCGCGTCCATAGTATGCTTTCGGGTCGGTAGCCTGTGCTGCGTTCTGCATCTTCCAACCTACGACATACAAAGGTATTCCGACTGCTTCGAGGCACAAACCAGACCCAAAGAAACGCCAACCGAGCAGACAAAAACGACTGCCACGCTGATAACTCTGCCATGCCTCGGGACAGTTGTTTTCGATAAACTTGAGGTAGGCTTCTTCCGACATCTGCGTTGTGCGGGTGTCCTCGTTAAGAAAATAGATGCGTTTCTGCTTGGTAATCATACCCGGCAAAAGCGGCTGACGCACCACCTTGTCATAAAGGGCGGGGTTGGTGAGGTCGTTGTTGAAGACAGACACTCTGCCATCCTCGAACAAGATAGAAACGATATTCGTTAAAGGCAGACGGAAAGTAGGTCCGTCGGTTTCCGAAGCCTGACGATACAAAATATCATACGCCGACACCTCAATGATTTGAGCATTGATACGCTCGGCGTCTGTGGTAATGATGATGTCTTGTGCAAATGCAGAAAGCATCGCCACAGCACAAAGGATAGTAAGAAAAACACGTTTCATATTGTTGTTCGTTTACGTTTTGCCGGAGTTGTAATCCGTTTGAGTTTCACAAGAATAAAAGTTGCGGCAAAGATAGTATTTTATTTTGAGATATGCAACAAAAGAGGAAAAGAGAACAACAAGAGGAAGATAATTCTTAACAAAAAGAATGTTTTAGATGACGGCATATCGGGACAAAACAAGTTGACGGTATACCGTGGCAGTATCCGCTTTTGGACGGCTCTCGTTACCGTCTCGTTGCCGTCTCGTTGCCGTCTTTTAGCGTATTTTAATAATCTTTTCTCCGAGAGGATACCGAGGGGTTACTTTTTGGTTCCGAGGGAGCGCACTTTATGCACAAAAAGGACCCACAAAAGGAACATGAGAAAATAGAAGATGTACTTGAAGAGGTAACTATGCAGGAAATCGAACCACAGAGGGTGGTGTTCGGTAAGAAGAGAAATGGCCACGATACGCAACGTATTGAAGACATAAATACCCCCCCAACCGAGAGGGATATACCACAACTTGTGCAGCCAGCCACCGCGGGTGGTGAGCAACAGGCAGAACCAGATAAACGCCTGCTTAATAGGTGTGCAACTCCATACGATGACAGTGCCTACGCCTGATTCAAAGAAATAGGAATTGGGACTATCCATAAAACATGTATCACGGAACAGACAGATAATCCGATACGCCTCTCGGGCAATATGCTGAGCCATGAGATTGAAAGGCGTGGAGATGTCTATTCCAAACCACGTAACCATCGTATCGCTCTCGTCGCCAATGACGGTGTACTTCCATAATAAATTGGCCGCAAAGAGGGTAACGACAAAAATAGTGATGTCGGTATAAGGAGAAAGGGCAGACTTGATTTTTTCGCGCGTGAGCATGGGCGAGAGGTCAGATTTGCGTTTTGGCATACGGGACTTCGTCGAGAGGACAGAAATCGCGGTCGAGGAACTTGAAATAACCTGCCTGACAGACCATTGCCGCGTTGTCGGTGGTGAAAGAGAAAGGCGGGATAAACACCTGCCAACCGTATTTTTTGCCATAGTCCACAAATGCCTGACGCAGACCACTGTTGGCACTCACACCGCCAGCCACTGCCACCTGACGTATATTGAGGTCGAAAGCCGCTTTCTTGAGTTTTTTCATCAAGATATCGATGACCGTCTGCTGTAGGGCCGCGCAGAGATTCTCACGCAACATCGGCACACGCTCCGCCAAAGCATCCACCGAATCCACCTGCTCGGCACGCATCATATCGCGCAACGTATAGAGGAAAGAGGTCTTCAGACCGGAAAAAGAATAGTCGTACCCTGCGATATTCGGTTTGGCAAAATGATAGACAGACGCATCGCCCTGCTTTGCCAACTTATCTATCCACGGTCCGCCCGGATAAGGCAAGCCCATGACCTTGGCACACTTGTCAAACGCCTCGCCAGCCGCGTCGTCGATAGTCTGACCGATAATCTGCATATCGTTGTAGTGGCGCACCAGGACAATCTGGCTGTTGCCACCACTGACCAAAAGGCACAAAAACGGGAAAGAGGGGTGCTTAATCTCCACTCCCGCCATACTCGGCGTGGAGGCTTTGAGTTCGACGGAAGGCTCCACGAAATGGGCGAGGACATGCCCCTGCAAGTGGTTGACATCAATGAGCGGAATCCCCAACGAGAGGGCTAACCCCTTGGCAAACGATGTTCCAACCAACAGACTGCCCAAGAGACCGGGACCACGCGTGAAAGCAATAGCCGAGATGTCGGATTTGTCCACTCCCGCACGTTTCAACGCCGTATCCACCACCGGCACGATATTGAGTTGGTGCGCACGACTTGCCAACTCGGGGACTACGCCTCCGTATTCCTCATGCACCTTTTGCGAAGCGATGACATTGCTCAACAAAACACCGTCCTTGATGACCGCTGACGAAGTGTCGTCGCAACTTGATTCGATTGCCAATATAACCGTATGCTTTTCTGTTTCCATATTATTTTTCGTTTTGCTTTCTCCGTCCAAAACCATCAAAAAGGGACTTTAATTGCCGTTGATTTGCTCTGCTCCATTAAAGGTCATTAAAAAACGAGGGGCAAGAAACATTATTTTTTCTTATTCTGCCGTTTTGAAACAATTCGGAGAAATGATTGAGAGTGCAAAATTACAAAAAAAAACTGAATAGGACACAAATATACACAAATAATTATGATATTTCAAAAAAAAGCAGTAATTTTGTGCGTAAATTAGTGTGAATGGTTTTATTCGCGAACTAATTTGAATTGTATTGTTTACAAATTGGATTTGAATCGCCATGTATATATATTGTGTGTACTTTTTTCTTCTTCGCATCGCCGCCTTTTTCGGACATCGGAAAGCCAAATTGTTGGTGCGCGGACAAAAAGAGGCTATCCAACAAATCAGAGCATACAAACAGGAACATCCTTTTGACAACGTGATATGGTTTCATGCCGCGTCGGTAGGTGAGTTTGAACAGGCACGCCCCATCATAGAACGCCTACGCAAAGAGCACCCGCAGACCCATATTCTGCTCACGTTCTTTTCTCCTTCCGGGTACGAGTTGCGCAAGAATTATGACCAAGCAGACCTTGTAACCTATCTGCCTTTTGCCACGGTGCGCAACGCCATCCGTCTTATTGAGGAGGTGCGCCCCGCGATGGCGATATTTGTGAAATATGAGTTTTGGCCTGCTTATCTGAAAGAACTGCACCGGCACGGAGTTCAAACCTATAGCATATCGGCGATATTCCGTCCGAAACAATTGTTTTTCCTGCCTTGGGGAAAGCCATACCTGCGATTGTTACACTGTTTCACACATCTGTACGTGCAGAACAATTCATCGAAGGAGTTGCTTTTGAAACACGGAATCAAACATGTGTCAGTGGCAGGCGACACACGTTTCGACCGCGTGAACGAGATAGCCTCGCACGCCAAGCAACTGCCTGTCATAGAGCGATTTACGCAAGGGGCAACGCGGGTGATTATTGCCGGAAGCACATGGCCCAAAGACGAAGAACTATTGGCGCAATACATTGATAATCATCCCGATACGAAATTGGTATTGGTTCCGCACGAGATACACGAAGACCACCTGCATACGATATTCCAGATATTCCATGGCAGGTATGTGCGCTATACGGAGGCAACGCCGCTCAATGTTGAGCATTGTCAGACATTGCTGATTGATACGATAGGAATGCTCTCGTCGATTTATCAGTACGGGCATGTGGCGTACATCGGCGGAGGGTTCGGCTCGGGCATACACAACACGATAGAGGCGGCGGTGTATGGTGTGCCGGTGCTGTTCGGACCTAAGTATCAGCATTTTAGAGAAGCCATCGGGCTGATACATACAGGCGCAGGATTCTCGGTGAAGACATACAAAGAGTTTGAGGCACAGATGGATAACGCCCTTGCAAACTATGAAACTATCGGACGCAAGGCCCGCGAATATGTGGACACCGAACTGGGAGCAACAGAGAAAATTTACAGTTCCATCTTCGGAACCTTGTAATTTTTGATTTGTATATTGCCGCCGGATTATCGGTATCGTCTCGGCAACCTCCTGACAACCTCTTGACAACCTCCCGACACATTATATAAGGAGTATATTTATTTAACATTCTAACAGACGGCGGAATATCCGCAACAGACAATTATGGCACAAAAACCAAGCATCCCCAAAGGCACCCGCGATTTCTCACCCGTAGAAATGGCGCGTCGTAACTATATTTTCGATACCATCAAATCCGTATTCGCTTTGTACGGCTTTCAGCAGATAGAGACTCCGGCGATGGAGAACCTGAGTACGCTAATGGGCAAATACGGCGAAGAAGGGGACAAACTGCTCTTTAAGATACTCAATTCGGGCGATTGGCTAACCCCGCTCCGCGAACAGACCGAGAAGACCGACCTGAGCATCGGCAAAGCCACTAACGTGGTGAGCGAGAAGGGGTTACGGTATGATTTGACCGTGCCTTTTGCGCGTTTTGTGGTGCAACATCGCGACGAGATTCAGTTCCCCTTTAAGCGTTATCAGATACAACCCGTTTGGCGTGCCGACCGTCCGCAGAAAGGTCGCTACCGCGAATTTTATCAGTGCGACGTGGACGTAATCGGGACAAACTCGTTGGTGAGCGAGGTGGAATTGGTGCAGATTGTGGAGGAAGTGTACCGCCGATTGGGTATCCGCGTGTGCCTGCACATCAACAACCGGAAAATTCTCGCCGGCATAGCCGAGATAATCGGACAACCCGACAAGATAATCGACATCACGGTGGCGATTGACAAACTCGACAAGATTGGTATCGAAAACGTCAATAAAGAACTGCTTGAAAAAGGTCTGCCCGTGGAGGCAGTGGAGGCTTTGCAACCGATTTTGAACCTGAACGGCAGCAATATCGACAAACTCGACCAGTTGGAACGTATTTTGGCAGCGTCTGAAGTCGGCAAAAAAGGCATCGAGGAACTGAGGTGTATCTTCGACCTGTGCGAGGTGTCCGGAGTGGGACTGAATATCGAATTAGACCTGTGCTTGGCACGCGGACTGAACTACTATACGGGGGCTATCTTCGAGGTGAAAGCCTTGGATGTGAAGATGGGAAGTATCACCGGCGGCGGCAGATACGACAACCTGACGGGTATATTCGGCATGCCCGATGTGAGCGGTGTGGGTATCTCGTTTGGCGCAGACCGAATCTATGACGTGCTGACTGAACTCGACCTATATCCGACTGATTTACAGAGTACTACACAATTGCTTTTTGCCACTTTCGGACAGGCTGAACTGCGCTATGCCCTCTCCTTGGCAGGCGAATTGCGGGCGGCAGGTTTGTGCGTGGAGGTATATCCGGAGCCTACGAAGATGAAGAAACAGATGGGGTATGCAGACAATAAACATATACCTTTTGTAGCCATCATCGGCGGCGATGAGATGGCTGCGCAGAAAATGATGCTCAAAAATATGAACACAGGGGAACAACAATTGGTGGACACAGAGACATGTCTGAAACTGATACAATCGTTCTTTGAAGATTGACCCCTTTTATCACAAAGTCGTTATGAGAAAATATCTACTTACGTTGGTTGGTTGTATGCTATGGACACTCCTGTCTGTGGCTGCCCCACGCACCGCTCAAGAAGCGGCGGAAATCGCAAGCAGATTTACTTCTTTGCACCAAACGATACGCGCCAAACAATCCTCTGCTATGGGGCAACAAATGCGTTTGGCATACACTCAAGCGCAAACGAACCATACACCTGCGCTCTACGTATTCAACACAGAAAAGGCAGACGGCGGTTTTGTGATTGTCTCCGCCGATGACAACACCCGCGCTATCCTCGGCTATGCAGACAATGGCACATTCTCAGAAGAAAATATGCCTGCCAATATGCGTTTTTGGCTTCAGATGTACGCCGACGAGATAGCCCACGCGGCAGAAACACCTGCCACAACTGCACAAACGACCGAAAACACCTACCCCATTGTGTCGCCCTTGTTGGGTACAACGGTATGGGGGCAGGAAGCACCTTTTTATAATATGTGTCCCACACTGAGTGGCGTGCAGTGTGTTACAGGGTGTGTGGCAACTGCTGCCAGCCAGATCATGTACCACCACCAATATCCCACACGCGGAACAGGTTCACACTCCTATACATGGAAAACCGGCAGTCAGACTCTGTCTGCCGATTTTGGGAACACCACGTATGATTGGGCAAATATGCTCGCCGATTATAGTGGAAACAATTACACTATGGCACAAGCCAACGCCGTCGCCACACTGATGTCGCATACCGGAATTGCTTGCGATATGGAATACAACACCTCTGCCAACGGGGGCAGTGCGACGATAAGCCGCAAGATGATGACCGCCCTAATCCGCCATTTCGGTTACGACACCGGGATACGCGTATTGCCCAAAGATTATATGGACGAAAATGAGATGCTCAACCTGATTGCGCAAGACTTGCAGGCAGGGCACCCCGTCTTTATGAGCGGACATACCACCAACAACGAAGGACACGCTTTTGTATGCGATGGTATGCAAAGCAATGGTTATATCCATATCAATTGGGGTTGGGACGGTTATTACAACGGACATTTTGCCATCTCGGCGATGAATCCTTATGGGCAGGGAACAGGCGGTGCTGCCAGCGGACAGGGATTTACAGAGGGTGTATCTGCCTTCACGGGCATTCAACCCAATCGAAACGGAATGGCGATACCGTGTATTACCGCAGATGACATTTCCTATTCGGGTACAAACCCACACTTGCATAAAACAAACAATAGTGTAACTTTCACCATATCCAAGTTTACAAACAATGGTGTAACCTCCCTGAGCGGGAAATATGCTTACCTGATTTATAAAGATAGTGTACTCTATACAACTATATCTACACAAAACACTTTTTCTACATTAGAGCCCGGACATTTCTTTTTGAATAATCAGAAGACTTACACCTCCTTATCCTCATTGTCGGCGGGCAATTATGAACTATCGGTGGGCGTTATACCCAACAGCAGCACAACGGCATATCCTATTTTGACAAAGACCGCACGAGGCGAAAAGCGTATTCCGATTACCGTTACGGCTGACTCTGTCTTCATAGGAGAGAATGTGAACATCACCAAAGATACCGCCGATTTGGAGTTCTCTTCAGCCTTCATCTATGATGAGATCGACCGATGGGGGATGAATTTCTTGCAGGTGGAATTGCAAACCACAAACTATCATTTGCAGAACGGGAAAGCCACTCAAGGTACATCGTTGAAATTGGGACTTATTCCGGCGGATAGGACTTCCATAATAGGCACTTATCTATTAGGAAACGGAACAAATGCCGGTACTCTCTATGCCGACTATGGCACGACACTCAATTATGGCAATAATGGGACTGCTTACTCGGATAAATTCCGCGCGGGGGTAGTAACCGTAACAGAGGATAAGGACGGAAACTATGTCTTCTGTATGGAGTTGGTGGGAAATAAGGAAACCTACGTTGCCACTTGTAGCTTCAACAAAGATAATCGTCTCATTGCCACCTACAACCAAGCGGCAAGAGATTATGATGACTATTTATTCCAAAACAAAGTGATAGCCGCCTTGTCAGTATCTCAGGCAAAATCGCGGATAAAAACATTGTCGAATGACGAAGTAACAAAAGTTCCGTATTTGGTGCGCGGAGTTGTTTCGCAGATAGAGAATACGCACATAGTATCATCCGGGGCGGGACATTTCTATATATCCGATGATGGAAAAACCACGAATCAACTCTATTGCTTTGATGCACAATGGCTTGACAATGAGCCGTTTATCACGGGGAGTGAAATAGCGTTGACCGATACGGTGGTGATGTTGTCGAGTCTGCACAACCATCCATCCAATCAAGAAGAGTTATACAAAGGATACGTATATTACCATGCGCCGAAGGACGGAAAGCCGACACATCTGACTGAATCCGCGACGGATGACAACAAACCTTATCCGTCCTCGTATGTGATAGATATAATGGGACGGATAGTGTTTTCCAACTGTCAGCAAATTCCACAAGCGGGCGTGTATATTGTGCGCAGCGGGGACAAGACCACCAAAGTAATAGTGCCATAAGCGGTGATGTTGAATGATAAAACGGAATAGAATATGAATACAGCAGAACAATATGATGAAGTGATAGCGCATTGCAGACGTATCTATATGCTTAAGATGAAGGACTACGGACCGAGTTGGCGTATCATGCGCCCGCAGACCGTAAATGACCAACTCTTCATCAAGGCCAAACGGGTGCGCGAGATAGAAACCACCGGCGTTAACCTCGTAGGGGAATCCATCGAGGGCGAGATGATGGCTATTGTCAACTACTCTGTGATGGGGCTTATCCAACTGCGCGAGGGCTATGCCGACTCGGTGGATATGACTGCCGAGCGTGCTACCGAACTATACGACCGATACACTCGCGAGGCAAAAGAACTGATGCTACGCAAGAACCACGACTACGGCGAGGCATGGCGCGACATGTTTCCTTCCAGTCTCACCGACATCATTCTCACCAAAATCAACCGCAACAAATCGATTGCCGCCAACGACAACCGCACTCTCATCTCAGAGGGCGCGGACGGCAACTATTTCGATATGCTCAACTATGCAGTGTTTTATCTAATCAAACTTTCTGACCACAATGAAAAAAAGTAAACCTCTCCACATCGTCGGCTCAGTAGCCCGCACATTGCTGGCACTCACATTCCTCTTCTCGGGATTGGTAAAAGCCATTGACCCCCTCGGTACAACCTACAAAATCGAGGACTACCTCAAGGCATTCGGTGGTTTCTTCACCGACCTGATGCCCCTTGCGGGAGTTGCCGCCGTGCTACTCATCGCGGTTGAGTTCACACTTGGTGTGTGTCTGATTTTCAATATCCGCACCTCTTGGACAAGTTGGATTTCATTGGCTTTCTATGCCGTTATGCTTCCGCTCACACTCTACATCGCGTTGGAAAATCCTGTGAGCGACTGTGGCTGTTTCGGCGATGCATTGGTTATCAGCAACTGGGCTACTTTCTGGAAAAATGTAGTGCTTACTATCCTTGTCATCGTATTGCTCTGCACCAAGCGATATATACCGCAGACCTTCGTTTGGCAAGTAGAATTAGGTATCACGGCGGTGGGGCTCATCATCGTGGCTACCTTGATGCTCTACACCAACACCCATTTGCCTTTGATGGATTTCCGTCCGTATAAGATTGGCAACAACATCCCCGAACTAATGGAAATCCCCGATGACGCCGAGCCGGACCAATACGCCATCAGTTTCATCTATGAGAAAGACAGTGTGCAGCAAGAGTTTACCCTCGAGAACTATCCAAAAGGCGACAGCACATGGACTTTCGTGGACCAGAAATCGGTCTTGGTCAAGAAAGGCTACGAACCCGAAATACACGATTTTGAGATCATCACTCTCAACTACGATGACATCACCTACGACATACTCGAGTCGGAAGTGCCTGTTACATTAGTGGTTATGTACGATCTTGCCAAAACAGACCTCCGTCAGATAGACAAAATAACCGCCCTCTATCATCATTGTATCAACAAGAACGAGCCGTTCTATATCCTCACCGGCTCCGGTGAACAAGATATCGAACTATTCTGTTTTGGTATCAATGGTGACGAAATAAGCAATATGATTACGCCGTTCAATCATCCCGAAGACATCTTCTGCACATGCGACCCTGTTACGCTCAAGACCATTGTCCGCGCTAATCCGGGTGTCTTTGTGGTGCAAAACGGCACGATTATTGACAAGTATAATATCCGAAACCGATAATTTACATTTCTAATTTACTAAATTGATATATAATTATGAGAACAAAAATGGTTGCAGGCAATTGGAAGATGAACAAGACCCTGCAAGAAGGTGTAGCATTGGCTACCGAACTCAGAGAAGCCGTAAAGAACCCCTCATGTGCTGTCGTTATCGGCACTCCGTTCATACATTTGGCAACTGTTGCCGAACTGCTCAAAGACAGTCCTATCAAGGTGGCAGCAGAGAACTGCGCTGACAAAGAGAAGGGTGCGTACACGGGCGAAGTGAGCGCAGAGATGGTGAAATCAACCGGTGCAGAGTATTGTATCATCGGACACTCGGAACGCCGCGCTTATTACCACGAGGACTATGCTATTCTGAAAGAGAAAGTGCGTTTGGCTCTCGCTAACGGTCTGAAGGTCATCTTCTGCATCGGCGAGGTGAAAGAGGAGCGCGAAGCGAGCAAGCAGAACGAGGTCGTTAAGGCACAATTGGAAGGTTCGGTATTTAACCTTACCGCAGAGGAGTGGAAAAATATCACACTTGCTTACGAACCCGTTTGGGCTATCGGAACCGGTCTGACCGCTACCCCCGCACAAGCACAAGAGATGCACGCGTACCTCCGCTCGTTGGTGGCAGCACAATATGGTCAAGCTGTGGCAGACGACACCACTATCCTCTATGGTGGAAGTTGCAACGAAAAGAACGCTGCCGAGTTGTTCGCCAACCCCGATGTGGATGGTGGTCTGATTGGTGGTGCAGCCCTTGTGGCAGAGAAATTCATTGCTATCATCAACGCACGATAACATGGCACTGATAGAAAGTATTAACCGCAACGGGGAGATTCTTACTCCCCGTATTGCGGATGATGTCGTTATGATGGACAACGCCACCGTGGTGGGCGATGTTGCGATTGGCGAGGGCACCACTCTCTGGTTCAATTCCGTCTTGCGCGGCGATGTCAATACGATTACTATTGGCAAGCACACCAATATCCAAGACGGTTCGGTGCTACACACCCTCTATCAGAAATCCACCATCGAGATTGGCGACTATGTCTCTGTCGGACACAATGTTACTATCCACGGCGCGCACGTCCGCGATTATGCCCTCATCGGTATGGGTTCTACCCTGCTCGATGATGTCGAGGTAGGCGAAGGTGCTATCGTGGCAGCAGGCGCATTGGTACTTAAGGGAACCAAGATTGGCGCATATGAAGTGTGGGGAGGTGTGCCGGCTAAGTTCATCAAGAAAGCCGAAGCAGAGCAGACCAACGAAATCAACCGCAAGATTGCGCACAACTATGCCATGTACGCTTCGTGGTATCACCAAAGCCACAAGCATACCACCCCAAAACGTATCCTCCTCAAACTATCCGGCGAGAGCCTCATGGGGCAGAAAGGCTATGGCATTGACGAGCAACGCTTGGCAGCCTACGCGCGTCAAATCAAACAGATTGCCGAACTCGGTGTGCAGATAGGCATCGTCATCGGCGGCGGTAATATCTTCCGCGGTCTGAGTGGCAGCCAAAAAGGATTCGACCGTGTCAAAGGCGACCAAATGGGTATGCTGGCTACGGTTATCAACTCCCTCGCGCTCCAGTCTGCACTGGAATCTATCGGGCAGAAAACGCGCGTCCTCACCTCCGTGCGCATGGAACCGGTGGGCGAATACTACAGCAAAGATACGGCTATACGTCTCCTCAACGAGGGCAATATCGTCATCGTTGCAGGCGGAACAGGCAACCCCTATTTCACCACCGACACCGCTTCCGCCCTCCGTGCTATCGAACTCGGAGCAGACATCATGTACAAAGGAACGCGCGTGGACGGTATCTACACCGCTGACCCCGAAAAAGACCCGTCGGCTACCAAATATGACGAAATTACCTACGATGATATTCTCGCTAAAGGTCTAAAGATTATGGACTTAACGGCTATCACCATGTGCCGCGAAAACCAAATGCCCATCTACGTCTTCGACATGGACACCGAAGGTAACTTGCTGAAAGTCATCAGCGGACAGAACATTGGAACATTAGTAAAACCCTAAAATACAACGATTATGATTGAACCTACCAAAATCTACGCAGATGCAGAAGAACAGATGCAGGCTGCTATCCTTTTCTTGGACGATGCTTTAGCACATATCCGTGCCGGCAAAGCCAGTGCGCGTATTCTCGACCCTATACGTGTAGATTACTATGGCACGTTGTCGCCTCTGGAGAATGTGGCTACCGTTACCACGCCCGACGCGCGTACTATCCAGATTCAACCATGGGAGAAGAAGATGCTCAGCGATATAGAGCGTGCCATCATCAACTCCAATATCGGACTCGCACCCAACAACAACGGCGAGTGCATTCGTCTGATTCTACCGCCGCTCACCGAGGAACGTCGTCAGCAACTCGCTAAGCAGTGCAAAGGCGAGGCAGAGAACGCCAAAGTGTCGGTGCGCAATGCACGACGCGACGCATTCGAAACCCTCAAAAAGCAAATCAAAGAGGGATTGCCCGAAGACGCAGAGAAAGACGCAGAGGAGAAAGTGCAAAAACTGCACGACAAGTACATCCGTCAGATTGACGACCTCTACGCCAAGAAAGAAAAAGACATCATGACTGTCTGAGTATCTCCCTGCCTTCTAATGACTTCTCCATGACAAGAGTGGGTGATTAGTGGGTGATTAGTAGGTGATTAGTAGGTGATTCTCGGGTGGATATCGGGTGGATATCGGGTGGTTGTTGAATGGATACCATTAGGACATCGAATTTCTACTCTCAATGTGCATTGTGTTTCAAGCATTGCGCATTGAGAGTATTGCTATGTATTGTCGGTACATGGTCTGCTGCACACGGATACGCTATCGACTGGCCTGCGATGGCAGTACCCGTCATCAACTACTCACCCGAAACCAATTGGCTCTTCGGAGCCGCAGCACAAGGCTATTTCCAAATCCCCGAACAACAACGCATTTCCATTGTGCAAATCGACGGGGCATACTCTCTGCAACACCAGTGGTATATCAACGCACAGGGAACGCTCTATTTTGCAGGAAAAAAGCCCTTCCGACTGCTCTTCAGGGGCGGATACCGCGACTATCCAGACATCTATTATCCGTTGGGAAATGGCGGAAAACAAAAGCCCGTGCGCAAAACGGGACAAGTCTATACCTCGCAACGGGGCTACTTCCACATCGAACCCACATGGCAACCGGTAGGAAATTTTGGAATAGGTATCGTAGGCGATTTCATCACCGAGCATACCACGCAACTCGCTGTACCTCATCCCGATATGCTGATGTGGGGACTCGGACTGGTGTTGCAATACGATTCGCGCGACAACACCTTCTACCCGCACAAAGGACTGTTTTTCAAGGCGATGGTTACCTACTACGATAAAAATGTAGGCTCTACCGAGTGTCTCACCCATATCGACTTTGACCTGCGGCAATATATTCCTCTCTACAAGGAATTGATATTCGCATGGCAATTTCGTACCACATGGGCTGCCACTAAAAAGGACGCGCTGCTGCCCTTCCAAATGCTGCCCACCATTGGCGGACAGGACCTGCTGAGGGGTGTTCCGCGCAACATGTATCGGGACGACCTGATGTTTGCCTTGCAGGGCGAACTGCGTATTCCGATATGGAAATACCTGAAAGGTTGCATTTTCGGCGGCTTTGGCGACGTGTACCACATCACCTCCCACTCAAATCCCACTACACCCAATCAGG
The DNA here is from genome assembly GCA_050872525.1 of Bacteroidales bacterium. GTDB lineage: Bacteria > Bacteroidota > Bacteroidia > Bacteroidales > Paludibacteraceae > Colicola. The sequence continues at coordinate 11,927 of JBNMHB010000014.1, read as the reverse complement.
ACTACCCCTCTGACAACCCCGATACCTCAATCCCTTACTCCCATTCTCCCGTTTCTTACCGGAATTCTCCTTCCGACAAACAGAATGGCGGCTATATCAAGGTCGGTTACGGCGCAGGTCTTCGCCTGACCATCAACCGTGCCAAGGTAAATATCCGTTTCGACGTAGCCCGCAACAACATCGACCGCGCATGGAATACCCTCCAAAGTTACTCCTTCTACCTCACCGCCACCGAAGCCTTCTAACCCATTGCAAAATCACTCATCTCAAGATAGTCTCCCCCACGCACCCCGTCCTAAAACTCCCCTACTCAGTTGGAAACGCACAAACCGGACGCACAGACTGACCGTAGTAGCGAAAGTAGTCGTACCAATGCACACCGTCTGAATCAAAAGAGACGTACCACGCACTGCGCGGGCGGTCATCAAGGAGCGATGAAGACCAATAGTCGCCGCTATGCCCGACATTATAGAAACTCGTTCCATTGCGAAATCCCGCAGCGGGTAAAAAAATGGAATTACCATTCGTCTTGCCGGTTACCAAGTAACCATTGACGCCATTTTGTGTAGTCCACACCCATACGCAGTTGTCCATCAGTTCTTGCCACTCGTCTTTGGTAGGCATACGCCAATTGCCACGCCAATTAACGTGAGCGGCATCGTCCTCGGGGTCGAGAATGGTCTTGTTATCCGTAAAACCATCGTCGCCATAACCGGCATCAGTACAATACTTGGTGAGTTTATTGTAAGCAATATTGGCATATTTATACGTTATCCACGAATAGTCCTCTTTGGGTAATATCTGCCCCCACGCATAGTAGTAGCCATAGTCTTCCGGTTTCTCGGCACCCACATTGCACGTTGCCCATCTCAGCCCGCTTGGCAGACCAAGGTCAACCCAAGTATGCTCACCATCTTTGGTTTGTCCTTTCTTGCGACAATCCTTATGGATTGAACACGCAGACACCCCCATCAGCAGGGCAACACTTAATAAAATAAGTTTTGTTTTCATATACTTGCTTTTTTTCAACGCCACAAAGATACTACAAACAATCCATACGCACAAGAAGACATCAGATTTTGATACAATATCTTAGTTTCAATACCATTTAGCCCTCAAAAAGCCGACTCCTACCCCCCTACTCCTATCCTACTCCTATCCCCTACTCCAACCATGTTTTTTGAAAAAGGCTTGCATATATCAATAAATTTTGCGAAATTTGCAGTCTGTTTGCACACATTGGATAATTTATCCTCTCAAAACAAATAGCACACGACGAACTATTATGCAAGGACTTATCATCAAATCCACAGGTAGCAGTTACCTCGTTCATTTCCCAGACGGCACCCAAACGGAGTGTCATGTCAAGGGCAATTTCCGTATTCGCGGTATCCGTTCCACCAATCCCGTTGCAGTGGGCGACTACGTGGAAGTAACTCCGCTCGCCGATGGAACACATTGGATAACAGACGTTTGCGAAAGGCGCAACTATATCATTCGCCGCTCAACCAATCTGAGCAAAGAGTCTCATATCCTCGCCGCCAACCTCGACCAAGTGGTTCTGCTCGTTACCATCAACCACCCTGCTACCTCCACCACGTTTATCGACCGTTTCTTAGCCACCTGCGAAGCATATCGTGTCCCCGCCGTCTTGCTATTCAACAAGGTGGACCTGCTCAACGAAGATGAGTTGCAGACACTCGCCGACCTACGCGCGCTATACGAATCGCTCGGATATCCGACCTACTCTTTATCGGCTAAAGACATCAGTATCAACGAGATAGAGCAACTCAAGCAATCCCTTTTTGGCGGCAAAGTAACCCTATTGAGTGGTAATTCCGGCGTGGGTAAATCAACTCTCCTCAATGCAATCTTCGGGCGCGAAATAGCCCGTACAGGTGCTATCTCCAATGCTCACAACAAAGGTACACACACCACCACATTCTCCGAGATGTACCCCTTGAAGCATATTCCTAATAGTTGGATTATCGACACACCGGGAATCAAAGGTTTTGGAACAATAGATATGCAAAAAGAAGAAATCGGACACTACTTCCGCGAAATCTTCCGTATTAGCAAAGATTGTCGGTATTCCAACTGCACACATACAGGAGAACCGGGCTGCGCAGTGTATCAAGCCGCCCTCGACGGAACGATAGCACCCTCCCGTTTCGAGTCCTACCTATCCCTCCTCGGCGACTGCACCGAAACCAAATATCGCTAAAAACAAAATAATGACAGACGTTGAGAATAGACACAAAACAACAGCGAAATAGGAAGAAAGTAAAAGTACAACATTTTCGAGTTTTCTCTTTGGTCTCTTTTTTTGAAAGACCACTAATAATAAAGTACTTGCAAACAACCCGTATCTCACTTTTACGGATAGAAAAATACATCATTTCGCTCCAAAAGATAGTCTATTTTTCCACTACAATAATCAAAAACTCCTTTTTGCACTCATTCTGAACACTCGTTCAGAAAAAAAATAGTACTTTTGCATCGAATTTAGCTTAACAATTGGATTTGGCTTGACTTTCAGAGTGTTTGATATGTGTGTTTTCTAACACCGTTCAGCATTCTATAGTCAAAAAGTAAGGCGCAGTCGCGAGGACTCCGCCTTATTTTTTTTGTCCTCACCTTGTCCTCACCCTGCCCTCGCCAAAGCCCATTCACATACAGAGTTCCACACAGGAATCCCACACACACAGGAATCCCCTTCTCCTTATATATACATGTACGAAATACTTTTTGTATAGTGTCCATTTAGAAACGCTATAGTGTCCATTTAGAAACGCAATTTTTTGGGGTACATTTTTACCCTCTGTCACGAAATACTTTTTGCATATTTTCTATAAAAAAGATAATTTTGATACGATTACGATATGTTCGTTCCTCTTCTTTTGCGTATTTCGTTTTTTTGCAGTACCTTTGTGGAAAAATAATCAACTACTAATTATAAAATCACCTGATAATTACAAAATTATCAACTACTTTATGATTAATCGGGAACAAATCAATTCTCTCGTTTCCTATCTGCCCGTCGTTGGATTGCTGATATTGATAGCAGCATTGCCTTTTCAGTATGGGTGGGTACATCGTACGGCATTATACATACTCAGTATAGGCTATCCTATTGATTATGTGTTGAATAAACGCTGGGTTGGTTGGCATTGGACACGCGACAAATGGGTATTTGTAGTGATGATACTATTTTTCTTGCTAACCCCGCTGCGACAACTATTCGACAGCACTCCCCCTACACACTATTTTCTCGGACAATTAGAAAAACGCGTAGTATTCTTGGCAGTGGGCATTGTCGGACTAATGGAATGGAAGATTCCAATAGATGTATGTCGCTATGCAGGATACACCATGCTGACTGTGGCAGTAGGAATAGTGGCATACATAGGCATATTAGAATGGATTGGCGTAGATATTCCGGATTGGGAACGTGGCGGACGATACCTCTACAACGCCATTTCTCATCGATATGTTGGCGCACACATGCGAGTGGATTTCTACCAAAACTTGGCTATCATCTTTGGTTTTTATTTGCTACGCAACACCAAATCGAAGTGGCAGACAGGTTTGATTCTGACTGCTATCCTCGTGTTGGTTACACGTTTATTGTTCACCGATGGGCGTTCCGGCATGTTGGCAATGTTGCTGATAGTGGGTGTCGGCATATTGTTCTACCTATGCAAATATGCCTCAAAATCGGGTATTGTCATATCTGTATTGTTTCTCGTGCTGTTGGGTGGTATGGCTATCTATCAGAACGAGCGGCTTACACAGGAAGCATTGCACTCCGAACCACGATTGGCGATATGGGACTACACGTTGCGCGAGATTGAGAAACACCCATTGGTCGGATACGGGCTATCTACTGCCAGTCAGCAATTTGTAGAAAATGCCTACCGAGATGATAGTATGCAACACTACTTGCAATTTGTTGAACGCCAACCCGAATTGGATGGTTGTTGCCACAATATGGCAGTAGTAAACCCTCACAATCTGTATCTGCAACTGATGTTGGAGTGCGGTTTTTTGTCCCCCTTGCTCTTTGTGTTGATTTTTGCCTTGGCGATTGCCTGCTGCGATAAACGCAAACGCCTCTATATGGCATTGGTTGTATTTTTGGTGCTGTGGCAAGCAGTATTTGATTCATTCAGCCCGCATTTTCCACCTATGATAATCTGTCTGAGCATCTGGCTTATGCTATTGCCAAGTGCCACACAAGACACTGATACTAAAGCAGTTACCACACCTAATAGCACAATATGAAAATTGCTTTCGATGCCAAACGTGCCTTTGCAAATGCCCGCGGATTAGGCAACTACAGTCGCGATACCATTCGCCTGATAACCACCTATGCTCCGCAAAACACCTACTTGCTTTGCGGGCAGCCTACACCCCGTTTTCATTTAGACGGTGCGCAGATTCTCAGTCCGCAAGGTATGTGGCGTGCTATCCCGTGGGCGTGGCGCAGTAAGGGATGTGTACGCGCGTTGGTGCGCAACGGAGTGGAAGTGTATCATGGTCTGTCCGGAGAGATTCCGTTTGGCATACACCAGACTCACATCAAGACGATAGTAACCATGCACGACGCTATTTTTGTGCGCAATCCTGAGTTGTATAGTGCAACCTATCGGTGGATTTTCACGCAAAAAGTACAATATGCATGCCGGTATGCAGACTTGATTATCGCCATTTCGGAGCAGACCAAGCAAGATTTGATAGACTATTTCCACGCCGATGAACACAAGATTCGCGTGGTGTATCAAGGTTGCCACAAGCAATTCAGAGAACCGATTTCGGACGAGATGGTGATACAGATGAGACAACACTATCAGTTGCCGGAGCACTATCTGCTCTATGTAGGAGCCATCGAACAGAGGAAAAATCTTCTCAATTTAGTGAAGGCAGTGGAAGCAAGTAAGATACAGATACCCATCGTGATGGTGGGAGCACACTCCGAATATGCAGAGCAAGTGGCAGCCTTGGCAGCACAAAGCGGGGTGCAAGTTCAGTTTCTGCATGGTATTCCGTTTTCGGATTTCCCCGCCATCTACAGGGGGGCGGAATTGTTCGTCTATCCCTCTATCTTTGAGGGATTTGGTATTCCTATCTTAGAGGCGATGTGTGTAGGAGTGCCGGTGGTTACTTCCACAGGCAGTTGCTTCGAAGAAACCGGTGGCACGGCAGCACTATATGCCGACCCGTATCAGCCTGCAGAAATAGGCAAACAGATAGCGCGTGTATTGTCGGATAAAACGTTACGTACCCAAATGGTACAACGCGGACACGAACAAGCAGAAAAATTCACCGATGAGCAAGTGGCGCAACATCTGCTGTCGGTGTATAGCGAATTGGCATAGGTCGCCCAACTATCACATTATCAACGAGAAAAGATACGTTCTATATCGGCGTCGCTCTTGATGTGCCAAAATTGTTCCCAATAGCGGGTGATGAGTTGCTGCACCTGTGTTGCGTCCCAATCTCTGGCACGCGCATATTCCACACTTAATAAATCTATAAAATCGCGGTGTCCCCATAGGCGACAGAAATTCTTGCACGCCATGGGCATATCTATCTCGCAATCAAACTCCATACGGTTGATATCCACAAGGCAAAACTCCGCCTTTCCATTGGCAGCCACGTCGAACAAGATATTGCCCGGTGAGTAGTCTTTGTGCAGAATACCTTTGCGGTGCAGGTTTGCCGAAAAGCAGGCAAACTGCTGAATGACAGATTCGTATCCCTCCACCGAGTGGTAGCGAAACTCATAAAAATTGCGCGACAACGGCGACTGAATGGTGAGCAAATAACTCTCCGCCAAGAGTTGATTTCCGCACAAGATATATGCTATCGGCTCCGGCGTAGGTATCCCCATTGATAGCAACCGCGCCGCATTTTCGTATGCTCGCACCGCCTTGGGGACACGTATTGTAGAATAGATAATTCGGTTCGGATAGGCAGGACAATGAAATCGTTTCACGTTGATAGTCAGCCCGTTATACTCCATTACGCGTATCTGATTACGTGCATCGTAGATGACGGTTCCCACCTTCGAAAAGATAGACGGCACACTCTCTATCCACGGACGGAGATGCTCATATTTTGGGGAAATGACTATTTGCATACATTGTTGGGATAAGGTTGAAGCCCATCACGCCACCCGCGCAGGTAGCGACCGAGTTTGTGGCATTTGTCCGACCAATCGTACAAACACAGTCGTTTCAGTTCTTTGTAGGCGTGTTTGCGATAGTAAGCGCGGTGTTCCGGATAGAGTTGAATCATACGTTGCAAATTGCGCCCGATGTAGTAATAACGCCATGTGGGATGTGGCGTATAGGGGTGTTTTGTGATGGGTAGCAGATGAACGCCCTCGCCCAAATGGTGTGTCAGACAGATATGATTGAGGCGCACCACCTGCAAACCAAGTTGCCATAGGTGGCAGCATATCTCATCGTCCACAAGGTCAATAAAAAAGTCATCTCTGAAACCGCCTGCCTGTTGCCATGCCGACAGACGCAACAGATTGCCTGAACACATCTGCACCATGCGTTTCTCGAAACGCCCGTCGCGACGGTGTTTGTCGGGGGTGCCGTCGCAATCGTGATAGGGCGAAAATATCCCCACTTGGTCGCCCTCAGGATATGCCTCTGCCTCGCTAACATACTGACTGACTGTCTGTTGGTTCCAAAGCGAATCTTGGTCCATAGTCAGCACCCACTCCGCTCCCAACTGAATCGCCTTCTCGCACCCGCGATTGAGGGCGGAAGCGATACCCAAATTCTCCATACACGGCAGGTAAGTAACGTTGGGCAAAGTGGTTGTAAGTGCTACATTATCAGTGTCGCTATTGTCCACAATGATAAGGTGTTCCACCTCACCGGCATAGAGACGTGCCGTCTCCACCTCGCGGTCGGAGGGGTGATACCAAACCACCAACGCGGCTATATGGTTAATCTTTTCGAATGCCATTTTTGCAAACTATTTGGTTCGCCGCCTGAATGGTACGAAAATATGCCATATTGACGGTGTCGTCTATCCAGTTTTCTTTGTGATACAGGTGATATTGCACTGCCAGATTGCGCAGCGAAACAATCTTACATCCACTCGCCGGCAGTCGCCACTCTATATCGTAGTCCTCGCCAATGGCAGGCAGGGTATAGTTTTCGTCGAACCCGTTGATTTTCAGCAAATCAGCCCGCGACATCGACATATTGCTCCCCGTCAGATGACGCACTTTCCGTCGAAACCAATGTGCCATAGGAAGATAGAATCCCTCCTCCACGCAGTGGCACCCTCTATGCCAAAAGAGATACGACCACAAGTGCAATTTCTCTCCTCGAAGCAATCGCTCCGACAAGGCAGGGTTGAGTTTGATACGTTTGCCAGCCAGCACGATTCCCCTGCCGCTATAGCGCACGTGCATTTCCACAAAACGCGGGTGCAGGACACAATCGCCATCAATAAATATGAGCCAATCGGTGTGCGCAGCCACGATAGAAAAGTTGAGCACACGGTTCTTGCGCCACCCCAAATCCTCTTGTGTGATATGCTGCAACGCCCATCGCGAGGGGTATTGCGCCACAAATTGCGCCATCGCCTCATCCGAACCGTCCTCCGAAATGATGACCTCAAAGTCCTGCTCGGTCTGCTGTTCGAGACTGTGCATGATAGCGCGCAGGGCTTCCACATTTTTATATACGGAAATGATTATTGTGGCTTTCATCGTGCTTGGTTAATCCGTTCTACAATCTCCTCAGGTGCAATCGCCATACAACGATAGTCGCCGTATCGGCAGAGCTTGTTGCCATAGACCGAACAGGGACGGCACGGAAGGTCGCGCTGGATACAGTCGCTCTGTTTCTGCCCATAGCCGAGAAAACCCGCCGCGGGGTGTGTTGCGCCCCAAACAGACAGCACGCGTGTCCCCGCGATAGAAGCGAGGTGCATATTTGCCGAATCCATCGTGAGCATCAGACGCAAGTGGCGCATACGCTCTATCTCCTCTGCCATGGTGTAGCGACCTGCCAATGATTCCACATTCAGATATTTGGTTTCCCAATCGTGCAACACGGCTTTTTCCTTTTCGCCCGCCCCGAACAAATAGATTTTCTCACCCTGTTCGGACAGCAGCCGCACCACCTTTTCCATACTATCCGGCGGATAAATCTTCCCCTGATGTGCCGCAAACGGGGCAATTCCAATCCCCTCGCGCGGAGTGTCGGTCGGATCTACGGGCTGCGGCGACAGGGCAAAACCCAACCGCCGAAGCACGCTGCAATAGCGTTCCACCGTTGTCGGCAAGGGCTTATTGACACAATGTGTGCGCGTGAGCCACCACTTGGAAAAACGTCCTTTGCGAATTGTGGCAACTCGCTTTCCCGCCAAACGGAAACACCAACGCAGGTACTTGGAACGAAGCACATCGTGCATATCGGCGACATAGTCAAACTGCTGATAATCAATATATTGCAGCAGTATCTTAAGTCCATTGGTACCATTATGCCTGCCTTTCAGGTCTGCGCCGAAATAGCGCACGTTGTCTGCCAATCCTTCAAACAGCGGAGCCGTCTGCTTGCGCGAAAGAACGGTGATTTCCCAATCCGGATATGCCGCAGCCAACGCCCGCACCACAGGTACGAGCATTGCCACATCGCCAAGTGCGGAAAAACGGATAATCAGCAGTCGTTTCACGCCTTATTTCTTTCCGTATAGAACAGGATTGAGGGTCGGGTCGTTGTACATCTTCATCTGGCGATAGACTTTCATAATCCGTATGCCCGATGCATAATCCGCCAACAACTGACCGATAGAAGTGGTCATATCTTGCAACTGCTCATTCAGCACTGCCAGTTTCTGTGCGCATTTCTCATGTTGTTCTGCGCCCACATCAGTGCGATTAACCTGCTCCTGCATGTGGTAGATTTTCACATGGAGGATACTCAAACGGTCAATCGCCCACGCGGGGCTTTCGGTATTGATTTTGGCGCACGCTTGCGGTTTCACATCGTGAAACTGCTCCCAGAAATAGGAGTCGATACGTTCCACAAGGTCGGTACGTTCCTGGTTGCTGCGGTCGATACGACGCTTCAAAGCCAATGCCTCCACAGGGTCTATCTGCGGGTCGCGGATAATGTCCTCAAGGTGCCACTGCACGGTATCAATCCAATTTTTGAGATAGAGGTCGTGCTCAATAGTACCCTCTGCGTACGGATTTTGGATAGGCGCATCCACGTTATCCGTTTTGTGATAATCCTGCACCGCTGTGCTGAAAATTTGATTACTCAGTTCTACAAAATTCATATCTATATTGTGTTTATTTGCTATTATTTATTAAAACAAAATCCTGTTATCCACATTCTATCCTATAGGTATCCTCCCGACATCCACCTGACTTTTCTATACACAAGACAAGGTTTACTTTTACAATATCTTTTAACAGTTATCTTTATCGCCAGTTGGTGATAAGTCCTGTTTTAGTGATAGTAAGCAGCGCACCAAATTGGTTGCCAAACTGCGTTCCAAAGTCTGCGGCAAGGCTCAGTCCAAAGTCCAATCCCCATGCTTTCTCCACGTGTTTCCGCACCTCAAGCAGTAGTCCTGTGTTGGTCGAGAGCAGAGCCGTTGTGCGGTTGTCTCTGCCGTAATTCTTTGTATATGAGCCGATTAGGCGGTATCGATAGCCAAATATATCTCCGCGCACGCCCACAAAATGTGCCTGTACGCGGTTGTTTTTTGTATCACACGTGCCATCCGCGTTGTATATCGGCGAGGTGATAAAAGGCGTACCGATGGTCCGGTAACCATAGTTCCAACCATTGCGGTAGATACTGTTTCGATAATAACTGTCCGCCCCGCCGTAGATATATCCGTCTTTGTCGTGATAGGGTCCCGACTGATCGGTCGTATTGATAAACTCGTAGGTTAAACCACTGATATACTGCCACTTATCTTGCGTTACATTCACACCCCACACGCCGTCCGCCACGTTCATAGTTGTGCCTATCAGGCGTATCGGTCCGTCCTCAAATATGTTCTGCCAGTACGCACTCACTTTCCACCCGTCGCCTTTTGCGTCTATCGTAAGTATCTGACTACCAATATGATTGCCCTGCGCATTGATTTGGTCGTTTGCCATACTTCCACCCGCGCGAACCAGCACCGCATTCATAAACGAGTGCATATCGTTTCCCAAATCGCCGTATATGGGCGAATAGCCTCCCCACTGCGCCACATGGTGGAACTCATAACTCACATTCACCGGCAACCGTCCGCCTATACGTCCGCCCACCCATTTATGGTGCACTTTGCCCTGCGTGATATACACATTATCGGTCTGCCACTGGTTGGCAAATCCGCCCTTAACTTCCACATAACCAAACAGTCCGGGGAATGCCGTCCATCGCTCAATCCCCACACGCACCCCCGGCATAGGTCGCGCATTGCCGGAATACAACAGCCCCCCGCTCGTCAGTGTCGGGTCGGGCATTCCATACACTTCGGGTTGCACACCTGCCGTTATATCTATAATGTACAGGCGCGCGTGCGCGTACGCGAGAGTCGTGTATAAGTTGCCCAATCGGTTCTGCGAGGGCTGTATCGCCTCCGTCTGCGACTGTAATCGCCCCGTGAACGTGAACGCGAAATCGTAATCGAACCATCGGTTGGGGCGTGTCTCCGGTTTCACCACACCCACCGTGATGTTTCCGCTGAACGGTGCTGCGGAAATATCTCCGTGTCGGTTGCTCTGCAACCAAAAAGGCGATGTCTCCCCATACGATGCAACACACTGAATACCAACCGAATACAACAATGTATCTCGCGCCTCGTCGGCATTATCCATCGGCAATGGCCACCAGTTCCAAGCCTCAGCGTGGAGCGTGCCAAGCAGGCATATCAAGGTTAATATGACAGGTTTAATCTTCAATACGATAAAGCGTTTTGATAGGTTTTTCCTCTGTATTTTCTCCCAACCCGATATAGGCTATTCCGTTGATAGTGAAGCCGATACGGTTGATAGCCGCCTCTTCGGTATGCCCTGCTAATGTCCATATATCGGTATTCGGGTCATAGCGCAAGATGTCGTCAAAGATTTTCCCGTCGGTGAGTGTCCCGCCGAAATGTTGCCCGCCTGCCAAATAGATATAGTCTGCCGAAGCGGCACAAACAGCGTTCTCCCGTTTGCCCGGCACGTTCTTTCGCGCTACCCAATCTCCCTGAAAATCAATCTCATACCACTCGTTCAGGCTATGCGTATTATACCCCGTACCGAAGTAGTGTCGTCCTCCCGCCGTTGCTCCCGCACCCGCCATCGAGGCATGTTCAGGACAGCGTCGGCGAGCGATAGTGGTCCAAGTATCTGAAGCAATATCATAGCACAACACATCGGTCGTAAACCCCCAACCGAATCCATGCACACAATAGACGCGACTGCCATCGGTATATCCAATCGCCCCCACCGTGTTCTCATTCGGAAAATCGCACAACCGTTTCCATGCGTCCGTCGCCGGCGTATATTCCCACCAGTCGTTAAGGTAGGCATCGTCCCCATACGCATACCCGCAGAATCCCAAACCGATATAGGCTTTGTCTCCCACCACACAGGCACACCCGTTCACACGTTTTTGCAGGGGAGTGGATATGGCTGCCGACCATATATCATGGGTGGCGTCATAGATATACATATCGTTGCATATCGTGTTGCCCTCGCCGCGTCCGCACAATACATAGCCTTTGTCACCAATGGCAAAAGCCACAGCCGAGGTGCGTGCCACAGGCATATCCGCACAGCGCGTTATAGGCACCTCAATATCCGGGGTGCGGTGGCAGGCTGCGAGGACAAGCGTTGCCAAGAGGAATATGTAGGTCTTTGTTTTAATATGCTGTTTATTTTATTTAGGGAGTTTATCGCG
>JBNMHB010000013.1:0-30888 GCA_050872525.1 Bacteroidales bacterium | reverse complement strand
TTGGCGGGGTTGCCGGCAACGATGGCATAATCGGGTACATCGTGGGTAACTACCGAACCGGCGCCGATGATACTATGTGCGCCTATGCGCTTGCACCCCGGCAAGATAATAGCACGCGCACCTATCCATACATCACCCTCTATCTCCAACGGTGTTTGCTTCTCTGATTCTGTCTCCGGTACAGTGCCAATTGGCACGTTGGGGTCAGCGAAGGAATGTGCCCCCCCCCAGAAAAAGCACATTCTCACCCATTAACAGCCTATCGTGTATCAAAAGCGGGCGATTGTGGGAACAGAAATCCTTGCCGATACCGACATTGTTACCTACTCGGAAATGCTTGCCGTTACCGATATATGCGCCCTGCTCCACATTGACAGAAGTACCACATTCGGCAAACAGGTGCTTGGCACAACGATAGCGTAGGCGATATGCTATCCTACCCAACACCGGCACAGTGGACTTAGGCAAGTGCCGCGCAAAAGCGTAATAGACTATCAACCAGAATGTTCTCATCTCTCGGCACGCATGGGGTTGTGGAGGAAATCTTCGTAGGCAAGGCGGATACCGTCTTCCAATTCGGTCTTGTAGGTCCAGCCGAGGGCCGTGGCTTTGGATACATCCAAGAGTTTGCGCGGAGTGCCATTCGGACGGGTGGTATCCCATTCGATACGACCTTGGTAACCGATGACTTTTGCCACAAGTTCAGTCAGTTGTTTGATAGTCAGTTCTTTGCCTGTACCGGCATTCACTGTCTCATTGCCCGAATAGTGGTTCATTAGGAATACGCAGAGGTTCGCCAAATCGTCCACATAGAGGAACTCACGCAACGGCGAGCCATCCCCCCAACAAGTAACGCTCTCTGCGCCACTCTCTTTGGCTTCGTGGAAACGACGAATGAGCGCGGGCAACACATGTGAATGCTCAGGGTGGTAGTTGTCGTTGGGTCCGTAGAGGTTGGTCGGCATCACGGAGATATAGTCGGTGCCATACTGACGATTGAGGAACTCACAGTATTTGAGTCCGCTAATTTTCGCCAAAGCGTATGCCTCGTTGGTTTTTTCCAAAGCACCGGTCAGAAGGCAGTCCTCCTTCATCGGCTGTGGTGCCAGGCGCGGATAGATACAACTCGACCCGAGGAACTCCAATTTCTTACACCCGTTCTTCCACGCCGAGTGAATGACATTCATCTCAAGCACCATATTGTCGTACATAAAATCGGCAAGGGCATTTTGGTTTGCCACAATACCGCCCACTTTAGCCGCAGCGAGAAACACATATTCGGGTTTTTCTGCCGCAAAGAATGCCTCCACCGCCTCCTGACGACAAAGGTCTAACTCCTTGTGCGTGCGCGTGATGATGTTGGTATATCCCTGACGCTGCAACTCACGCACGATGGCACTTCCGACCATTCCGCGGTGTCCTGCCACATAGATTTTGCTATTCTTTTCCATACTTATTCCATTAACAAGTAACTTCCATATATTTTCTTTTTTCTATTCTGCTATTCTGTTTTTCGACACTCAAGCATCTCGCACCTGTCTATACTTAATCTGATTTGTGTTGGCAGACGAAGAGACCGAGGATAATGAGGGCGATGCCGAGCCATTTGGCGAAGGGGAGTTGCTCTCCGAAAAAGAGAAGCATCCAGATGGCGGTGAAGGCGGGACGGACATTGTTGAATGCATTGGTGCGGGTAACGCCGATGACACGGACAGTGTAACAGAAACAGATAAATGCCACTACACTCGACCCCGCTGCCAAATATACCACAGCCGACAAAGAACGCCATAGCAGGGCAGTATCCACCTCTGCAAGATGCGCGAAACCGGTAAGTCCGTCGGTAAAACCACACAAGGGATAGAAAAGTAGCAATGCCGTGAGTTGCACATAGAAAACCACCGTCAGCGGATTATACTTGGCGGGAATACGGCGCAAGACTATCGTATAAAGTACGGCAGACGAGGCTGCGGCAAATGCAAACGCCAAACCCCACGGATTGCCAATATGGAAATTGTCCGTGCCGACCAACACCAACAAAAACATACCTACCGTGGAGATGAGAATACCCAATATATTGTTTCGCGTGACGCGCTCGCGCACGAGGACCGCCGCGAAAAATGGGGCTAAGACGGGACTGGTAGAGAGCAACGCCTCAGCAATAGTGGGCGAAGAAAGTTCGCGGTAACTGAACGTCTCCAAGATATAATAGAGAAAAGGCTGAAAGATACCGCCCAAGATAAAGAGCGGAATATCTTTTTTGTCCACTTTCTGTAGCCCGAACATCGTACTCTTGCGCGCGCACAACCCCACGATAAGCATCAACAGCACCGCCAATGTGAAACGCATCACAAGCATTGTCATGGGAGTGAGTGCCAACAATGCCTCTTTGATGGCGATACCACTCGCCGACCATATCATCATCGCCGTGAGGACAGCGATATAAGGGAGAATACGCTTCATCTTGTTCTTGTTTGTATTCTTATTTTGATTCTTGTTTGCGTTATTTAGTTTCGTCTTATTCCTGTTCGGGACTGACCGCCCAACTATTTTTAGTGATACCCGCCATACGCTCCATCGTATGGTGTGCCTCTTCACGCAGACGCTCCACCTCCACGCCGCGCGGGTTGTTACGGTTCGGAAGAATCGGCGCACCTATCTCCACCTGCAACAGCGGGAGTTCTTTTTTGCCAAAGAGGCGATAGATACCCGTGCGCTCGCGATAGGTTATCACACAAGGCAAGAGGGGCATATTGTACTTATACGACATTGAGAATGCTCCTTTCTGAAAGGGTCGCAGGGGCTTATAAAAATCCCATCTCGCCGCCTCGGGGAAGATATGGAACCAATAGCCTCGGCGGTGAAACTCGTCGAAAGCAGCGTTGAATTTCTTGAGGGCAGTGATGCCTGCCTCTGCCGGAGGAATAGGCACACCACCTACCACGTTGAGAAAGAAATTGTCCTTGGTGGAGAAATTGGGTGCATACATCGGGATACGTGTGGTGCACTTGCTTTTCACAGCCAACAGGACACACGGACAATCGAGACGGTACATGTGATTGGCAATGGTAATGGCTCCTCCCGCAAGCACATCCTTGTACTTTTTGAGGTTCTCACGCCCTTTGTAGCGCAAGCCCATCTGCACCCGCAGTTTCACCCGTAGCCCAATTTTGAGCAGGAGCCCGCACATAAACCAGTTGAGAAAACGGTACTTGAAAGAATCATTGAGGTAGGGATAATGCTCATCCACCACCACATTTCGGTCGTAGATGGGTTTGTACAACCGCGCATAGGGGTCGTTCTCGGGGTAGTCGATACCCATATCGGGTATATAGACTCCGTTTTCGGTTTCTAAATCTTGGTAACGTTTATTCATTTCCCTGTATTAACCATTAAAAAACAATAATAACTATCATCTACCGACCCGCTTTAGACCCACTAAAAGGAGGCTAAAAGGAGGGCTAAGAGTCCTTATCTTTATTAACTTATTAAATAGAACTTTGCTCCTATCGATTGTGCCGACATCCCATCGGTATCCTCTCGGTCGCCCACGAAAAGACAATGCTCCGGCTTGACATTCATCCGGTTAGCCACCTCGGCAGCACACTCTTTTGCCGGCTTGAGTCCGCCCAATGCCGGCGCGGAGATAACAAAATCGAACATATCCGCGTGCATACCCAATGCGTACAACTTCTGCTCAACGCAACCATAATCGGAATAGACCACCACATACAGATGACGTTTGCGGCAGGCAGCGAGGAACCCATTCAGCCATGGGCGAGGGCGATAATGCTTCAGCGCATGCACCATCGAGGGCATATATTTTTGGAAATACCACGCACGCGCCATCGCAGGCGAGAAGAACCGCCCTTGCGCCATACGGTTGAAAAACGCCTCGTAGAATTGTTCTTCAGTACCGAAAAACTGCCCACGCAACTCACGGCGTGTTTTCTGTTCGGCAGACAAAAACGGCAACCACAACAAATTGCGTAAAACAAGGCACAACGGCAGGTGGCGTTTGTCATAGATTGTCCCATCTAAATCGAGTATAACTGCCTCAATATCAGCAGAAAGGACATCACTTATCGGTTGGGTCATAGGGGCGGTGATTGTGTTTTTCCTGTCGTTTTGTATGGCGTTCTTTGCGTCGGTTCTCACGCGCAATAGCCCGTTTTTGACGCTCGATACGGCGTTTTTCCATACGATTGTCGAAAGTGTTAGCCTGCTCTATAATCGTATCCGTTACACGCTCCATACCCGTCTCCCAACGCTCAATCAGACTGAATTTGTTGCGACGCTTCTCGTCCTGCATAAGCAGATTGAACTTAAACTGCCCATCGCGGAAGCCATCGCGCAGACATGCAGCCTTGAATCGCGAGTACGCGTTATTAAGGAGTATGTGCGCCTGCGGGTCGTGCAAACGGAACGAAGCACGCTTCGATTCATACTCTATATTAATAGCCTGCAGATGCTTATCGACCACCTTGGTGAACTCGTCCGCCTCTTTCTGGTCGATACGCTCGTCCTCAAACTCGTAGTAGAAATGGTAGAGCGACTCCTTGACATCGGCGAAACCGACGAAGAACTTGGTTTTGATACCCGTCTCCTCCTCCGCCTCGTGTACCGCCTGAATAAACTGCGGTTCATAGAGTTTCTCGCCCGTCATAGACACGATACCATTCACCTTGGACACCATGTGGACAGTGGGCGTATTGTAGTATTTGCCTCCCACCTCGACCAGGTCATTCATATTGTAGCGGAACAGACCCGAATAGGTGGTAACATAGGCACAATAGCGTTTTCCCTGCTCTAACTCGTTGATTTGCAGGAAGTGTTTTTGGGGGTTGTCAAGTTCATCTTCGGCAACAAACTCATAGTAGTGGAACTGCGGAAAGAGGACCGACTCGTTGGTATCATCGAGGGAGAAACCAAAACGACATTCGGTGGCGATATAGCCCAACTCCTGATAGAACGTCTTATCCCAATCGAAAGCGTCCATATACTTCTCCATATATATACGCGTATTGCCACACTTCCACGTGCTAAGGTATTGCAACCATGGCCAATAGTCCTTCGGCTCCAATTTGCCTTTCTCGCGAAGTATCTGACGCAACTCCTCTGCGCGCTCCGGTTTGGGGGACATATAGGCCTGCAACTCCTCGCGGATATGCGAAGATATATCGAAATCGTAACTCAGCGACCCGCGCTCGATGTCTTCAATCAGTTCTTCGGTATGCTCTTCGACGGTGCGCATCAACTCAAGGATAGTGGACGGATTGGCCGTGGACCAGAGAGTTACGTCGCGATGCTGCATTGCCAAACGCATCAACGTATAGTTGCGAGCAGTATAGTCGGCTATCGCCATCACAGACGCGGGGGCAACATAGTGTTTCTTGATAATTGACGGAATATCACGCACCAACACACCACTGACCGACCCGAATAGAGTGCCATCGGGAGCATACCCCTCTACTTCTCTACCCACAATAGGAAACATGTGTCCGGCAAAAATACGACTGCGGTGCTTCACAAAGTTCCATGTCCAGATATGGGACATCTTGCCATACACGTCCTTGAGATACTTGTGCGTCATCGGAATCCATTTCGGCTCGCTCGTAGTCCCCGATGTAGTGGCATACATATCCGGTTTTCCCGGAAACAGGACATTCTCTTCTCCGTTCTTATGACGCTCCACATACGGGCGTAGGGTCTCGAAACTATCGTTTACCGGTACATATTGTTGATACAAACGGAAAAGGTCGTCGGCATTGGTGGCTGACAAAATGACATCAAAATGGTGCTCTTTTCCATATACAGTATCGCGCGAGATATTCAAAATGTCGCGCAAAGTCTTTTCTGCTGCATGTCGCGGGTGTCTGCTCCAAAAACGCAAACGCGTCGTTTGAGGTCCCCCCACCAAACACAACACTGTGTTGATTAACCAAGGGTAAGGCAATGCCTTGCCATGATTATCTATATAGGGTTTCTTTTTCATACATTCTTGATTTATAATGCAAAAGCCCTACAGCGGAAACGATTTCCGCCATAGAAAAGCCATATCTCATAAAATACAGGCAAATGCCACGCCCCCTATACCCCATACCAAAGTATGACATATCTCTCGGTGGGCTGCGTACACATCATACTGCGCACGTTCCGATTGTGTGCTAAACACGTACTGCCCTAATACGCAGACGTTTTCTTGCACAAATGGATTTTTGTTTACTTCCATTTTGTTATATTTTCCGGTACGTTCTCCACTCGGAATCGGACGGCAGCACCTCCGATTCACTCCCACTCACACACCCATCATCTTTTCACTACGCTCTACCACATACTTCGTGCTTGATTATCTAAGGGGATAACTCCCGTTTTTACCACGCTGCGAGGCGTATTTCTTACACGCCTGCACGTCTGTTTTCTGTCCGAAAAAGCCATATCTTCGGGCTAAAACATTGCAAAAGTACACTTTTTTTTGCATATATGCAAGAAAAAGGACAAATTCTACACAAAAACGCCCGCTTCAATAATTGTAGAGCGGGCGTTTTTTGTCGGTGTTTAGACTCGATTTCAGTTCAATTTGATTCCTAATGTCGAGTAGCGAATATGGTCCCGATAAATCACCACTCGACCATTCTCAATGCGCTTGCAGGCAGTGTCATTGGAGATTGTCTCGTTGAGAAGAGTAGTGATTCCTCCCTCCACTGCGACAGCACCAAAGCCACCGCGACTATTGGCAGCACGCACAGTCATACCTTGGGCGAGAGTGGCAGGCAGTTCGGTTGTCAAGATAGCCTCGCCGTCTTGCTCAATCAAGAAAAGCGTTGCCGAAGTATTGCTCCACACTATCGAATTGCCTTTTTGAGTATAGGACAAGGCTACTTGCGCTGTTTCCGAAGCGGGATTCCAATCGCCGAAGAACGCAACATATTGGTATGCTTGGGTAGCATCCGCGCTCAGAATTGTCTCCATCGTTTTGCTATTGTCCTTATATATAAAGGTGATGTTGTTGCTTGAGGGGCTGACCACCTCGCCATTGGTATCCATCGTGTTGAATTCGCCAAAGCACTCCGGCAGAACATTCATTCCTTGCAATGTCCAACGTAAAATCTTATCTCCGTCCACAAACCCGAATGTACCTTTGCTCTCGTCCACAATCGTATTCAGATAGACACATTTCGGTGTATTGTTCCATGCGCGTCCCAACGACACAATCGGACATTCCGATTGAATGCGGCAATGGTTGAACACATACCCTTTGTCGTTGGTATCGGCGTTGCTGGCGGTGATTACATCGCTTCCACCACCCTTGTCACTGCGTTTTTCGCAGTAGAGCAACACATTCTCGAAGAATACACTGCCGTCGCCACAGATATAATCCACCGTGCCATGAATCTCACCGCCCTCAAAATAGCGCACAGCACCAATCTTATTCGAGTAGTAGGTATCCTGATACGACAACAAGCGCACATTCTTGCAGATAGTGTGCGTACCTTTGTCCCAAAGGGCAACGGCACGACCATTGTTGGCTTTGTAGTAATCCAACGCGTTCTGGATAGTCAGATCTTGCAAATAGATATTGTTTCCTGTCAGCAAAAGTGTGGCAGTGTTGTTGATAGACTCGGTGGCAGCGTCCGGTGCATTCCGAATGACCACGCCCTCCATCGACTGACCAATCAGGCTCACATTGCCTGCCGAGACCTGCGTCAGCACCGTTTTGCCCAAGTCGTATGTGCCATTGGGGAGGAACACACGGTCGCCGTCTGCCAACTGCATCAACGTCAGCAACAGCGAAGAAGCGTCGCCCGCAGGCACCACATACATTCCGCTTGCGTCTTTCTTAACTTCATCCGTTACGTTGTAAACAGCCACACTGTGTACGTAAGCCTTTGCGCCAAAAGTGAGAACCAACGTATCTGCCGCGCCGGAATAGAAGAACGTGTAGTTCTCGCCATCGGAGGTACCTTTCGCGCCGAAAGTAACCACCTCACTCTTGCTTTGTTTGCCGGTTACAACCACATCTCCCTCTGCCGAATATTGGCATTTGCTTACTCGCACATACGCTTTGCCCGCCACTGCCAATTCAATGCTTCCGCCGGCTTGTAAATACCAACCATGATTGTTGTGATATTTGCCACCTGTGATGGTGATGCACTCATGGTCTTCGGGATAGAACGACTCTTTCGTCAAGTCATATATATAATGTGTCCCCACAAGGGCATTTTCTTTCTCCGTTACCAACGCATACACTTTCATATCTGCCTCTACGGCACTGCCCGCAGGCACCTTGATTCCAATGTTGGTTGTCCAACCACGGAATGCCCAACCCTCGCCGATTATCAGGTCTGCCTCTGTATATTTGGGCGCAAACGCAGCACCATGAAGTACTTCTTCTTCGCCCAAGCGATTGTCGTTTTGGTCGAAATAGGTAATCACATGATTTTCCATGTAATCACACGCCTCCACCTTGATGTACGGGCAGTACTGACCACAGTAAACTATCAGAGAATCAGACGATTCTACGTTGTATGTCCATGTAGCCACACCACCGTTGTGGTAGCACCCCACCGACTTGGTATCGATGGTCGCCAATAGTGTTTTGGTGTTGCCGGAAGTTACAGTCGCTGCTTTGTTGGCATATTGGCAACCGCCGAGGGTGATACGCACCGGACCATCCACCTTAAAACCAATCGTGTAGTCCACCCAACCATGTTGTGCGCCATTGTAACTTGCACCGCTGCCTTGTACGCCTGTGGGCAATACAGGTTCTGCCTTCGTCAGGTCTATCTCAAAATCGACAAATGTACGCGGAACAACTGTTACATTTCCGTAGATGGTGAATTCCGTCATATACGCGTTCTGCGACGCATTCAGATTATACCAACGCAACTGCACGTTCTCACGATTGACAAGCACCTCCACTTTTGTACCCGCCTGAGCGCAATATGCCTTGCTCAGCGTGTCCCATTTCTGCGCATCGGGCGATTTGCACAGCAATCCCCAACCACGCTTGCCACCTGTAGCGGCGTGTACATACTCCACTTTCGTTACACTTTGCAGCACCGAGGTCTCGATATACGGAGTAGCCGTTTTGGCTGCCATAGCATAGCCCGCGGTAATCACTTCGGTATTGGTAAATTTGCCATTTTCCCCTGTCGGCACAATCTCCACCTCGGCAAACGTGATGTTTAGTGTCTCTTTGCTTGCCTTGGTCGTTACGCTTTTTGTGGTAGGAGTGGTACTGATTTTTGTGTTTGCCCAATCCTGAAAATTAGTTGTGTAGAGTTTCTTCTCCACTACAGTTTGTGCTTGTAGCGACATCGCTGCCACCAACGCCACACACATTGTAGAAATTGTTTTAATCATAAATCTAAGTTTTATCCAAATATAATTTTATTCAATATCATTTTGCCAGCAACACAGCCAACATTTTGTCAGCACTTTCAGCGCACATAGGTCAAAAGTCAGGTGCGATCTATCAAAAGTCCTCAACAACATAGTCAATTCCTTTCTTTTTGCTTTGCAAAGGTACGCCTTTTTTTTGATACTGCCTCCTCATTTTAGGGGCAAACCTATTTTTCCTCAAATACTCCACAACTTCCCCCAATTTCTCCACAACACCACTTTTTCTTTCCCCCCTTTTCTGTCTCATAATTCAAATTTTATAGTTTGATGTCTTGTCCAAAATTAGGTTGACGATTGGTTGTTGTTATGACGGATTGGGGTTGGCTATTTTTCAGAAATTCTGCTTAATTTGCATATTTGCGCAAAATATTGTATCTTTGCGGCGGTATTAGATAGGTCGGTATGGCACACCTTATTGTTCGGGAAGCAACATCGCGGTCGCTTATGCGGCTGCCACATCTAATCTGCCTCAACGGGCAGACTATCGGTGTGTTGGGGAAGGTGGGGAAGGCTGCCCTCCGTCCGCAATGGAAACCGAAGCCTTTACAGGCGGACATCTCCCTTCCGGCGGGGCATTACACACTGCGTATTCAGAGCGTCATCAAGTGGTTTTCCTCCACCGTTGAAGTCGATGTGCAGGAAGCGCAACCCGCTGTTGTGGAGTTTGGCGACAAAGAATTTTGGTGGGATTTGGTCTTTTGGGGTGATATGGTGGCATGGTTATTGAAACTCATTTTGCATATCGGTCGCCCGTGGAGTATCGTTTATGAAGTCCTGTCCGACCTCGTACTTGCCGTTTGGTTGTATCACGAATACAAAATCAGAAACACATATTTTGCAATTAAAACACTCAAACTATGAAGCAGTATCATTATCAGGAGCCAAGTTCCATCTCTAAGGAACTCAAGAAACAATTTCGCCTCTATCAGGTAGAACGTATTGTCTATGCCGTTCTGATGGCATTGATGGGAGTGTTGTTTATCTTTGTTCCGGCACAATCGGGCGATGTATTGTGTATGGTTGCCGGAATTTTCCTTGTAGTGGCAGGCGTAGTGTCGATGGGCGTGTATTTTGCCCGCACCGTACTATTCGGCGGAGTGAGTCTGATATTCGGTATGCTACTGACGCTCACCGGTGTCTTGTGTCTTATCCATCCGGCTATCGTGCAATCGTTGCTCACGGTCTTGATAGGACTGATTGTCATTGTGGACGGAACGGGCATTTTTGTCAATAGTATAGAGTGCGCCAAAGTGCGCATACGGGGATGGTTTTGGCTGATGTTGTTGGCTTTGCTGACGATTGCTCTCGGTGCTTTTGTCCTATTCAGCGATTTCAGCACAGTGATGTATATCGCGGGTTGCGCACTCATCGTGGACGCGCTCTGCAAGGTGATTGCCACATTGGTTTTCGGCAACCGTATCCACTCCGCACACAAAGCCATTCACAACCTGCGCAACACGTTCTATGAGAACAACGACACAGTGGAAGACGTCTCCTACGAAGAAGTGAAATAACAGAGATACATTGTGTTTGCTCAATCCCCATGCTATCCAAACAACAAATAGAACAAGACACCGTGCGTGAGAAGAAGATAATGCGTGTAACGCTTTTGGGCGGTGTCATCAATACTATCCTGTTGGTTTTCAAGTTCATAGCCGGTGTATTAGGTGGCTCAGCGGCGATGATTGCCGACGCGGTACACTCGCTATCTGATTTTCTGACCGACATCGTGGTACTGGTGTTTGTCAAGATAAGCAACCGCCCTGCCGACCGGCACCACACCTACGGATATGGCAAATATGAGACGCTTGCCACGCTGTTTATCGGTATCGCGCTCTTGGCTGTGGGAGGAATACTCGCCGCACGAGGGATAGAAAAGATTCTCTTTGTCGCTAACGGAGGCATATTGGAACAGCCCGGGTGGATTGCTTTTTGGGCGGCGATAGCGAGTATCGTACTCAAGGAACTGACCTACCAAATCACCAACCGCGTGGGCAAAGAAGTAGAATCGGAGGCGGTGATAGCCAATGCGTGGCACCATCGTTCGGATGCGCTATCTTCTATCGGAACAGGGCTGGGTATTGGTGGTGCTATCCTGCTCGGACAGAAATGGACGATTCTTGACCCCATAGCCGCCGTGGTGGTCAGTATCCTGATTATCGCCACTGCTGCCAAATTGATATTCAGTGCATTGGGTGAGTTTGTAGAGAAGAGTCTGCCTGAAAAAATAGAACAAGAGATACGTACCATCGTGGCAAAGGATAGCGAAGTCAGCGAACTCCATCACCTGTGTACGCGCCGTTTGGGAAACCGTATTGCCATAGAAATGCACTTGCGTCTTCCCGGAGAGATGAGCCTATACAACGCTCACCTCCACGCCTCACATATTGAGCAACGCCTCAAACAGCGTTTTGGTATCAACACCCACATCAATATCCACGTTGAACCCACCAAGATAGACGGCAAATACCAAGCCCCTACCTCCACTGCTTCCGAATAATTTTTTCTACTCCGATACCGGCTTGCGGAGTGTGACGGCTACCGTGGCAAGGTCTGCTTTGGGACGGCTCTCGTTACCGTCTCGTTGCCGTCTCGTTGCCGTCTTTTTAGCGTTTTTTAATGTCTATGACTCGGAATTGATGGGGGGCTTTGAGAGGAAGGATTATTGAAAAGACTGAGGGTGGCGGTTGCAGAGTTGGAGGAATGAACAGAATGGGGAACAGTCGTTGTCTGAGTTGGTCTGGAGGAAATCGGTGGTAGTGAGGATTTCGCGTAGTTTGTCGGTAAGCACAGGCATAAACTGCTCACGATATATATTATAATCGGTTACCTCTACAGCATCATTGTTTGCAGTTTTATCTTCACCAATTATAGACACCGTTATCGGGGTCTTGGTGGTTTCAACAACGTTGTTTGCGGAAACGGATTGGGATGTGGTGGTTACCAACTTGCGTTGCGGGAAATAGAGAGTAGGTTGAAGCGGCGATGTGTCCCCCTTGTGGTCGTTTTGCTCCACCGCCTCGCAATAAATAAATGTTTGCAGGACATACTTGCCTTTCTTGTCCGACAGCAATGCCTCCCACTTAGCAGACACCTTATCCTTTTTGTAAGAACCTGATTTATAGTCCACTACGCGCATTACACCATTCAGGATATCAAGTCGGTCGATAGTGCCTCCCACTTGCACAACACCTATATTTGCGCCCATATCCACCGAGAAGGTGCGTTTTTCTTCCAACAGGCGAATCTGCAAATCTCCCTTTGCGTCATCGATATCGCGCTCCAATATATGCCGAATATACCCGCGAATCACCTCGTTCTCCATAGGATGTTCGTCCTTAATATAATGAGGAGGTTGTGTGTTGGCGTGTCGGTGGGCATACTCTTTGTTCTGCGCCTGATATGCAGCCTCCAACACCTGCTCCATATCGATTTTACTATCCAATATCTTATTTAACATTTGCGGAGAAATGCGTGTATTTTTCCCATTGACACAACCACACTTATCCTTATATATATGTTCCATCGCACTATGGACAAACGACCCCAATGTGTTTGGGGCAAAGATAAGCGATTCTTGGTCGTCCTCGCGTATGCCCCAAATATATTGAAAATAGAATCGGCGGGGGCAATCGATATATGTGTTGATGGCAGACGGGGACAGCGTGATCCGTTTTCCACTCCGATAACACAGTACCCCGTCGGCATTTTTCTCCAACAAAGAAAGCAGATTGGTCGTATTGTTTTCCAAATCGACAGGAGTCTCAAGGTTGAGTTGGTTGTTCTCGGAGAGCGTATATTTCTCCATCTTAAATTTCGGGGCAGTGCTGACCATCATCTGCATCACAAAACGGGACATGGTCTTATGCTCCATCTCCATGGCTGCATCGCTGAAAATCAGTGTAGTATTCCCCGCACGCGACAACAAACGGAAAAAATTGTAGGCATAGACCGAGGCACTCTCCTCGCGCGTCTGCATACTATACGCCTTGCGCAGATAGTATGGTATGAACGAGAAATCCGCCTGCTTTTGCGGCACGACACCCTCCTCCACATTGAGCAACAAGAGATTATCGAAATCCAACAAACGCGTTTCCAACACGCCCATCACTTGAATATCGGTGATAGGTTCGCCGTGGAAAGGCAACGACACACTGCTCAAACAACGCCCCAGCAGAGTGCGCACAAGCGATAGTTTCAGCGTCGCCTGCGGAATGACATTGCTTAACAACACACGTCGGAACTGATTGATAACCAGCCGAGTCTGATAGAGCGACTCCTGAATGAGCAACCACTGCCACGAGTTTTCTTTCTCGGCATCATCGGTCAAAGTGCGTTTGGCATCCTCTTCGGCTGGTGCCAAAACATCGCGCAACAGCCTGTCGAGCAGAGAGGTATAGTTTTCGGCAGGGGCAATATCATGGTGCCGGTCGGACAAATACGCCATCACATCGGAATAAATCTGCGTACTTGAGAGTGGAAACCCCTTGGTGATATTGACAAGTTCCGGTTTATCGGTCCTC
This sequence comes from Bacteroidales bacterium, assembly GCA_050872525.1. Taxonomy (GTDB): domain Bacteria; phylum Bacteroidota; class Bacteroidia; order Bacteroidales; family Paludibacteraceae; genus Colicola. The sequence continues at coordinate 16,963 of JBNMHB010000013.1, read as the reverse complement.
GGCAGAGTGATAGGCGGGAGGGCGTAAATCACCGGTTCCAACATCTGTTCGTCGCAGATAACTATCGCTGTCGATTGTCCTTTTCGGGTATAGTTCTCGCGCAACCACTGACCTGCATACTGCGCTTGTGCATTAGCAGAAGAGGCTGAAATGACCTTTATCGGCTGCGTGTTCGACCACTGTTCCGGTTGACTCAGCGTGGCTTCTGAAAAGTCGCTAAAATGCTGACGGATAAACGAATACGCTTTCTCGTTGGTCCGGAAATCGGCTATATAATCCCAATAGAAATTGGCTTGTGATTGGTCGTACAACAAGCGCATGAGTTGTTTCTCAACGGGCATGAGATAGTTGAATCCGATAAACACATAGTGCCGTCCCTCATAGCAAGGCAAGAGTGTCTGCCAATCGGTGATGACCTTGCGCATACGCGCTCCTTCGTAGCCTTTTTGTTCAGCCTGCAATTCTTCGTTCAGACGCAGGTAGATAGGGTATAAGTTCTGCCACAATTTAATATATTTCTGACGCACGCCATCTTCTGAGTGTCCGGTATGCTCCCCTACCCTATAGCACAACAAATCATTCAGGCGCGAACGCACTTCGTCGTCGATTTGAAGTTCTTCCAATTGCTTTGCCTCAACACTATTCTTAAAGAAACGACGTACCTCATCATCGGACATGATACTCTTGTCGATATTGTTGAAGTCCGCCAATAGTTGCCGCCCCCAACCATAAAACAAATCAGCAGAAACAGTTTCGCCGGTAACTTCCTGATATATACGGTATAAGCGGAATATAACCAGCAGTTCCTCCTCCTTATAGAGTGGTGAAAACGAGTCGAAAAGTTCAGTAAGCGTGGTGATTTGCGGCAACAAAACGGGAGACAAAGTCCGCGTCCGTTGGATAGTCTTGAGTTCGTTTTTGAGTACCAACCCCGCACGGTGTGTCGGGAAGACGAGAGTCAGGTTCTTGAGATTGTTCCAACCAAAATGCGAAACTATCGACTCTGCTGTATGTTGTAAAAATCTATCCATCATATTCCTATTTTATCGTTTTCAATTCTTCTGTTTGAGCATACCACAAATAGCCTTGTACGTCGGCATAACCGAGTTGGCGCATGACCCTCATATACTCTCTGACTTGTTTGGCATACTTGTCTTGCGGTGCGCCAAATTTGTAGTCTAAGACAATAGCCCGATTGCCCTTTATCATCACCCGGTCGGGGCGACATTCTTCGCCATTGACCAATATAGCCTGCTCGCGTAATAGTTGCCAACCGCCTGAAAACCAATCGCATAGTTCCGATTTCCGCCAAGCACGGTCGATGAGCGAAGTGATTTTCTCTTTCTGTTGGTCCGACTCGATGACACCACGCCTACAGAATTGGTCGATGACACGTGGTAGGTCGTTGCGCACCTCCACCTGCGCCAAGATGTCGTGGCATATATTACCGAGATTGATATGGTCGAGCACCTCCTCGGCATTGGAGGACAGCGCAGTGTAAAGTGCCGATTCTTGCGACTGACGGAAACGCACGCCCTCGCTATTGCTACAGAATGTAGCAGACAAGTCTGTGGCATTGTCAAAGCCGAAGATTTCGTCGGTAGAACGCACCTCAGCCTTTCGGATATAAGGTTGTTCGCCCAAGGTATATTCCGCAAAACGGGAGGTAGTGCCATTATTGAAAACATCTAATACTTCCTCTTCCAAACCGCAAGCACGTACCAACAATGTGGAAACCAAGTTATCCTCAAGTGTGGGACATGTGTTTTTCGCCCCCAACAACGCTTGATCAACATACACATACAAATTGTCGGCAGCACGGGTGAGTGCCACATAGAGCAGATTGAGATTATCAACACGCTGATTCTCTTGCTCTTCCAAGTATTGTTCTTTGTACGACGATGTTGCCATATCGTTGCCATATTGGATAGGCACATATTGGAGCGGCTCCACACCCGCCTCTTTGGGCGGAATAGATTCGCACCAGATAGTATTCCTTTTTTGCGACTTGGCGTCCATAGGCCAAGAGCAGAACGGAATAAAAAGCGTCTTGCTTTCGAGACCTTTGGACGAGTGTATCGTCATGATACGAATCGCATTGGTTTCGGGTGCCGAAATCGATTTTTCGGACAGCACATCGTCCCAATACTGCAAAAAAGCACGGCAGTTGCTTCCGAACGACGATACATACTTGCGTACCTTGTCCAAGAAACAGTTGATATACGCCAAGTCATCGTACAGGAAATTTCCGTCGGCATCACAATCAATACAACGAATCACCTCTTGCACCATCTCGTAGAGTGGCAACTGTGGGTTTATAGCACGTAGTTGTTCCAACACCGAAGTATCATTTTTCTGCAACTCAATGTATTTGGCTGCCACCGGGTCTTCCGAGTTGATATAGCGTAACGCACTGATAACCAACAGGACAGACGTAGAACGATTCAGGCAGAAACTATCTGCCGAAACCAAACGCACATCTTGCAAACAAGAGGTGGCGATGGTGGCTTTTGGGTGTTGCAGGTTGGTAAAAAAATTCACCACTTTGGTCGCTTCTGCGCCTTTGCGCACCAGAATCATTATGTCCGATGGTCTCTCCCCCGCTTCCAAAAGCGACTCTATGGTTTGGAACATATCCGTCAGGATTTCTTCCTCAATCTGCTTTGGACTGAAATCGCTATTCTTTTTCTTGGGGTACGCACGGACGCGGACAAAGCCCCCGTCGTTCTTGGGATTGTAGTAGTCGTTGAGATTGTCCTCGGTGTATTTTTCGTTGTAAAGTGCGATATGTTTCTCTTCCTCCGGGTTCTCCATAATACGCTTCATGGTTTGCAGATTGAACTGCACCACATTACGGCGCGAACGGAAATTCTTGGATAATACCGGAAATGTTTTATTGACCTGTTCTTGGAAAGTTTTCTTTCCGAGCGATTCCATAATATGCCAATCGCCATTGCGCCAACGATAAATGCTCTGCTTGATATCGCCCACAATGAGAATCGTGTTTCCCTCTGCCGCCATCACCTCGGTCAGAAGGGGCAGGAATACTTGCCACTGAAGACAACTGGTATCTTGAAACTCGTCTATCATAATATGTTTGTAGCGGATACCCGATTTCTCCAAAACAAAGTCGGCGTCCCCTCCCTGTAGAGCCAGTTGAAGTGTCGCTGCCGTAGTAGAAAGGAATGTTCGATTAGACTCCATCAACTTAGCATTGATATGCCCTTGCAGACTATCCATCAGGCGCATATCATTCAGACAAGCCTGCGTGAGCATGGCATCAATATAGATACGTCTGCAAACAATACACCGATTCTGCAAAGCACATATCGCCGCATAATTTTCACCCCATTTCTTTTTATATTTTTCGGTCTCAGTTTCTGAAATTTTATCCCAAGTTTTTGGGTTTATACCCTGAAAGGCCTCCGACTTTTTCTGCTGTCGATTGTTTTCCAACGAGGTTCGGATATTCTTTATTAATGCTGCGACCGTTCGGTCAGAAGCGACGACACTTGTCTCTATCGCTTGAAGCAAGTTCTTGAGAGTTTGAAATGCGATATCTTTTTGCCATTGGGCGAGAGCGTCTTTATAGGCTTTTATTTTCGCGGGGGCGAAGACGATTTTCCCCTGTGCATTCAACATTTGCACATGTTCATCGTAGAGCCTTTTTGCCATACCTATCAGGCTATGGCGGATATCCCACCCTGCTTCATCATTCAACTGCTCCTGCATATACTCAACAAAAATAGGGCGAACCGTGTCGGTCATTTCGGTGGATAGGATTTCATCCACAGCCTGCGTGATGACACTATTTGTATCTAACTCCACAGAGTAGCCCGCCCCCTTGCCAAGCAATTGCGCCATACCCGAATATAACACTTGCAGGAACGAGTCGATAGTGCTAACCGACACATTGTCGTAGTCGCTGAGCATTTGGGAGAAACATTGCCCTGCCCGCTGACGCAATTGGTCGTCGGAATAGATTTTTCCGGGGAGCATAAACGATTTAGCCTTGTCAAAAAACGACTGTTGCGAAGCATCGCCCTGCGCAATGGCATACAGATATGATAGGATACGCTCCTTCATCTCGTCTGTCGCCTTGTTGGTAAAGGTAACGGCGAGTATGTTGCGGTAACTGACATCACTGAACAACAGACCTACATAATAGGCTGCGAGTGTGAACGTCTTTCCCGTGCCTGCCGAGGCACTGCATACATTTAGCGGGTGTTGGGTATCAAGCATAAATATGGTATATTTCGTTAATGATTACTCTGCGACGACAACCTGAATCGTACTGCACGAAGCGTTTCCCACAGGAGATACTTGTATCTGAACATCGATTTTCTCTTTGATTTCTTCCCGATGGCTGATAATGCCGACCTGTGTCCCACTCTGTGAGTGTAACGACTTGAGCAAATTGATGGCATTATTCAGAGGAGTACCGCTCAACGTACCAAACCCCTCGTCGATAAAGAGCGTACTGACGCCTAAGTTCTGCCCGAAGTCCGCCAAAGCAAGGGCCAATGCCAGCGAAACGAGGAAACTTTCGCCGCCACTGATTGTGTTAGTTGAGCGTGTGGCGAACCCCTGATAGGCGTCCTCCAATTTGAGATTGAGCGAGTTTTCCACCACGCGCAGTGTATAGCGAGGGTCAAGTCGATGCAGGTGGGTGTTGGCACCGTCTAACAAACTGTCGAGAATCATACTCTGCGCGATATTACGGAATGTCTTGCCATCGGCACTGGCTATCTTGTCGAACACCAACCAACGATGGTGTTCCTCGCGCAACTTTTCCAAACGGGAAGTATCGCCTTTGCGTTTCTTATTTTCCTCATTGTCCGCAAGTCGCTTTCGGAGCAAGGTTTGTTCACTGATTTTGGCGTTTTGGATAGTCTTGTTCTGCTGTTGCTGTTGTTGCAAGTCCGAGAGGATGTCGGTATCTTGTGCTGTTGTTGGTTTAGCGAGCAAGTGTTGTTGCTGTTGTTGGCACATCTCCTCCAAGTGCAAACGAGCGGCTTTCAGTTGTTCCTCAACGGATGTAATCTCCTGATTTTGTATATTATAATCCTGCTGCGAGAGTGTATTGAGTTGCACCAGATAGTCGCGTGTAAGCGTGGTATGCAGGGCGAGATAGGCGGTAATTTCTGCGCTGTGTGTTGCCTGTTGTCTCTCTGCTTCGCTCAAAGCGCGCACCGCATTGGTCATTTCGGTATGCAAAGTAGCACAATCTTGGGAGAGCATATTGTTGGACGCAGGTGTAAACGACAGCAATTGCCAATCAGCAGGCAAATTGGCAGGCAGTGGAGTGAGGTTGCCTAGTTGAGCAACACATTCTTTTTGTCGGTTCTGCAACCGGTCATGCTGTGCCAATTTATCCATATAAGTTTGCGCAGCAGAGGTGAGTGTCTTGATAAAAACAGCAGTATCAGTGTGCCAATCGTGGTTGGGCAATAAGACGTCAATAGGATATTGCGCAATTGTCTTTGATAGCGTATTCTGCTCATTTTCTGTGATTTGCAGTGTTTGCGAAGTGGTATCTATCTTGGTGATACACTGCGTCAGAGCGTTTTGTTTTTGATTGCGTTCCGCAACGGCGTTATCTTTCTCTTGTTGATAGCGACGGAGGATTTGTTCCTGTGCCTCTATCTCCTGTTTCTGTTTATTCCCCTGCTCGATTTGTTGTGCAATATCTTGCAAAAGCGTTGTGCGCAAATCGGGTGCGGAGATAGAAGTAAGTACTTCATTATCAACCCATTGACAGACACGTATATGCTGCAAGAGAGCAGACTGTTTGCCTGTCAGTTCATCTGTTAGGCGTTGCGCAGTATTCTTTTCTGCCCGCAAACGGACAACAAGGTCATTCGCACGATTACGAAGGGAATCCACATTCTTCTGTTGTGCTTCGCAGTTGGTTTTCAGCGTGTTATATTCAGAGTCCAACTCGGCTTCGTCGGGCAAAGGCGATTGCAAAACTTGCATACACACGGGGCAGGTACAACCTACCAATAATTTCGCACGCATATCTTTTGCCCATTGTTCCACCGTATCTTTCCTTTCCTCCATTTGCTGACAAAGGGTTTGCAGTTGGCGGGAAGCCTCCTCAAGCATTGCGCCGCAGGTCTGTTGTTCTGCGCTTAAATGTCTGATATTCTGTGCTGTAGCGTCTTGCCTTTTTGTCAGGTCAGCCATCTCTTGTTTCAGTTGAGCAATCGCAGTTAGAGCCGCTTGACGTTTGTATAATTCTTCCAAATTGGGCAACTGCGACTTTGCTTTTTCGATAAGTGTCTGCTGATTTTGCACTTTGTCCACACACGCTTTCTCGGTCTGCAATGCCTGTTGCAAAGCCTGTTCATACCCTGCACGGAGGTTCTGCTCGCGAAGGATATCAGTGCGAAATTGGGTAATCTTTTGGGCGCAAATCCCCCACTGACGCAAGTCCGCACATATCGTCTGTGCCTGCTCGTAGATTGCACGAAGGCTTTGGTGCTCGCGGAGGTAGGTTTCCAAAGCGTTTATCTCTTCGCCCATCTGCTTAATCTGTTCTTGTTGCCACGCATAACCACTGATGCAACGGAGATAGATTGGGCGTAACTCGCTGATAATCTGCTGCTGTTTGTGTATTTCGGTGTTTGCGCGCACCTCGTCGGCGATATGTGCACGCACCTCCGTAGTACGTAACCAATCGTACAGACGTTGTTGTTGTCGGCGGAACTCTTCGCTATCCACCTGTGCATGGAGTCTATCTGCACGTTGTTGCGCCTCGTCCAAACTTTGCAAAAGGTTGGTTTTTATAGTGAGCCAAGTACGGCGAGCGTCAAGGTCTTTGTCAATAGTCTCTATCTCAGATAGTTGCGCAGCAATAATAGTGAGTTGCTGACTGATAGAATCCGTCTCCTCCTCCGAAAGCAACGTTATTTGTGCCAATCTCGCCTCTTCCTCCTTGTACGCTTTGTCTTTCGCCTGAATGATAGTATATATCTGTGCACCAAGGCGGGAGAATATATCGGTATTGGTTATTTTCTCCAATATAACCGCCTTTTCTTCCTCGCCGCTTTGAAGGAATTCCGTAAATTGTCCTTGCGCCAACATAGTCGTGCGGCAGAACTGAACAAAGTCCATACCTATCGCGCTTGCGATGGCATCGCGCACTTCAGGATATTGATTTGCATTGCTCCCCGTTACCATTCCTTCGGTTGTCAGATTGTGCAAAACCCAAAGTACTGAATCGAACTGCGTGGTCAGTTGGTGCTTTTTGCCACGTTGCACCGACCATTCCGCACGATAATCATTGCCATCAGTACCCGCAAAAGAGAGATTTACCGATGCATACCCTGTGTTTAGACGCACTATATTGCGCGGGTCTTGTGCCGTGATATTGTCTTGGTTCACCATTACCTTCCGTTTGTCGCACCGACTCAAACGTGGTGTGGTATTAAATAGTGCCAAACAGATAGCGTCCAAGATAGTGGTTTTTCCCGCTCCCGTAACACCTGTAATCAGAAAAATATCGGTGTCGCAGAGAGGCGCGACAGAAAAGTCAATCGTGGCGTCCTCGATAGACGCGATATTATGTATCGTGAGTGATTGTATCTTCATAGTAACAGTGGTTTAGTCGTTGTTGATTTGCTCCTCCGCCTCGTGAAACATCCTCCGTTGCTCATCCGTAAGCGTGCCGCCCTGACCTTCCATCCAACGCTCCAATACATCTATTGGCGACATCTCGCGAAACTCGCCCAGAGTCAGACGGGTATGCCTATTTTCTCCCATTGTTTGCGCCGTCCGTACCGATTGCGTATAGCAATAGCGCACCGCTTTCCCCTCCAATAATTTTCTCACTTCCGCGTCCGCCATAGGCAGACTTCCCCCCGCCGATACCTGTACACACAAACGCAAATATACCCGCAAATCGTCAGGAAAAGCCATCAGTTGTTTCTTCACCTCTCCCCATTCTGCGGCACCCTCCGCAGGGATATTCACCAACGGACAAGGGTTAGTGATAGGTATTGTGCGGAGCATAGGCATATCCCCTCCGCGAGGTATTTCCACTACAGACACCGTGTGTTCACACCCCCTATATACCTCATCAAAACTCGTGGGCAACGGAGTCCCCGCATACCGAATACGCTTGCTGCTGTCTATAAATTGCGCTCGGTGTATATGCCCCAGTGCCACATAGTCATAGCGCGAAAAATCCGACTCGTCAGCACACTCTATCCCCCCGATGTACCTATCGCACACATCATTTCCCCTGTGGTCAGCATACGAGACCGCAAGATGCGCAGTCAGCACCACCGGCAATTGTGCGGTATTACGCTCATTTACAAGGTCATACAACTGCTGAAAGAAACCATCAGGCATCAAGCGCGATGCGACGTATGGCACTGCCACCACATACCCCTTGTCCCCTATCTTGATTATATGTTCTTCCGGATTATCCTTCGCTATAGTCCCCACCATATATACTCCTAGTTCTTCCCACGGACGCTGATAAACGATATGCCTCGCCCCACTATCGTGATTACCACTAATACACACAATCGTCATTCCCCGACAAGCATTATGCAAGCCCAATATTGCATCTTGAAACATCTTCTGCACACCCGCCGACGGCTGCGCCACATCATATATATCCCCCGCCACGATACATACATCAGGCTGTTCCACCCGCACTATTTCTTCCACCTGCCGAAGCATACTCTTTTGCTCGCCCACCCGGTCAAAATTAAAAAAGTTTTGCCCTAAATGCCAATCCGATGTATGAACTATTTTCATATTTTATAAATTTTCAGACGTACAAAATTACGACTTTATTTTGAAATACACAAGCAAAAAAAATATTACTATTTTATCGGTTTGTGAGTGGGTTTTGGGGTGTTTGTTGGTCGGATTCTATCAGGTTGAGGAGGGCGGTTACGGCCTCTTCCTGTGGGATGTTTTTCAGAACGCACTCTTTGTTGCGATAGAGGCTGATACGTCCGCGCCCTGCCCCCACATAACCATAATCGGCGTCTGCCATCTCGCCGGGGCCATTCACGATACAACCCATAATGCCTATTTTCAGACCGGTGAGGTGGGCTGTGGCTGCCTTCACTTCCGCAATGGTCTTTTCCAAGTCAAACATTGTGCGTCCACACCCCGGACAGGAAATATACTCCGTTTTATATATACGTATGCGCGCGGCTTGCAGAATATCCTTGCTCAGTCGTTCCAATGCCTCGGCGGCGAAATTGGGATTACGCAAAATCAAGTTAGTCGCACCATATTCCCATAACCATTTGCCACATTCGGCGGCAGCATGCAATTGGAACAAAGCCCAATCGGTTTCTGTATTGGCATAGAAGACAGTGTCGCCTTCCTGTGAGGTATGTGTATCTTTGGCATAGCGAATACTCTGCGGATTGGCAAAATAGTCCACCAATGCCTGTGCCACAGGTATTTCTTTCTCGGGTGATTCGCTCAGACTCACACGCACCGTGTCGCCGATACCATCTGCCAACAATGCACCGATACCCACTGCCGACTTGATACGCCCGTCCTCACCTTCACCAGCCTCGGTTACACCCAGATGAAGCGGAAAAGCCATACCTTCGCGGTCCATCTGCTTTACCAACAAACGCATTGTATCTACCATGACGCGGGTGTTGCTGGCTTTTATGGAAATGACGATGTCTTCGAATTGCTCGCTCACAGCCACGCGCAGAAACTCCATCACACTTTCCACCATGCCTGCCGGCGTATCACCGTAGCGCGACATAATACGGTCGCTCAAACTACCATGATTGACGCCCAAACGGATAGCCGTATGATGTGTGCGACAGATATTCAATAGGCGTACAAAACGTTCACGGAGGCGTCCGAGTTCTGTTTGATATTCCTCATCGCTGTAGTCGATATGGCGAAATTTCCGCGCGGGGTCGATATAATTACCCGGATTGATACGTACTTTTTCCACCACTTGCGCCGCCGCGTCTGCCACATCGGCTTGAAAGTGGATATCGGCGACAAGGGGGACCGGCGAATGGAGTTCCGTACGTATCTTGTGCAAAGATTCCACTTCGCGAAGACCTTGTGTCGTAAAGCGAATCAGTTCCGCTCCGGCAGCGATACAGCGTTGTGCCTGTGCCACACTTCCTTCAATATCATTGGTGGAAGTGTTTGCCATTGTTTGAATACGAATAGGCGAATTGCTGCCTATTTCTATGTTTCCAACCTTCGTTTGTGTCGTTTTTCGACGCGAATATGTTCTGTTTATGTTCATATTGTAAGTTTTATCATCTAAAAGTAAAAAATATCACTCAAACATTTGCAGGTTTCAAAAAAAAGCAGTACCTTTGCACCCGCTTTTGAGAAAGAGCATGAATCAGTAGCTCAGCAGGTAGAGCACATCCCTTTTAAGGATGGGGTCCTGGGTTCGAGCCCCAGCTGGTTCACAAGGAGGAGAGCAACGCTCTCCTTTTTTGTTGTATATGGTCTGATATATCGGTTTTTTGCTGAGGTACATTTTGATGTCTAATGTTCTTTTCTTCTTTGTTGCCGACGGCGTATCAAGTGCAATATCCATTGCTTGCTCAAGGTCAACATTCTCCATGCGCGGCTGGGTTGCGGAATCTCGGTAAGGAAGACATCACACACTTCACTGCCCATTTGTTGTTCGGGGTAGATAATCAGATAGTTCTGTTTGTCGAAGAAACGTCTGAGCATCTCCGGTATCTGTTCAAAAAGCGGGTTGTAACTGGCTGTGGCGTGTCTCGACGACACCATTACCACCATATCATCTTTTTCCGCTTCTTTTGCCATCATCAGCACTTCCTCCCAATCTCCCATTTCGCGATAGGATGCCCGCAGCGATTTTCCTTTTCGTATAGCCAACGCTTTCAGCACACGTTGTGTGTCTTCATTAGCAAAGAATACCACTTTGGCACCAAGTTGGCTGCTCAAACGACGTATCTGCCCAAAGCAAGAAACAAAATCGTACTCTTTTTCGGCATATCGTGGCACTGCAACCAATAGTCGATTGATAGTGTTCAAGGGTTGTACTTCGTGATAAACAATCGTCGATTTGCCGCGTCTTTCAATGATTTTTCGTGCGTCAGTCCAATCGTCGCTTTGTATATATTCCGTATCGAACAGACCACTCAAATGGCTCAGTTCTTTCATTTGGTCGTGCAAGTCTTCGCCCACCGACATCACAATCCACTCGTCCTCTGTCCTTTCGCTCTCTAATTTGACCTCTTCCCGCAGCGCAATTCGTTTCGCCGCATGCTCCGTTACGAATGACGAGATGGTACACAATATAAGTATCATCAGCACTGCGCCATTCAGTATTTCCGAATTGAACAACCCCACTTGGTAACCTATCGTTACTATTGCCAGCGTCCCCGCCGCTGTTGCGTGGGTAAGACCGAAAATCAGTTGTCGTTCTACACCGCTCAGGTGAAATGAGCCTTGTGCTGCCCACGCAGCAAACCATTTACCTGTCAGTTTGGTCAGAATCATCACGCAGGCGATGGCTATGGTTGTCCAACCGTGCCAACACAGGCTGATATCAATCATCATGCCCACATCAAGCAAAAAAAGAGGTACGAAAATGCTGTTTCCCACAAAGTTGATACGGTCCATCAAAGTAGAGCGATTAGGTACCAATCGGTTTAATGCCACACCGCACACAAACGCTCCGAGTATGCCTTCCAATCCAGCCCAATCGGCAAGAAATGACGACAGCGTAAGCACCACCATCACCACCATAAAGCAGAATGTAGGTTCCTGATGTCGCTTAAACGCTTTTTGTACAAGGAATGGAAATGTCCACAAGGTTATCACGGTGAATAGGGCGACCTTGCCTGCCAACGTCCACCAGAACAGAGGATTCTCATCGCCGGTCAGGTGGCTTTTCAGCCCCGCCAACACCATCAGCGACAGTGTTATCGCCACCATCGTTCCGCCCACGACGATATTTACCGCCGCATTTTTCTGTATGCCATAGCGACTGACAATGGGGTAAGTCATCAGTGTGTGGCTACCATACATCGCCCCAAGCAGAGCACAAGTCGCCCAACTGAACCCCATCAGGCGACTTGTCGCCATACCCAATATAAAAGGAATCAGGAAAGTATATAAACCGAACACCAACGCACTGCGTTTATGTTGGCTAAAATCGTTCATGTCTATCTCTATACCCGCTTGTAGCATAATATAGAGCATTCCCATCTTACCTAACACACGTATCGTTTCGCTCTCCGCAAAGATATTCAGTCCGTACGGACCTATCACAATCCCCACCAAAATAAAGCCGACAATACTTGGCACATGTATCTTTCGGCACACAAGCGGTACAAGGAGTATCACTCCCAGTACAATCGACATTATGGCTAATGAATTGGTAATCAACTGTATAGTAGGTATTTGCTCCGCAAATGTGAAGTTACTGCATGTATATTACTGCGTGTAAATTATTTCATGTGCTATGATTCAAGTCCCTATCGGGGAGAGGTTGGATAGGTTAAGAATCTTCCTGTGATACTCTCTTTGCATTGGCTAACCTCGTCAATTGTTCCTGCACATACCAAATTTCCACCGCCTCTGCCGCCTTCGGGACCCATATCTATCAGGTAGTCGCAACTGCGAATCACATCTAAGTTATGTTCAATTATCAGCACCGTGTTTCCCTTGTCTGCCAACTTGCGCAATACACCGAGCAACACACGGATATCCTCAAAATGCAAGCCCGTTGTCGGTTCATCTAATATATATAAGGTCTTACCGGTTGATGGGCGTGCCAGTTCGGTGGCCAATTTGATACGTTGGCTCTCACCACCCGAAAGAGATGTGGACGACTGCCCCAACTTGATATAACCCAATCCCACATCTTGAATCGTTTTTATCTTGCGCAAGATATAAGGTTGGCTCTCGAAGAACTCAACCGCTTGATTTACAGTCATATCCAACACCTCGGCGATGGTTTTTCCCTTAAAACGCACCTCTAAGGTCTCTTTATTGTACCGTTGTCCACCACATGCCTCGCAAGGCACATATACATCGGGCATGAAGTGCATTTGTATTGTCTTGTATCCGTTTCCGGAACATTCTTCGCAACGCCCGCCTTTGGTATTAAAACTGAATCGTGTCGCCTTCCACGCGCGAATCTTCGACTCCGGCAGTTGCGCAAACAACTCGCGTATGTCGTTGAATACATTGGTGTATGTCGCCGGGTTCGACCTCGGTGTCCTACCTATTGGTGATTGGTCAACGGCAATCACTTTGTCGATATACTCAACGCCCTCAATGCTATCATAAGGCAATGGCTTTTGCAGGCTCCGATAGAATTTCTGCGACAAGATAGGATAGAGTGTCTGATTCACCAATGTGGACTTTCCGCTACCACTCACACCCGTTACGCAAACCATCTTACCAAGCGGAATACGTACCGTTACATCCTTCAGATTGTTGCCTTTGCAACCGCGCAAAGTCAGCCATTGGACAGTCTCATCGGTTGCCGGTGCTGTCTGTTCGGGGGGGGTAACTCGCAACTCGCCACGCAGGTACTTCGCCGTCAGCGTGTCGGTATGCAGCATCTCGGCGGGCGTTCCGGCAAACATAATCTCTCCGCCTAATCGTCCTGCTTTCGGACCAATGTCCACCACATAATCCGCTTCGCGCATCATCTGCTCATCGTGTTCCACCACAATCACCGAATTGCCCATGTCGCGCAACTCTTTCAGCGAGGAGAGCAGTCGCTCATTATCGCGTTGGTGCAAACCGATACTCGGCTCGTCTAATATATATAGTACATTCACCAAGCGCGAACCAATCTGTGTTGCCAATCGAATACGCTGACTTTCGCCTCCAGACAGACTATCCGAACCGCGTCCGAGGTTCAGATAACTCAGTCCCACGCTCTGCATAAACTGCAACCGCACACAAATCTCTTTGAGTATCGGTTCTGCAATCGCCCGTTGCTGACTGCTCAGATGGGTAAAAATATCGTCCCCTTTCCCCTGTGCAAGAGTGGTCAGGAACTCCAACAACTTATCTATGTCCATCTCCGTCAGGTCGGCGATGGTCTTGCCTGCAATTTTATAACTCAATGCCTCTTTATTAAGACGCTTTCCACCACATTCGGGGCAGACTATCACGTCTTCTTCATGCCCTTCTTTCTGTTCTTCTTGTTCCTGCACGTATTCCAACATACGCTGATACCAATCGGTATCGTCATGCACTATGTCGTCCAATCGTGCCTCGTCGGTGGCTTGTGCAGCGGTGATTTTACCCAAGCCCTTGCAACACGGGCACCACCCTTGCGGGCTATTGAAAGAGAATGTATGTGGTGCGGGGTCGGTGTAACTCAGTCCCGTCGTCGGACACATCAGGTTGCGTGAGAAATAGCGCGGTTGAGAGACTTCGTCTTTGGTTGCTTTGGTCCATTCGACAATCATCATCACTCCGTTGCCCTGCGTCATCGCTTTATCTACCGACTGTCGCAAGCGTTTCAAATCCTCCTCTGTTGCTACCGATGATGATGCCGGTTTTATAGCCAACCTATCCACCACCACTTCGATACTATGATTTTTGTAGCGGTCCACTTTCATTCCGCGCACCACTTCTTGCACTTCGCCGTCCACACGCACATGCATATAACCTTTGCGGCGAATGGTCTCGAACAACTCTTTGTAATGTCCTTTTCGGTTGTTCACCATCGGTGCTAACAGCAGAATTTTCTTGCCTGCATAATTGCTCACAATCAAATCCACGATTTGCTCGTCGGTATAATGCACCATCTTTTCGCCTGTCAGGTAGGAGTGCGCTTCGCCCGCGCGGGCATAGAGCAGACGCAAGAAATCGTAAATCTCGGTGATAGTCCCTACCGTGGAACGCGGATTCTTGCCCGTAGTCTTTTGGTCGATGGAGATGACCGGACTGAGCCCTGTAATCTTATCCACATCGGGACGTTGCATATTGCCGATATACCCTCGCGCATACGATGAAAACGTGTCTATATATCGTCTCTGCCCTTCAGCAAAGATAGTATCAAACGCCAACGACGACTTGCCGCTTCCCGACAAGCCGGTTATCACGGTCAGTTGATTGCGGGGTATGCTGACGCTGATATTCTTCAGGTTATGTACCCTCGCACCTATTACTTCTATTTTGTTTTTTTCTTCCACTATTCAATCTGATACTGATTCTATCTCTTTGAAACTTCTTTCTACAGGTGTCGGATACGCCATTCGTTGGGGTAGAGATTGTTGAGACGTGAGCCTACGTTCTTGGCAAAGCCAAGTGGGACCCCCTCATAGATAAGCAGAACTATGCCGGTGGGGAGATTGGACAAATCGAGGTTGAGTGCCTCTGTGCGAAGATAACTCAATGCCTGCTCACGCGTGAGTTCCAACTGCGGAAAGGCTTCCTTGCGGAGGTCCTTTGCCATACTCAGAGCATGCTGCGGGACAATACTTTTTCCACGCTCTTCTCCCAAACCAAAGCCCGTAGAGATACAAGTGAGTTGCGACGACAGATAGTCGATAACTTCCTTATAACGAGCAGGATAGGCGGTTGAGAAACGGTCGTTCTGACGGATAGCCCAATGGTCGGGGTGCTTTAACCACGCACGCATAACCTTCTCGTTGGCAGGCACAGTGGTGCGCTTGCCGGGCTTCGCCTTGAAGGGTACGAAACTCGCTTCGTGCTTGCGCAAGGCACAGATATACAATCCTTCACTCTTTGTGCGATGGGGATAGAAATGGTAGCCGACGGTCCCCTCACTGATACCCCATGCTGGGTCGGTGGGCATAGGCAAGATGTCTGCACCGAGTGTGTCTGCCATCCATTGGACATTCTGCTCATTCTCCAAAGTATTGAACGTGCATGTGGAATAGATGAGTATTCCGCCCGGCTTGAGTGCGTCCCACACATCGGTCAGGATAGAACGTTGGCGGTCGGCACACATCTTCACATTGGCAAGACTCCATTCATCGCGGGCGGCAGGGTCCTTACGGAACATACCTTCGCCCGAGCAGGGGGCATCCACCAAAATACAATCGAACAGGTTGGCACACCGCTCACCATATTCGGCAGGCGTATTGTGCGTTACCACCGTGTTGCCATTGCCCCATTTCTGCACATTCTCACTCAAGACAAACACACGCTGACGGACTACTTCGTTGGCAAACAACAATCCATCGTCGCCGAGATATTCGCTGACAAGCGTGGATTTGCCGCCCGGGGCAGCGCACAAGTCCAAGACGATACTATCGCGACGTATATAGTGCTTCAGCACCTGCTCCACAAACATAGACGCCGCCTCCTGCACATAGTAGCAACCGGCGTGGAAAAGCGGGTCGAGGGTGAACTGCGGGCGAGAAGAGAGATAATAACCATCGAAATGCCAAGGGACTTCATCGGTGTCGCAGTCGAAAGTAAGTACGTCCAACTTGGTATTCAGACGAATACTAATGGGCGATTCTGAATCCAACGCGCAAAAGAGGTCATCCGCCTCCGCTCCCAACTGCTGACGCATGCTATCGATAAAATCTATTGGCAACATATATTTCCCCTAAATTATAATGAACGTGCAAAGGTACTATCTTTTTCGCAAATATGCAAGTGCGAAGAACGGAAATAGGCGTTTTCAGGTTTTCGGGTTGTAGCGTGTCTGCTTGGGGCCATGTAGTGCAGTGGAGAGTAGTTGATGGGTTTATTGGTTTATCAGTTTATTAGTTTATCAGTTTATGCGTGGTTTAATCAGTTGATAAGTTAAACCGGTTCAACTCATTAACTCTTTCAACCACGCATGAACGCATAAACGCATCAACTCATCAACTCTCATAAAACAATGCAAAGGTACAACATTTTTATGCCTTTTGTTGCGCATAGTGCGCAATGATACGGCGGTTGCGCTGCGCGATGAGGAATTTATCTTTTTTCATATTTTATAGGGATTAAAATGGTTGTAAGGTATAACCAAGGT
>JBNMHB010000012.1:0-32691 GCA_050872525.1 Bacteroidales bacterium | reverse complement strand
TAATTCGTGGTTAATTATATGTTATTTCCGTCCAATTCGGCATCCTTGGCATCGCGGTAGGTACGGCTCAGATACTGAAGCAGTTGCGTTGCCTGTTTCTGCACGGCTTCGGTGTCGGCAGAGATAGGACGGTGTTGCAGATGAAGGAGCATTATCTGATACAAGAACGTCAGACACGCCTCCACATCGGACATCGTCGGACGGTCGGTCTTCGACTTCAGCAACGCTAACGAAGGCGTAAGTTGCAGAACGGCAGCGCGATAGGTCGCCTCCTTATCCAACAGCAACAGGTGTAGTTCCTCCATCTCGGCGAGCGCGTTCTTCGCCAACTGGATATGCCCGCTTTCCGCTACTCCCTCGCGGTGCATCATCTCGCTGAGTTGGCGCAATTCGGGTACGCTCTCCGCCTGCGCGGGAAAAGCGCGGAGATAGTCCTCTATCTGCCATAGGTAGAGGATATATTCGGCAATGTTTTCCTTTTTATTCTTCATCGTCATCGTCAAAATCTATTGTATCTAAATAGTCATCGCTGAGGAATGTCTCTATCTCTCGGCGGTCTTTTTTGGTAGGTCTTCCCGTGCCACGGTCGCGCCCTGTTTGCCCTGCAAGGCGTGCCAGTTCGAGCAACTCCAACTGGTCAGGAGCAGTTATATCTTGCAGATAATCAGGCACCAACTTCGCACCAAGACGGTTTTCCGACAGTTGCTTGATACGATAGGTGTAGGTTATCGGACCCTTGCGCACCGAGAAAACATCACCTATATGGAACGTGCGCGAAGGCTTGAGTTGCGCACCACCCATCGTGATTCGTCCTTTCTTGCAAGCCTCAGCCGCAATAGTACGCGTCTTGTAGAGACGCATGGCAAACAGGTATTTATCTACTCTAACTTCCATCGGTAAGATAATTATGAATTTTGAATTATGAAGGCAAAGCGGTTTTATTTTTTCTATGCAATTAACGATTAACTTCCACCGCACAAGTCAGTCGGTTGTCAATCATTCGCGAAATATACTGCTGTATATACGCTTTCAGGTAACTCTCCATCGCCCGCACCTCACCGTTTTCGCTGGCTTCGCCTATGATATTCCGTTGCAACCGCCTGTCTTTCTGATAGTTGTACACCGCCGTAACCTGCTGTCCGTCGAACTGCACCAACAGACTGTCGGACAAAATTTGATAAACAGGATGGTTGTAGCAGACGGCGTACGGGTGTACCTTCGGACAGGTCAGCGCGTCCTCGCCAAACGCGAAATACGATTTGCCATAGCCGAGATACGCCAATACCGATGGCATTATATCTGTCTGACTGACAGCCGCTTGCGTACGCTCCTCGCCCTGCATATCTGCCTGATAGAACGCTATCGGCACCTCAAAGATTCCCTTGGCATTGGTGTACTCAGGATGGGTGAGTTGGTTGGTATGGTCGGCAGTAAGCACAAACAGCGTATGGCGGAACCACGGTTGCGTCTTGGCATAAGCAAAGAACTCGCGCAACGCATGGTCGGCATAGCCAACACACTGATGGATAGGCAGTTGCCCCTTCGGGAACTCCCCCTCGTAACGCGCCGGAACACGAAACGGGTGATGACTCGACGCCGTGAAAACCGCCGTCATAAACGGTTCGGACATATTGCTCATCGTGCGGGCATAGTATTGCAAAAACTCCTCGTCCCATATTGCCCACGTACCGTCGAAAGCCTCCGGTCCGTCGTATTCGTCCATACCATAGTAGGCATCAAATCCCGCTGAACGGGCGTATGCTTGAAATCCCATACTGCCATTCGGCGCACCATGAAAGAACGCCGTAGTATATCCCTTGCGCCCGAGACAATCCGCCAACGATGACACGGCGTTAGTGGAGTATGGCGTAACGATATACGGTTCTATCAACATAGGTATCGACGACAGCACCGAGGGCATAGCGTCTATCGACTTGCGCCCCGAAGCGTATGAATATCTGTATGTTACGCTATGCGCCAAGAGCGAATCGAGGAACGGAGTATAGCCTGTATAAGTTCCGCCGTCGAGGTCGTGATTGTAGAAACCGATATACTCTTTCGAGAACGATTCCAATATCAGCACCACCACATTAAGCGGTCGCTCCACCACCACCGAGTCGCCTCGATGTATAGGCGTCATCACACTTTCTAACTCATTATCAGCGTAATAGTGCGGATTGATATAGGTCTCGTTCTCAAGCGATTTCATCAGCGAAAAGGGCGTATTGAGCAGGATAGCCGTTTCTTGCGGAGTGTCGGTGTACTGGAGAGCATTGGAGATGGTTATCGGGCGTGTGTACCTGCCGAAACCGCCTCGAATTCCTATCACACAGAAATATGCCGACACCAACAGAAGTGCCGTCTCTCCACTGTAATACAGCCACTTATCCCCATCCGCCACATACGCTTTGCGCCGCGAGCAGAACACTATCAGCCCAATCATCGCCAACGCAAACAGACTCACATACCAATACTGCACCACCGACTGCAGAAATATCGAGACAAGGTTGCTATCGTGCTGAAACTCAGAGAAAAACGTGCAAGTGGTGCGCCGGTCGGTAAACCGCACATACACCATATCGGCACAGTTCACGGCAACACCTATCGCGTTGGGCAGTCCGTAGAACCACTGTGCAACACGCTGATAATGAGCATGGTTGCGTATCCAGGTAGGCAGAGGCAAAAGCATCAGCAGAATATACACCGAGTTGAGATAGAGCACAGCGGTGAGGTCAAAACGGACACCCCCGCGCATCATCTCCCATAGGTGCGCCCTCGACACATCCGGAAACATGTCGGTATTGATGGCATAGAAAAACCACCGCGACAGCGAATAAATCGCCATCACCACCAGCAGATTCCCCGCAACCAGCACCCACGGATGTTTCCCAAAACGCGCCATACCTACCCTGCAAATGTCTATTATCGAGTATCGAAACCTTACTATCTATGTAACATATTATGCTACCTTCTCTATCAAACTATTTTATTTCCCGTTATAGAGATTCATTGTCCGGTCAATACCCTGCAAACAGAAACACGGAATCAGTTCGCAAACCACTTTCATACGGTCGGGCATCTGTTGTTCTTCCTCATCGGTCCATCTGCCCAACACAAAATTGCACTGTGCGCCACGGCTGAAGTTGTTTCCTATCCCAAATCGCACGCGTGCATAATTCTCCGTACCAAGCACCGACTGGATATTGCCCAATCCGTTATGCCCTCCATTCGACCCTTGTTTGCGGATACGGATAGAGCCAAAAGGCAGATTGAGGTCGTCCACAAGCACAAGCATATTCTCCACCGGTATTTTCTCCTGCCCGAGCCAATAGCGCACAGCATTTCCGCTCAGGTTCATATAGGTAGAGGGTTTCAGCAGTACCATCTCGGCATTTTTCATACGGCATTTTGCCACCATTCCGTAGCGTTTATCTTCCCACGTGGCATTCACCGATGCCGCGAAAGTGTCAATCATACGAAACCCGATATTATGGCGCGTCCCTTGATACTCGTCGCCTATATTTCCCAAACCGACAATCAAGTATTTCATTATTGAATGTGTAAATTTGTAAGTGTGTAAATTCTCACCCTATTAACCACCATTAAAACAAAGACTTTTTAATGGCTCTTTATATGGTTTTAATGAACAAAATTAACGACCCATTAACGGAAAAGCCCCGTTTTTTGGGAGCCACAAAAAGCAAAAAGAGCGGAAAAGCCCCTGCTTCTCCACCCTTTTGTTGTGTCCGTTTTGCGGATTATTGTGCAGCAGCGGCACTCTGACGAGTTGCTTTCACCTCTGCTACGCAAGCGTCCTTCGGATTCATCATTGTCAGACCCTCGATATGAACATCGCCAACGGCAATTTTCTTACCAAGACCCAACTCGGTTACATCAATCACTACGCGGTCGGGGAACTGGGTATAGATACCGTTCACTTTCATCTTGCGCATGTTCAGAGCCAACTTACCACCGGCTTTCACACCTGCTGCGTGACCGGTCAGTTGAACAGGAATCTCAACAGTTACAGGCTTGGTCTCATCTACTGCGAGGAAGTCGATGTGCATTACATTGCCGCTCAACGGATGGAATTGCATCTCTTTCACTACTGCAGTACGTTTCTCATCGCCGATAGTCAGCAAAACAATCATCGTATCAGGAGTGTAAATCAACTGACGAACGTCAGCCACAGATACGGTGAAAGTGATGTTCTCGCCTGCGCCATAGATGTTGCAAGGAACGAGGTTTTCTGCGCGAAGAGCCTTTGCTGCCTTCTTTCCGAACTCCGAACGGAGTGTACCGGTCAATTCAAATGTTTTCATTCTATTTGTTTGTGTTACTCAATGTGGGGCAGTAGAACGTACTCTGCGTACTCGGTGTGGCTGCCCGTATCCCATCACACCTGCCAATCCGCTACTCCTTATTATATATAGAGACTTGCTCCGAATAAGATATGCACTTTTTGGCTTAAAAAAAGAGCCTTGCGAGCCCTTCTTTAGTTGTCCAACCTGGAATCGAACCAAGATTTTCAGAACCAAAATCTGACGTAATAGCCTTTATACCATTGGACACCGTCTAAACATACTTTTGCTACTATTATTTTATGAAACCACTCAACTTTCACAAAAGCGACTGCAAAAGTACTGCTTTTTTTTGGATTGTGCAAATATATCCCGCATTTTTCTGCATTTTTTCTCAAAAAGCGCAATCAACGCACGGCTATATTCCTATCCGATAACAAACCACCGCCCGACAATGTCGGGCGGCAGTATAGCATAATCGGCTTATTATCAGTCTATTACTTGCTCAGAGCCAACGCTACGTTTACGGCGCAAGCCACGGTGCAACCTACCATCGGGTTGTTTCCAATACCCAGGAAGCCCATCATCTCGACGTGTGCAGGCACCGAAGACGAACCGGCGAATTGTGCGTCGCTGTGCATACGGCCCATCGTGTCGGTCATACCATACGAAGCAGGACCGGCTGCCATATTGTCGGGGTGCAATGTACGACCGGTACCACCACCCGAAGCCACCGAGAAATACGGTTTGCCGGCAAGGATACGCTCTTTCTTATACGTTCCTGCCACGGGGTGTTGGAAACGAGTCGGGTTGGTAGAGTTACCCGTGATGGATACATCTACATTCTCGTGCCACATGATAGCCACGCCCTCGCGCACATCGTCAGCACCATAGCAATTCACTTTCGCACGCGGACCATTGGAGTATGCTTTGCGGCGCACCTCTGTCAGTTCGCTGGTGTAATAGTCAAACTGGGTCTGCACGTAGGTGAAACCGTTGATACGGCTGATAATCTGTGCTGCATCTTTGCCCAAACCGTTCAGGATGATACGGAGCGGGTTCTTGCGCACTTTGTTTGCCATCTCGGCAATCTTGATAGCACCCTCGGCAGCAGCGAACGACTCATGACCAGCCAAGAATGCAAAGCACTGAGTCTCCTCACGAAGCAGACGAGCAGCCAAGTTACCATGTCCGATACCTACCTTACGGTCGTCAGCCACCGACCCGGGGATGCAGAATGCCTGCAAGCCGATACCGATAGCCTCTGCAGCGTCAGCAGCGTTCTTGCAGCCCTTCTTCAGAGCGATAGCACTACCTACTACATAAGCCCACTTAGCGTTCTCAAAGCAGATACGCTGTGTCTCCTCGCAGGTCATATATGGGTCGAGACCATATTGTTCGCAAATTTGGTTAGCCTCCTCGATAGAAGCAATCCCATTAGCATTCAGCGCGGCGAGAATCTGTTTCTCGCGGCGGTCTTGTGATTCAAATTGAACTGGACGAATCATAGCATTAATCTTTTCTTGGGTCAATAGATTTAACTGCACCTTGCTCTTTGGTTGTACGACCATACGTGCCGGTAACTTGTTTCAGGGCCTCATCAGCAGGTACGCCTTTCTTGATTGCGTCCATAAATTTACCCATGTGTACGTACTCATAGCCGCACACTTCGTTGTCCTCATCGAGGTACTCTTTGGTGATGTATCCCTCGGTCAGTTGCAAGTAGCGAACACCTTTCACCTTGGTGGAGAAGAGCGTACCGCACTGGCTGACAAGACCTTTGCCTAAGTCTTCCAAACCGGCACCTACTGCCAAACCGCCTTCCGAGAAAGCCGATTGGGTACGACCGTAAACAATCTGGAGGAACAACTCACGCATAGCGGTGTTGATAGCGTCGCAAACGAGGTCTGTATTGAGTGCTTCAAGCAGTGTCTTACCCGGCAGAATCTCTGCAGCCATAGCAGCCGAGTGAGTCATACCCGAGCAACCGATGGTCTCCACGAGAGCCTCCTCAATAATGCCGTCTTTTACGTTCAAGGTCAGTTTGCAAGCACCCTGTTGCGGTGCGCACCAACCGATACCATGTGTCAAACCTGAAATGTCCTTAATCTCAGTAGCCTTCACCCATTTGCCCTCTTCGGGGATGGGAGCCGGTCCATGCTTCGGACCCTTGGCTACAACACACATTTCCTGTACTTCTTTACTGTAAATCATGTTTATTGTATTGTTTATATAATGTATTTTATTCACTCTTTTCCTATGATATTTTGTTCGCAAACAGTCTGCTGCACGCAATGTTTTGTACCTTACAAGCAGACTTTCCATTCTACCTTGCAAAGGTACGACGTTTTTTTTACATACACAATAAAAAAATGCGAAACGCACACTCCACTTTACACTTTACACCCCCATCGCCGGAAACGCCCCACCCGCCACACATATCTCCGCAAATGTTCTATTTTACAAACAGCCGAAACCAAGCGGGTAATCACGGAGAAAAGACGGTAACGAGACGGCAAAAAAAGCCGACCTTATCGGGTGTA
Organism: Bacteroidales bacterium; assembly: GCA_050872525.1. GTDB lineage: Bacteria > Bacteroidota > Bacteroidia > Bacteroidales > Paludibacteraceae > Colicola. The sequence goes on along the minus strand of JBNMHB010000012.1, from coordinate 25,847 downwards.
AATGTTCTATTTTTACACCACTGCCACGGTATACCGTCACTATTTTGCACCACCCTATAGGGCAGCGCGAGATAGTTTCCATAATAGGAAAACCAAGCGTTGGCTTGTCCCGCTTCAGATCAACTAAAAATAAGGATTAAGGTTGCACATAGAACGCACGTATAGAATCACATACGTGCCGCGGATTGCGGAGCAGCGGACGAGTAGAATAGAAGCACTCCCCGGTTATCTCCGGAATGGTGCGATTGAGACGCATTTGCCGGCTAATCTCATTGCCCGTGCGCCAAGCGGCGGTCTCTTTCTTTCCTTCGAGGCGATAAGGTGCCATACCGATATAGAGTTTGCAGCCCGCACTATGCTCTGCCCACCAGTGCGCCAGCACCTCATAGTCGGCAGCAGGTTTGCCTATCTCCCAATAGAGTTGCGGCATCACATAATCTATCCACCCCTCCTCCATCCAGAGCAACACATCGGCATACAGGTCGTCATAGTTGGTGATACCTGCGCGGGTGGCACTGCCACGGATAGAATCTCGGCTCTGGTTGCGCCAAACACCAAACGGCGAAATACCAAACTCCACCTCCGGCTTAAGCGATCGGATAGCCTGATGTATCTCCTGTATTGCCAGATTCACATTGTTGCGTCGCCAGTCGGCGATATTGTCAAACCCGCGCGGATTATTCTTAAACGTCTGCAAATCTGGTATTTGCTGTTTTCCTGCGGGGTACGGATAGAAATAGTCGTCCATGTGAATACCCTGTATATCATATCGGCTGACAATATCTTCCACCACCATACAAATCCAGTCCCGCGTGTCGTCCAATCCGGGGTTGAAATACCATTGTCCGTTGTATTGCCAAAACCATTCGGGGTTGCTTTTGAAAATATGGTTCTGCCACATCGCCGTAACGGGCGACTTGGCAAGGTTCACACGATAAGGGTTGAGCCACACATGCACGGCCATATCACGCTTGTGCGCCTCTTCCACCACAAACTCCAGCGGGTCCCATGCCGTCTGCTCGCCCCAAACACCCTGCACACCTGTCAGCCAACTGCTAATCGGCTCTAATTCAGACAAATAGAGTGCGTCGGCAGTAGGACGAACCTGAAAAATAATGGCATTGATTCCTATACTGTGCAACGAATCCAAGAGGAAAATCATCTCCTGCTGCTGTTGTTCGGTATTGCCCACCGCCTCGGCGGTAGGCCAGTCGATATTTGCCACAGTGGCTATCCACGCTCCACGAAAGGTAATACGCGCATTTTGCAAACTATCGGTCATCTCATGCCCGCGTACCCCCATCAGCACGCACACCACCAAGCATACTATACAATAAAATCGTTTCATTTTTCCACTAAATAGAGCAACTACTAAATTGCAACTGCCAAATTGCACAACTACTAAATTGCGCAAAATTACACAAAAGAATTGATATGCGCAAATGAATTTCCCCAATAATTGCGTTTCTAAATGGACTATACTGTTTCTAAATGGACACTATCCCCGCCGACAATCTCCTCCTTGCCCAAGTCGGCTTGGGTATAAAAAAAACGGCTCCGACAATGTATGTGCGGAGCAGTCTTGTAATATACCGTCAGTTCGATATAAGATATAACGCATATTTTTTGTTGATAATAGATATTTGAGTTGTTGTTACTCTCTATATATTTGAATATATTTGATGTAATTTTTCGTGTATTTGTTTTCCTAATAGGTGTATTAACGTCCAATTACACGCTAATTAACGTTCCCCCTCAAAGAAAACATTAATGGTCCAATTATATGGTTAATTACATGTTCAAAAAATTAACGTCCAATTACACGCTAATTAACGTTCCCTTCAAAGAAAACATTAATGGTCCAATTATATGGTTAATTACATGTTCAAAAAATTAACGTCCAATTACACGTTTCCAAAGAAAAAATGGCTAATTACATGGTTAATTATATGTTCAAAAAATTAACGTCCAATTACATAATTAACGTTCCCTTCAAAGAAAACATTAATGGTCCAATTACATGGTTAATTATATGTTCAAGAAAAATTAACGTCCAATTACATGTTTCCAAAGAAAAAAATGGCTAATTACATGGTTAATTATATGTTCAAGAAAAATTAACGTCCAATTACACGCTAATTAACGTTCCCCAAATCGCAGTACATCTTGCTCCATAAAAAAGTTTTTGTTCGCTTTATTTTATAAGTTTTCGTTATTTCGAACTCACGTTAATATACCGTTTCCGGATATTATTTCACCACTACAATATAGTAGTTCTTCTTTCCTTTTTGGAACAAAAGGTACTTGTCGTTGAGCAATGCCGCCGTGGTGAGGGGCGTTTGCGCATCGGTCAGTTTCTCTTTGTTCATCGAGAAACCGTTGGCTTGAATCATCTTGCGTGCCTCGCCCTTGCTGGGGAAAATCCGGGTTTTCTCTGCCAACAAGTCGAGCGGCGCAATGCCGGCTGCCAGTTCGTCGCGGCTCACCTCAAACTGCTCCACGCCCTCGAACACCTGCAAGAACGTCTCCTCGTCCAATTTGCGGAGTGCCTCGGCGGTAGCGTTGCCAAAGAGGATATTGCTTGCCTCCACGGCAGCGTTGTAGTCCTCCTCGCTATGTACCATAATGGTTACTTCTCTTGCCAAACGCTTCTGCAATGCACGCAAATGCGGTGCCTGCTCATGCTCTGCAACCAAGGCATCTATCTCATCTTTCTCCAACGAAGTGAAGATTTTAATATATCGTTTTGCCTCTTCGTCGCCCACATTGAGCCAGAATTGGTAAAATTTGTACGGCGAAGTATAACGACGGTCAAGCCAGATATTTCCGCTTTCGGTCTTACCGAACTTACCTCCGTCGGCTTTGGTGATAAGCGGACAGGTGAGTGCGAATGCTTCGCCGCCACCCATTTTCTTAATCAGTTCGGTACCCGTGGTGATGTTTCCCCATTGGTCGCTACCACCCATTTGCAACTTACAACCTTTGTTCTTATTCAGATATACATAGTCGTAGCCTTGGAGGAGTTGGTATGTAAACTCGGTGAACGACATACCCTGCGAGAACTCACCATTGAAACGTTTTTTCACCGAGTCTTTCGCCATCATATAGTTCACCGTGATGAGTTTACCTACATTGCGCGCAAAATCGAGGAATGTATAGTCTTTCATCCAGTCGTAGTTGTTCACCAACTCCGCCGCATTGGGAGCAGCGGAATGGAAATCGAGAAATTTCTCCAATTGGCGTTGGATACACTCCTGGTTGTGTCGCAAAGTGGGTTCATCGAGCAGGTTACGCTCTGCCGATTTGCCACTTGGGTCGCCAATCATACCGGTGGCACCACCAATCAGCGCGATAGGTTTATGTCCGCAGCGTTGCAGGTGGCGGAGCATCATAATGCCGCACAAGTGCCCGATATGCAGACTGTCTGCCGTAGGGTCTATGCCCACATAGGCGGAGGTAATCTCTTTATTAAGTTGCTCTTCTGTTCCCGGCATGATATCTTGGAGCATGCCTCTCCATCGTAGTTCTTCTACAAAATTCTTCATCGATTCGTATTGTATGTACCTAATGTACTAATAATATATTGATAGCGTATTGATTATTGTATTACAAAACAAACTTTGCCCAACGCTGTTTGCGTTTCATCTTGTTTTCCTCTACATACTTGATAATGTACACGTTACGGGGTATAAGTTTCTCTTCAGGAATAGTATAGATAGTCTGCCCGAGCGCGGTGGAACACGAATATACCAAGCGTCCCGAAGCGTTGTAGATATACAATTTGCCACTATTGCTTGCGTTTTGCAAATAGACTGCATGGGTAGGCTTATCAAAGTTGATAGAGTCGATTGCCATAGACAGATGTCTCTTGTCATCTATGCCGAGACCGGGCATCGTGGTAATCTGCACGGGGTCGGTCATGTCGGTGAGGTGCTCTTCGCAACCGCGACCCAAATCGGAACAACGGAGACGATAGTAGTAGGTAGTGGAGGGAGTAAGCCCGGTGATGTTGCTGATGGTATATTCCTCATCGCCATCTACATCCGAAATAGTGAGCGCACGTCCGCGATAGATATAGTCCACCTTCTCGGAGCAAGTGGCATTGAAAGCATCGAAGGCAACGCCTGCTCCGCCATTATCTATATAGGTAAAGCGGAAACGAGTATAGTTGTCTGCCACATCAAAAGTATGCGAGATGGTTTCCTGATGTGTAAACCGCAAGACATTGGTACGCATCTTGGGCATCTCCACCCATTTCTTGCCGTTCCATGCCTCCCACGTAATGAAACCGGTGGTATCTACATCAGAAATAACAGAGTTAAGCCAGAACGACAGAGAGGTAATGGGGAACGGATACTCCTCCGAGGTAACGCAATCGCCTGTATTTCTGAGGTATAGCGACTTGTTTCCATCGCCGCGAGAAGCCGTGGTAACCGTGTTGGTATTGCTTTCCCATCCCTCGTCAACCACTGCCGACGGAGAATCAAACTTCTCAAAACTCTGTAAGAAAGAAGACGTACCCTTTGCCACACTAAACAAGGTAACATAATACTCGGTGGCGTCTTTCACCGGCTCCCAAGATATCAGGAACGAATATGGTGTAACGAGCGATGTGGGTTTCAGTTTGGGTACGGAAACGTATGTAGGACGCGCGGCAACACCCGATATCGGCATAGACAGACTTACGCCTGCTCCCGAAACGGAAACCACCGTATTGACGGCATTACAATTCTGTTTGGCGGGATTGAAGCATACCCAAACCGTTTGCGATACGGTAGAGTCGGCATTCACAGCCAATGTGGCAGTCTTTTTCCACTCGGCGTTACCGCGTGCGGGTGCTTTGTCTGCCAGAGCGATAGAGAAATTGCCGGTAATCTTCAGTTGGAGATTATCCGTCGGATCCAACCCTTTGCCGGTGAGATGGAATGCTTTGGGTTTCCAATTGACAATTTTATTGGCGTCAGAAACAGTGGTAACCAATGCCAACTCTTTCACGTCGGCAGCGAGTTCTGCATCTCCGGCTGCTATATAAGTGAACGACAGCAAGTTGCCCGTTTCTGCTATATTAAATATGTGTTGCTCGCTGAGCACTGTCCCGTCATGCAAGGTCGGTGTGAAACGAGTAACTCCTCCCGTACCGGGATAGGGGTCAGACGAACGTCCGGACTCGCCTTGCGAACGCTTGTTCCATGGAATACCATTTGCCTCCTCCAAGTGCATACGCAGCAACTTCGGACCATTATTGGGGCTGTTGGAATTCCATGCACTTGCCGAATAATCGATATGCCAAACCAACATACCGGTACCGGGAAGGGCGTTATAAGGTTCATCCCAACCCACATGCTGACGATTCTCTATCAGGAAGAACTCAGACGGAGAGGGCGATGTTCCCAACAAGTTGTGTGTGGAGGCAGCGAGCAGATACGCCGTATTGGAAGTTTCGAGCGGCTCCAAGAAATACTGCCCCTTCTCGGTCAGTTGAATCGGTTTGAGCCAACCGAGGAAGAAACGCTCATACGAAGTATAGGTGGGAGGTGTTCGTCCGTCATTGTTATAGTTGCCGGAACACATAATATCCCAGTTACCCACTGTGTACAATTGGTAGGAAGTATCATAGAAGTCCGGCAATCCGAGTACGTGTCCGAACTCATGGCAGAACGTACCGATAGACGCACGAGTCGCTCCTCCGTTACCTCTGTATTCTGAAGTACAAGCATAGGTGCCTAATCGTTTGCCATCCACCGAGATATTCAACGAACCCAAATTGCTTTGGTGGGGCCAAATAGCGTCCGGACTTCCACCTTCTGCTTGGTTATGACCGGCAAAATAAACAAACACATTGTCCAAAACGCCGTCATTATTGGTATCATACTGCGAAAAATCAACACCCGCATCGGCTGCCAACTGGCACGCCTCGATAATCAACTCATGGGGATTCGAATCGTGATTATCACCATTTGCACCACCATAATATTTCATATCCTTGCTTGCTGTGTAGGGACCGTACACATCAAATTGCGGTTGGAACATACTATCCGACGACGCAATAAAATAGTCGCGACACGAACCGGTGGCACCATTGTAGGAATAGCCGGACTCATTGAGCAGAGCATCGAAATCCGCACGGCTTTGCGCAAAAGGCAAATCCTTAAATCCAATCAGTAGTACCAAGGCCTTAGGGCTTCCTTTCAGAGGGAAACCACCACCTATCATCTCACGTTTTGCCACCCTGCGAACTTGTGCTTTTTCGCTTTTAGCAGCCCAAGCAACATCCTCCACCCAATAGCCGTCTTCATTTTGAAATATCGGAGTACCATCCTCTAAGGTATAGTAGTGGAAATTCTCGTCTCCCACGAGACGCACCGTCAACTCTGTACCATCGGGTTGAGTTACTCGGAAAGAATACGGCGCAGCAGGCACTGCCCAAAGAGAGGACAATACGGCAGACAGCGCAACAACAACGATTGCTAATCTTTTCATTATTAGGTTATATTTAGTATCAAAAAAAGGTTCGTACAAAATTCGGGGCGAAGATACAAAATAATTTTGACATACACAAATATCCTCCAAAAAAGTTGGATTAAAAGCCCAAATCTCATATAAATAGGAAGATAGGAACGTCAATTATCGCATAATGGGGTTATTTCTTACAAATTAGATTTCCTTCCTGTGGTATTATCAGATTCATCATCAAAAGTCAGGTGGATGTCAGGAGGATGTCAGGTGGATAGGCTTGTTAAAATTATGAATTACCTCTGCCCTCATAATTCTTAATTCATAATTCATAATTATTACTGGTGCGTTAAGTTTCTCACGTTAAATAAAGTTTATCATCAGTTGCCCTTTGATATTTTTATTTGAATCTGGTTCAGTATTCTCCTCGTTGGTTTTGTATAGGAGTTCGGACAAATCGGTCTTCTCGAAAACAGATATGCTCAGTAATGTAGCAATCTCTGTGATACTATAGTCACTCTGTTTTTCATGCTTAATCAAAGCCAATACCAAATAGGTGCATATTGCAACCCATAGATGTACTTTTACCGCATTTTCGGAATAGCCCCATAACGTTTTTATGACAATGTTCTGCTTTATCCACCTAAAGAACACTTCTATATCCCACCTGCGGCAGTATATGTTGGCAATTTCAAGTGGAGACCATGCAAAATTATTTGTGATAAATGTTACCGTTTCTTCGTTCTTTTCATCATAGCAATGGATGAGCCGCATAGGTACCGGATATTGTTTCTTGCTCTTTGATACAACCAATTCGATGGTATAATCGTATCGGATTCCGCTTGATGCCCTAAAGTTCGTACGTGTTGCAACAATATGGTAACGCATATTGTCTTTGGCTCTGCTTACCCAGAAAGCACCCGCTTGATGGAAACGATATAGGGCTACAAAATCGACATAGGCTTTGTCCATTACATATACCGCATAGGGTTCGGGAGGCAATATATCCAGCGCATTGCTGTCATGCCATTTGCCATCGGTTATATGGATATTGGCAGGAATACCGCCCCGTATGTCCAACAAAGTGTGCATTTTAACAGCCCCTTTTGAGTATTTGCCTAGTGCCCACGTAGCCAATTTGATACTGGTTGATATGGTGGTTGAATCAAGGGCATATAGCACATTGTCAATGGATAAATCCTCTAATTTGTCGGCGGCATATAGAGGTCTGACCTTGGCAATCAGATATTGCCCCAGTTCTTCAAGGATGCGGTAATCCCGCCTTCCATTGGCTCGTGTCAATGTCGTGTGGTCAACGGTTTTGCGAAAACCAAGAGAATAAAGTATTTTCTTGTGAGCACTCAAACACAGACATATATCTCGTATGGAATGACAACCGGTCAATTGCCCGAAAAAGAGGTGGAGAAACTGATTGTAGGTTGTCAACTCGTGAGCGCGATAGTCTCCGTTGTACTTTTGTATCAACTTCTCGAGTTGATAGTTGGGTATAAAATCGACTATTTGTGAGAAAATGTACCGACCTTGATTCATAACTTTACGGATTTTTCCGCAAAGATACAAAAAAAGATTTCAAATAAAAAAAACAAAGAACGCTTGTAACTACGTAAAAATCAATAAATTATACGGCATTATAACTAAGTTAACGCACCAGTATTGATTCATAATTAAAAAAAGGGCTGTCTAAAAAATTAGACAGCCCTTTTTGTTTTATTGGTCGGTTGCTTTATTGTGCAGGAGTCATAACCACCTCGAATACGTTGCCTGCTTCAACCAATTTGCGCAGAGTGTTCTGAACGGTCTCGGCGGTGATGGCATTCACAGCATCTTGATACTCTTTGATAGTATTGACACCATACATATAATATGTATAGAGAGCATCCATCCATGTTCCATTCTTCTCCAAGTCCTCTTGGAAGTCTTTCAACATCGACTGTTTCTCCTTTGCCAAGTCGTTTGCCAACGGTCCGTTCTCCACAATGGTTTTCACTTCCTCGTGGATGATTCCCATCAGTTTTTCTTGTTTGAGCGGGTCGGTGTCGAACTGCATAATCAGTCTTGCACGCGAAACAGGCATCCTATCCACTATACCGGCGCAACCTACACCATACGAACCACCCTCGCGCTCACGGATAGACTCCAAATAGCGCGTGGACAAAACACGACCAATCATCTCCATATTCATATCGTTTGCCAACGAGTAAGGTATGTCATACGAGGTGTATTGAATACGATTAGAAGCGGTTCTGGTCTGCATTTCGCGCTCAAAGTAGTTCTTCTGAACACCTGCCGGAGTGCGGACTCCGTTGTCGCGGAACGATTCATATTGTTTGTTGGTCTTCATGCCGCCCAACCATTGGCAGATAACTTTCTGTGTGGCTTTGTCGGTCGGGTCAATGTTTCCTACAAAGACAAACGTGAAGTCTGCGGGGTTGGCAAAACGCTCTTTGTAAACAGCCAACGCCTTATCCAACGACACCTTATTCAGGGTTTCGATGTTCCAGAGGATGGTGCGCTCCGAGTGGTTGCTGCCCATCATCAAAACCGAGTCGGCAAATACAGCATTCGGGTTTTTGTCCTTGTTAATCATCTGATTACGCATCAAGCCCATCAGGGTTTGATATGCATCTTCGTCATAGCGCGGCGAAGTGAATTGCAGATATACCAACTGGAGCATCGTCTCCAAATCCTTCACGGAAGAAGACCCGCTCAGGGTCTCGGTATAACCGTTGATAGATGCACCTACCTCTGCCGTTTTGCCGGAGAGTGCTTTCTGCAAATCGGTGCGCGAGAAATCGCCCAAGCCCATGAAACTTACTACATCAGTAGCCAGATTTGCCGACGGCAGGTCCTCAACATCCACCAACGACAGACCGCCATAGGAGAATGCATCGAGCAGAATCTCGTCTTGTTTGAAGGTGGTAGGTTTGATTACCACTTTCACACCATTCGAGAGGGTCCATTCGGTAGTACCCAAATCGGCATTGGTAGTGGTCTTTTTTATTTTGCCCGCGCGGGGTGCTTTCTTAACCAACTGAGTATCAATCGTTTTCTCAACCGGCTTCTCTATTTCCATCGTCTTGGTCTGCTGGAGCATACCAAGGATAATTTTCTCGCTTGGGATATGCACACCATCTTTGAGCGGACCGGTGATAGCCACGGTCGGGTTGTCGCTAATCAGTTCAGAAGCCAATTTGTTGATAGTCTCGATGTCAATCATCGGCACTATCTGCTTGCTGAACTGATACTCCCACTCGATACCCGGTATGGGTTCGTTTTCCTCAAAGTTGCGGATACACTCGCGGGCAATGGCGATGTTCTTCCGGTTGTTACGTTCGTTGTATGCTGTCTCCATCGAGGTGAGATACTCGGTCTTAACGCGCTCCAACTCGGCGTTGGTGAATCCGTAGCGGTCCATCTTCTCCACTTGCAACAGCAGGTCGCGCAATGCCTCGGTTTCGTGTCCTTCCTTGGGAATCGTAACTGCCACAAAAGCGTCTTTCAGTTTGGCAATCTGACCATAGTAGGAACCCGCACCTTGGAATGTAGCATTCGGACTGAGTGCCAACTCTTCCAAACGCTCATTCAGCATATCCGTAATCATACCGGTGAGCATAGAATACAAGTATCCCTCTACGCTGTTCAGCACCTCTACCGGCGCTTGGTCATGTTTGTATTCCAATTCAACGCGTGTGATTCGTGCTTCGGGGTCAACTGCAATCGCCACCAACGGAGCAGTGTTGTGCTCCACGGTGTAGAGCGGACGTTCACCACGGTTTACACGTGCCGGCACATCTGCCCACAGGGCTTTTATCTTTTGCTCTATCTGGTCCACATCAATGTCGCCAACCACGATAATAGCCTGATTGTCAGGACCATACCATTTGTGGTAGTATGAGCGGAGAGCGTCGTATTCAAAGTTGTTGATTACAGCGGTGTCGCCAATCACATCGCGTTTGGCATACTGGCTATTCGGATATTTCTGCGCGCGAATCTCTTTCCACAGGCGGCGGTCGGCATCACACCCTGTGCGCCATTCTTCACGAATGACACCGCGCTCTGAATCAATCTCTTCGTCTTCCAACAAGAGTCCGCAAGCCCAGTCGTACATCACGAGCAGTGCCGAGTCGATGATACCTTCGCGATAGGTAGGCACGTCCGACAGACGGTAAACAGTCTCGTCGATAGAAGTGTAGGCGTTGATGTTTCCGCCAAAATTCACACCCACCGACTCAAAATAGTTGATAATCCCTTTGCCGGGGAAGTGTTTCGTTCCATTGAAAGCCATGTGTTCCAAGAAGTGCGCCAAACCATTTTGGTTGTCTTCTTCCAATACGGCTCCCACTGCCTGCGCAATGTGAAATTCGCAACGTTGTTTCGGTTGCTCATTGTGGCAGATGTAGTAGGTCAGACCATTGTCTAACTGCCCATAGCGCACATTCGGGTCGCGCGGCAGCGTTTCGGACTGTGCCGAAATCATCAGCGTTGCGGTCAGCAACGCCAAACTAAGCATTAGTTTTTTCATCGTTTATAGTGTTTTTTGGTGTCGTCTCTTCCGTCGCAACAGTCTGAACCTCTGCGGGTTGTTCTGTCGCCCCTTCCGAAACGGTTATGTTGTCTGTATCTGTTTGCGGAGTGCTTTCGGTGGCAGATGCGTTCTGTGTCTCCGCCTCCTGCTGTTTCTCGTTGGCCTCAATGATTTCGTCGCCGCGACTCTTCCATGGGCGTGGTCCGAGGATACGCTCGACATCTTCGGAGGTGATAACCTCTTTTTCTATCAGCAGTTGTGCTATCTGATGATGTCCCTCGACGTTCCCCTCTAATATGACGCGCGCGCGCGACATCTGTTCCGCAATTATGGCAGCCGTCTCTTGGTCAATCAGTTCTGCCGTTTTGTCAGAATAGGGTTTGGTAAAACCGTAGTCGTAACGCCCTGTCGAGTCGTAATAACTGACATCTTTCAGTTTGTCGCTCATGCCGTAGTATGCCACCATCGCGTATGCCTGTTTGGTCGCACGCTCCAAGTCATTCAGTGCGCCCGTCGAGGTCTGGTGCAGGAAGAGTTGTTCGGCAGCCCGCCCGCCCAAGAGCGAACAGAGTTCGTCCAAGATATGCTCTTTATTGGTCAGTTGGCGTTCCTCAGGCAGATACCATGCTGCCCCCAACGCCGCACCACGCGGAACAATCGTAACTTTCACCAACGGGTTTGCCCACCTTAGCATCCAAGATATGGTGGCATGCCCTGCCTCGTGGAAAGCAATAGAGCGTTTCTCCTCGTCGGTCAGAATTTTGGTCTTGCGCTCCAAACCGCCTACAATACGGTCCACGGCGTCCATAAAGTCCTGTTTCCCTACTTTCTTATGCTCGTTGCGGGCGGCAATCAACGCAGCCTCGTTGCACACATTGGCAATATCTGCGCCCGAGAACCCCGGTGTCTGCTTTGCCAAAAAGTCGATATCCAAGGTATTGTCGGTCTTGATAGGACGCAAGTGCACCTCAAATATCTCTTTGCGTTCCTGCAAATCAGGCAGTTCCACGTGTATCTGTCGGTCGAAACGCCCGGCACGAAGCAACGCAGGGTCAAGCACATCGGCGCGGTTGGTGGCTGCCAAGATGATTACACCCGAGTTCGTACCGAAACCGTCCATCTCCGTAAGCAACTGATTGAGTGTCGATTCGCGTTCATCGTTGCCACCTGTCATCACGCTTTTTCCACGCGCACGACCAATGGCATCTATCTCGTCGATAAAGATGATGGCGGGTGCTTTCTCTTTGGCTTGACGGAACAAGTCGCGCACACGACTGGCACCCACGCCTACGAACATCTCCACAAAGTCGCTACCCGACATCGAGAAGAAAGGCACGTCCGCTTCGCCCGCTACTGCCTTGGCTAACAGTGTCTTACCGGTTCCCGGAGGACCTACAAGCAATGCACCCTTGGGGATTTTTCCACCCAAGTCGGTGTATTTCTTCGGATTCTTCAGAAATGCCACTATCTCCTGCACCTCCTGTTTGGCACCCGTCAGACCGGCTACGTCTTTGAAGGTAACTTTGTCCTTTTTATCTTTGTCAAACACCTGCGCTTTGGCTTTTCCTACACCAAAGATACCGCCTCCTGAAGCCGCACTACCCATACCGCGACTCATCCACACAATGAACAATATCAGCAGGAAGATGGGGAAAATGTTCATCAAGATGAGATACCAATAGTTCTTCGTAGGCTTGTAACTCACGTCTATCGGTTGTTTGCCTGTCTCTTTCCGGTCGGTATTCACCTTGTCCATATACTTTGCAAACTCATCCACACTCGGTATCTGTGCCGTCAGTTTGCCGTTAGCCTGCTCACCTTTGGCTTGTTCGCCAAACACCACCACATAACTCGTCGTGCGTATGGTAGCCTCCACATGGTTGTCATCGTACACCAACAGGTCTTTCACGGCGTCGTTTTCTATGTACGCCGTCAGTTTGGTGTAACTCAATCCCTTCTGCGACTTTATCTCGTCGCCGCCAAACAGCCACACAGCCATCAGCAGAAAAGCAAAGGTGTATAGCAACCAACTCACCCATCGGAAACGGGGTTTCTGAGGGTCTTTTTTGCCGTCGGGTTTCATCCCTTCCGGCATGTTCTTTTGTTCCTTACTCATTCGGTTTTGGTTTTAGTCTTCTCTCTTTGGGGACTACTCGTCCTCCAATTCGGTTACTTTCCCGTCAGCCCACAGGTGTTCGATGTCGTAATATGCACGGGGCTCACGCTGCATTATATGGACAAATACCGTGCCATAATCCATTGCTATCCATTCGCCGTTCTCCTGACCGGCAATCGAAAGCGGGTGAACATGGGTGGTTGTGCGTACATAATCGTCCACCTCGTCGGCTATGGCATTCACTTGTGTAGCACTATTGCCCTCCGCTATCACCATATATTCTACCGGTGCCTCTTTGATTTTTTTCAGGTCAATACGTACAATGTGTTGTCCTTTACGGTTACGGATACCCTCCACAATGGTCTCCAACAGTTTTTTTGTCGATATTTCTTTCATATTTATGTATATATTTATTCTATCTTATCAACCCCATCGAACTATAAAATTATCTATAGCACCTATATCCCCTATTATGTCTATATCCTCTATATCCCCTATATCCCCCATAGTTCCTATATATATCCCCCTTATTTCTCTATCCGCACAATATCAGTCGGCAAAGATACTATTTTTTTCTGATATTTACAATACTTACCTCATTTTTACACCCTATTGAATTCCATCAGCCTGTACATCAGCCTGTTCCAAATACCCCTTGCTGCCCGCACTGGGTGGTTGTCGCGGCTCTATCGGGAGTCTATAGGGAGTCTATAGAATAATGAGTGGGTGATTAGTAGGTGATTAGTGGGTGATTAGTGGGTGATTAGTGGGTGATTAGTAGGTGATTAGTAGGTGATTAGTAGGTGATTAATAGGTGATTAATAGGTGATTAATAGGTGATAGGTGATACAACGAACTATATGTTCAAAGAAAAAATTAACGTCCAATCACACGTTTCCAAAGAAAAAATTAATGGTCCAATTACATGGTTAATTACATGTTCAAGAAAAATTAACGTCTAATTACACGATAATTAACGTTCCTCCCAAGAAACGATTATATGGTTTAATTATATGGATAATTACATGTTCAAGAAAAAACAACGAACTATATGTTCAAAGAAAAAAATTAACGTCTAATTACACGTTAATTAACGTTCCTCCAAAGAAACGTCTAATTACACGTAATTAACGGAGGCAGTCCCTCTCATAGTATATTTGATTTAATTTTTCGTGTATTTGTTTCCAAAGCGTTGTCTATGCTACGCTATGTTCGTTTTGTTTTTATCGTTTTTCGTTATATCGAACCAACGTTAATCACGCCAACGAGTACAGGTTATATAAATACAAAAAGGTGGAACTTTGTTGAATCAAAGTTCCACCTTCCTATCGTTCATTGAGAAAACTCTCTACTTCTTACTTTTTGTAAAGTTTGAGTGTGCTCAATTGTTTTTGTACAGCCTCATCGTTGAAGTGCATACGTTTCGGATCTCCGATGTGGTATTCAGCAACGCCCTCTTCCTGATTCTCGATATCGGTGTATTGTTTGGTGATACGACGAATATCATAAGGCTCTACTATACTTTCGAGATTGTCTTGTTCTCCAAAAGTAGCCTTCAAACCAAAGAAACGGTCTGGGCTGAAGAAATCAAACCATTCCAATTCTGCAGCGTAATTTTTGCTATTATCTTGATTCTCTACCAATTTTGCAGCCTTTACGTTTGCAACATTGTACGACTCCGTACCCTTGTCAGCATTGAGCATAATCATCTGAACACCCTCAAATGCTTCTTCATAGAGATCTACGTTCGGTTTCTGAGTGGTATCTTTCAAATAAACAGTGAGACTTTTGAAGAAATCACCATATTTCTGCTCGCTTACAAGTTTTCCGGGACGTGTGGTATAAGGTTTATAGTCTCCCTCGAAATCTTCAATCCAGAAACCACCCGCACCTACATAATAGCCGGCACTGGGACCTTCGACAATCCAATAAACAGGCATAGTAGCAATACTGATAAAGCCGGAACCACCGAAACCTTTACCACTAACAAAAGTCAAACCTTCATCCCAGAAAAAGACATCAACATATCCCAACTGGCATTTTGCACTATCGCCACTTGTAAACGTAACATATCTATCAGTACCGGGAATCATGTCTCCTTTATTGAACAATCCCCAATCACTGATACTGAAGTTATCCAACACAGCGTCATCAGAAACGGTAACAGCGCAAGTAGCCTTTGCAGTACCTGCAGTAGCCGTAATAGTAGCCTGACCTACTGCAACACCGGTTACAATACCCGACTTAACAGTAGCAACTGCCTCATTATCCGAACTCCATTCCACGGTAACATTTGTACCGGCAGGAGTTACTTTTGCAATAATACGGTCGCTGGAAGCACCTACACCAAGCGAGATAGATGTCTGCGACAACTCAATCTTGATGTCGGTTGTAGGCTCATCACCTTCTTCCCCTGGTTTTCCATCACAACTTGTAAACGCAAAAGTTGTGAGTGCGCAAAGCGCAACAATAAATAAGTTCTTTTTCATACGATAAATAATTTTGTATGGTTAATATTTTTTTCTATTATGGTTTTTCCGTCAAATCCGTAGTATTGTTGATGAACGGATTGTAACGTGTTTCCGAAGTAGGCAACTCGAATGTGAACATACGCGGAGTAGCCGTCGGCGATATAGTCTTATTGGTGCGCTTACGATTGTCGCCCAATTTCACTTCCTGATTCCAGCGTTTGAAGGTCTGCAAGCCATATCCCTCACCCCACAACTCGACACGCCAATTGTAGCGAATAGCAACTCCTAATTTTTCAGCATCCGTCAAGCCTGCTTTGTAAGTAGCGTAAGCCGTCTGTGCATCCGAAGACGTTTTTACACGCTTATCAGTAATGGCCGTCAAATAAGAAACGGCTTTGGTATTATCACCCTTGCGATACGCAGCCTCAGCACCAATGAGGTATGCCAACTCGATACGCATCAGTACGTTGTCGCTCAGCCAATCGCGGTCGCCATTGAGGGTAGTACTGCTTGCCGAGAAGAACTTTCCATCGGGAGCATATTGGTAATCCTTCACTTTCGGATTCTTGCGGGTATATTTGCCCCACCATTCTTCACGAATATCCCAACCTAATGCCTGAACCTCCTTATAGAGAACCTCATCAATACCTTTCACGTCACCTGCCGCAGAGTAACTATAGGAATAGATATCACACTGTCCCCAGAAAGAAGCCAACGAGGTGGTGTTCTCCACCGTTACGTTCTGACCCCAAATCCAACTCTTGGTATCTACATTGTTGAAACCATTGGTCAATACCTCTGCATTGGGCAAAATCTCGGCAGTAGTCTCAGCAAGCAATTCATCAACATACTTGATAGCATCGTCAAATGCTTTATTTTTGTTATCACCTGTTTCCAACACACCCTTATTGAGGTAAGAGTATGCCAACACCATACGTGCCACATCGCTATTCACGTGCAGTTTGTCATTGCCACGTGATATCTTGTTATAAGCAGCAAAGTATGCAATAGCAGTCTTCAAGTCCTCTTCTACGCGCATGAACGCACTACCCATTGTGGAACGCGGAGCACCTAATGTGGTATCATCTTTAGTATCTGCCTCGGTGTAAATCGGGAATGCCAATACGGTATTGATATCTGCCTCGTTTGCCGCACAGAAGAAACGCAAGAGTGCCGAATATGCCCAACCACGCATAGTGAGCAACTCTGCATAATAGTATCCTCTTACGTATTCATCGTAATCGGTAATGTTTTCTGCGTCACCAATAGAAGGTCTGCCCTCTTCTTCCAATACATTGATACCCAAGTTGCAAAGACGGATGATATCATAGTAGAAAGACCAGAAATATCCACGACGCAGCGAAGTTTGTCCCAATTCGTCGGAACCAAACCAGCCATAACGCAGTGTTTTCATCGCCATATCGCCGCACAGCAAGTCGCCGTACATATCGATGGCACGTTGTCCGAAAGCATCGTGTTCTCCACCATAGGCATACAAGCGCGAATAAACACCATTGATAGTACCACTCACCTTGTCATCCATATTTTCATACTGATGTTTGGTGATTGTGCTACCCCCGGGCTCTTGGTCGAGCGAGCAACCTACAAGTCCCATAGCGAGGGCAATACCCAATATATACAATTTCGTTTTCATATCTTTTCGTTGATTAGTTGTGAACTATAACTGAAGTTTATTAGATTAGAATGTCAACTTGATACCACCCATAATGGTTGACAACGGGCTATATCCGTGTGTATCAGACGAACCGGTGAACGAGGTCATCGGGTTGTAACCCTTGCGTGCGGTAGCAATGCAGAGGTTGTTTGCCGATACATATATATTCAAACGCTCAAGTTTGATTTTCTCAATCAACTTTTTGGGGAATGTGTAACCGAGTTGCACATCGTTGAGCGAGAAGAACGAGTTGGAGGTCAAGAAACGGGTCGAAGTGGTGTTAGCGTATGTAGCAAATTCACCCAAGCCGTTTGTCAGAGCAGGAATATCCGCCTTCATGTTGTTCTCAGTCCACGAGTTGCGCATATCTACGTGCCAGTTGTGTCCACCGATAGCGTCATCAGCCATAAGTGCCATGTAGGTATAGTCGTAACCATAACCACCGATACGATACGAGCAAGAAGCCGACAAAGTAACACCATAAACCTCCAAGTTGAAGCCCAAACCACCGTCCAAATCAGGCAAGTAGGATTTTCCTACATATTGCAAAGTAGCCATACTTGCGTCCGATGTGGTCGTTTTTGCCAGATATTGGTCTGCATCGGGGTTGTCGTGTTGCCATTGGTAGAGCGAGGGGATATAGTTGTACTCGTTATTTCCCTTATTGGCACCCAACTCTCCATAGCGGGTATCGTAGTATGCCTCATACAACGCAGCACCCATAGCAACTGAACGATTCTTATCCGACTCTTCTGCCACACCTGCATATACCAAGGTGTAGTGGTCGTACATCGAGTGTCCCTCTGCCATCGCACCGGACATCACTTGGCGTACTACTGTACCATCTGCCTTGGTGTAATCCACTGGCATCTGGAGCATCTTGTTGGCATAGTGCGCACCATTCAAACGGATATCCAATTTCACGTTACGTGTATTTACTGCGTGGATATTGAAGGTAAATTCCACACCTTGGTTCATCATTCGTGCATCGTTTACCGGTCTCGAACTATATCCGAGCGAAGGAGTTACGGCACGGCTGAAGAGCAGGTTGTCGGTAACCTTGTAGAAATAATCCAACTCTACATCCATGTATTTGCCAATCGAGAATTCCAGACCAAGGTCGGTGGTGTTGGCACGCTCCCAAGTGATACTGTCATTACCCTTGCTTGCCCAGATGAAACCAATCTCATCGTTTACGTTTTCAATTGTATAGAGGTCGGTATAGGAATAGAGAGAAGCGGTTTGGTTACCCAATACACCCCAACTGAGGCGCAACTTACCGTTCTTGAGCCACTCTTTAGCCGGATCCATAAACTGCTCGTTGGTGAACATCCACGCTGCACCTACAGAACCGAAGTGTCCCCACCGGTGTCCTTTTCCGTAGCGCGACGAACCGTCGGCACGATAGTTGGCAGTAACCATATAGCGATCGTTGTAACTATAAGAAGCCGTAGCCAAGTAAGAATCCAACGCAAAGCGGTTTTCGTTACCCTCGGTAGCGTTCATCTTGATACCGTTACTCAGGTTGAGGCTTCCGCCATCTGCCAAATAGGACTTATAACCATATATATATCCCGAACGATAGATATAGTTCTCATGACCTACCATCACGCGGATAGTATGGTCGCCAAATGTTTTGTTATACTCCAACAACTCTTGTGCCGAGATGGTAAACATATTGGTAGATTGTTGCAGAATACGACCGATAGTGGCAGCGTCACCATAGTATTTGTTGGTCAGTTTTGAAGCCAAGTTGTTGTAATAGTGAACACCTGCATTAATCGACAACTTCAATCCGTCGTAGAGTTTGAAGTCCAACGAACCTTTCACATCCACCATGTGTTGCTGCGATCTCTCTTTATCAAGACGGAGCGAACCTGCAGGGTTGATACCATGACCGAAGTTACGGTTCAGTTCCTCACCATAGTCATAGAAAGGCAATCCTGTACGCGGGTCGAGATAAGCCTCACCAAAGTTACCATCCTTATCACGCATATATACCGGATAGATAGCGGGGATAGCGTTCACATAGTAGAAACCGTTGTTCATCACACCGTCACCATCTTGGTTAGGCGAGTTCATATCCGAATACGAATAAGCGATGTTCACATTACCCTTGAGCCATTTCTTGGGGTTGAAATCGATATTGCTACGCACGTTGAAACGGCTGAAGTCAGAAGCCTGATAGTAACCCTCATCCTTCAAGTAACCTACACTGGTATAGTAGTTCACCTGCTCGTTACCACCACGGAATTTCACGCTGGCATCGTAGCGTTGTCCTACACGGAAGATAGCATCTTTCCACGACTCCAAGTTCTCATAGCCATGACGACGATGCACATTCTCCGTATCAAAAGACGGATTGATATTACCTGAAGCATCATACGGATTAATCAGGTATTTTCCGTCAGTATCCCACAAGTTGTATCCGATAGGCAAACCTGCCTGACCATACAACGCAGTATTTGCATTTTTCACTGCTTTAGCCTGACCATCTTTACCTACCAAGGTATAACTATTATACAGGCTCAACCACGACATAGTAACATACTCCTCCGGCGAGGTGATTACGTCGTAGAGAGGCAGCAAACGCATATTGCCACCATATTTCACATCTACGTCAATTTTGCCTTTCGCACCGGAAGAACCTTTCTTGGTTGTAATAACAACCACACCGTTCGCACCACGGCTACCATAGAGCGAAGTAGCAGTAGCGTCTTTCAGAATAGTGGTAGAAGCGATATCACCCGGATCGATAGACGACACATCGCCGTCGTAGGTAACACCGTCCACCACATAGAGAGGAGTGGTACTACCATTGAGCGAGCCGACACCACGCACGATAATGGTTGCGTTTGAACCCGGCTGACCCGATGTATTGATAACTTGCACACCGGCAACCTCACCGGCAAGTGCCTTCGAGATTTCCGTCGGGCTCTTTTTCTCGATAGCGTCTGCATCTACGGCTTGTGCCGAACCTGCGAAACTACCTTTTGACACGTTACCATAACCGGTAACGACAATCTCTTGCACCACCTCTGTGGACTCACGGAGCGTAATGCGCATGTTTTTAGAAATTCCAACTTCTTGCGATTGCATACCCACGAAACTAACTACGAGAGTAGTAGCGTCATCGGGTGCAGACAAAGCAAAATTACCGTCGAAATCAGAAATCGTACCAATGGAAGTGCCCTTTACTTGGACGCTGGCACCAATCACAGGTTCACCTTTCTCATCGACAACTACACCGCTCACATGCTTCTCTGCCATAACGGCAAAACTCACGAAGCAGAGCGCTAAGAGTGTAAAGAACTTTTTCATCTGTATTATATTTATTTTTAATGTATTTCCTGTTCCAAAAAGAGAGTACTTTCACGCCGAACACATCTACCGTTTCTCATACTCCTTATATATAATAGAACTTTATATCTCAGAAAATCCTCTGTCGCAGCATCTGTTTTTGCCTACTCATTATTTAAGAACTGTAATAGTATATACCACGAAAAGTATGCAAAGGTACTATTTATTTTTTGTCTGTGCAAACACTCTGTTTCTTTTTCTTGTTATAAAATAGCAAATTGAGCGTTTTCTTTGCTTTTCATACGTTTTTTTTGATGTTTATACAGCGTTTTTATGTTCTAAAACATATAAAATTTTCAACTATAAAAAGATTGGTTCATGCAAAAAAGTCTCCAATTTGCACGAAAATTTACACGCAGAACGGAATTTTTGGGAACATATAATTGACCGGATAACAGAACCATCAATTTGCCCGACTTATTTTATGGAAAACGTGTCATGTATCGTTAGTTGGTAACTAACAACCACGGACACGCAAAAGGGCAGAAGAAGATGAAGGTCATCGGTAAGTAAGCAAGAAAAGGGAATCCGGAGAGAGAACTTCGCGGGCGGCGGATTGGAGGGATAGGGGCGTAGCACGAGCGATACGCTCGAAAGACTCCTCCCACGTGGGGGCGACACCATAATACAACACCGATTTCGCCATCGCAAGGGCGTTGTTCTCCTGATTCTCTGCCGATATAGCCATCTGCCCACGCAGTTGTGCCAAGGCGTTTCGGAGGGCAGTATCGCTCAATGGCTTATCACACAGGTGTGCCAACTCCTGTTTGGCGAGCGACAAACAACGCTCATAATACTCCGGCTCACAAGCAAAATAGATACACCAATAGCCCGTGTCAGACAGGGGCGTATAGGTCGATTCGATGGTATAGACCAGTCCCCGCGACTCACGCAGACTCAGGTTCAGGCGCGAATTGAGACTGCCCCCGCCCAGGATATTATTGAGCAAATAGAGCGTCAGTTGCTTCTCATGCCCCAACGGATATGCCCTGTTTCCCAACATCACATGGGTCTGGTGAGTATGCTTGCGAAAGGCTTTCTCGGCTGCCGGAATAGTCGTCGGCGACTGGCGGAGGAGGGTATCGGCAGACGCCTGCACGCCGCCGAACTCACGCTCGGCAAGATGAAAAACACGCTCGGGCGACAGATTGCCCTGAAAGAAAACCACCATACGCTCCGGACGATAATGCGCCGCCATCCAAGCCAACGGGTTGGCAGGCGAACTGCTGATGTGCCGAAGGGTCTTTTTCGTACCGAGGATAGGCATCGCCAACGGATGTCCGCGGAACACTATATTCTCAAAATCATCGTATATCAATTCGCTCGGCGAATCGTTGTATCCCTCTATCTCATCGTATATGACGGTGCGTTCTTTGTCGGTTTCCTGTTTTGGAAAAGTGGGGCACAACACCATCTCGGCAATCAGGTGGAGTGTGCGATTGATATGTTCGGTGAGCGTGGCGGCGTAAAAAGTGGTCTCCTCTTTGGTGGTATAGGCATTTATCTCGCCCCCTATGCCCTCTATACTGTTGATAATCTGTCGCGCCGTATGGTTTGCCGTCCCCTTGAAGACACAATGCTCCACATAGTGCGCCATACCATTCTCGGCGGGTTGCTCATCGCGCGTACCCGTTCCCACCATCACGCCCACATACGCCACGGCAGACGGCGTCCGACGATGGACGACACGTATTCCGTTGGGCAGGTTATGATAAAAAGTTTGATTCATTATTTGCGTATTTCGATTATTTGTCGTACCTTTGCACCCGCTTTCTACATCAGACAGCACGCGGCATTGGCGGAATTGGTAGACGCGCCAGACTTAGGATCTGGTTCCTAACAGAGTGAAGGTTCGAGTCCTTTATGCCGCACAAACGAGCCCTTTGGCTCGTTTTTTGTAGTGATAACCAAGACAGCAAATTGACCCATAAACGTATAACTCCTTATATATATTATATATGAAACGCATTTTCTTTTTTGCAGCAATGGCTTTGAGTGTACTGATGACCTCGTGCTCTCTCAACCAACAATCGCAATACACTCCCCAATTGCAATGCCGAAACCTCATTTGTTACCACGCCGACTCGCTGTATCACGACACGCTCCGAGTGGACAAAAAAGGCGAAAACGGTGTATTCAAGATGAAACCCATTCACAAGGGCGATACCGTGCGCGGTGTGATGATACTCAACGCCGTAACCAACACACTCACAGGCTTTTCCATCTCCTACGACAGCACGCAGATGACTGTCGGCATCGATTCCGTAGAACAGATTGCGAGTTTCAAGGAAGCCTTGCTCGACACATCGGACCCCGCACATGGCGTGTTGCGATTCAAGCCGATGTACAACACCGCCGTCTTCCCCTTCCACTACATACCTATCAAGACAGGCTCGGCAGACCTGAAACTGACCGTCGAATCCGACTCGAAGTTCTCGCCCGCGTCTATCTCGATGACCCAACCTGTAGAATAGACTTCCTACAGAATTGCATATTCGGAACCGCCGATATGCAATTCTTTTTTATGCCTCTTTTTTTGCCTCGTCCCAGAGTGCGTCCATCTCGGCGAGGGACATATCTTGCAGGTTCTTACCCTGTTCAGCGGCTTTTTGTTCGATATAATTGAAGCGGCGAATAAATTTCAAGTTGGTCATCTCCAATGCATTGTCGGGGCGAATCTTGTAGAGCCGTGCCGCGTTCACCAACGAGAACAGCACATCGCCAAACTCCGCTGTCGCCTTGGTATTGTCATAGTTTTTCACCTCTGCCTCAAACTCCGCAATCTCCTCTTTCACCTTCGCCCACACGTCTTCGGGCTGCTCCCAGTCGAAACCGGCATTGGCGGCTTTGTCTTGGATACGATACGCTTTCACCAACGATGGCAGGGCATCGGGGATACCCGCCAAGACGGTTTTGTTTCCGCCTTTCTCTTTCAGTTTCACCTGTTCCCATAGGTGGCTCACCTCCTCTGCGTTTTGGGCAGCCGCCTCACCATAGACATGCGGGTGGCGGTATATCAACTTGTCGCATAGGCGGTTACACACATCGGCAATATCAAAATCGCCTGTCTCGCTACCTAATTTGGCATAGAACACAATGTGCAAAAGCACGTCGCCGAGTTCTTTGCTAATCTCGGTTTTGTCGCCTTTCACAATCGCCGAAGTGAGTTCGTAAACCTCCTCAATCGTATTCTGACGCAGGCTTTCGAAAGTCTGTTTTCTATCCCACGGACATTTCTCCCGCAGGTCATTCATCACGGTAAGCAAACGGTCAAACGCCGCCAACTGCTCTTCCCTTGTATGTAGTGTATCAGCCATAATCTGTTATATATCAGTCGAATAAGTCTCGTCCATAATCCTCCAAATTACACATCATGCACCCGCCGTCCGGCGAGAGCGCAGCGTAGGTCCATTGCTGGAAACAATCGCCCAAGATAAGCACCCTGCTCTCGCGACTGATTTGCAGGTCTAATTCAATATGCCGATGTCCAAAGATATAGTAGTCGCGATGGTTGCCCATGCGTTCCTGCTCCTTGGCATACAGCACCAACTCTTCCTGTTGCTCCCCCTTGTACGGACAGGGGTGCGCCAACTCTTTGCGCCTGCTGTTGGCAGCCCATCGGTAGCCAAAAGCGTTGCCCCAAGCAGGAGGCAAAAGGCGGAACAACTGCTGCAATACGGGCGAGCGGAATACGCGGCGCAAGAACATAAAACGCCTGATTTTCTTCAGGATAGCAGGCGGGCAGAGGGTCTGCCAGTTGGAGGGCATTACCCCGTCGCCATGTCCGAGACGGATAGTCTTTCCATAGCACGTAATGTCTTCCGGCGCACGGTGTATGGTAACGCCGGTGCGGCGTGCCAACCAACCGAAAGTCCACATATCGTGGTTTCCCACAAAATAATGAATCTGTATTCCTTTGCGGGTGAGCGATTGGAGGGTATCTAAAAAGAGGGTATATTCTGCTTTCGAGGGGTCGCACCACAGGTATTCGTACCAGAAATCGAACATATCGCCGAGCATATAAATCGCCTCGGCGTCTTTTTCCATAAGACGCAGCAAATCAACCACTTTCCGCTGGTTCTCCGCCGCATCTGCCAATGCCCGCGACCCTATATGTGCATCACTCAAAAAATAAATCATCACCTAAAAGTTTGCCCTCCACTATGAATCCGAATTACTTTAAGCCCCACCCCGCCACAATTCATCATTCATAATTCTTCATTCATAATTATCACATCATTCCCAATTCCAATTTTGCCTCTTCGCTCATCATATCTTTGGTCCACTCGGGTTCAAAGACGATATTCACGTTCACCTGCCGAATTCCCTCCACGCTTTCCACTTTTTGCCGAATATCCTCCACGAGAAAATCGCCCGCCGGGCAACTGGGGGCAGTGAGGGTCATATCGATATTGCACGTACCATCGTCGGTAACATCTATCTTGTATATCAGTCCGAGGTCGTATATATTGACCGGTATTTCGGGGTCGAAAACCGTCTTAAGCATACGCAGCACCTCTTCTTCTTTTTGTAAAAACTCGTTCATAAGTATATCTACTCGTTCATAAGTATATCTGTCTGTATAATCTGTCTCCCTCAAAGAGCGACATCTGCAAAAACCGCCTGCAAAGTTACTGCAAAAAAGTGGAATTGACAAATAAATTCATAATTAAAAAGTCAGGTGGATGTCAGGAGGATATCAGGTGGATATCAGGAGAATGTCAGGCAGATGTCATTTGGATACAATATATATAAGTATGGTTGTCAGATAGAACGGTACACCGTTTATCACTCTAAAAGCAGACAAAAAACGGTACACCGTTTACCACTCCCCCAAAGCAGAAAAAAAAACGGTACACCGTTTATCACTCCCCCAAAGCAGAAAAAAAACGGTACACCGTTTATCACTCCAAAAGCAAACAAAAAACGGTACACCGTTTATCACTCCAAAAGCAGACGCGATATACCGTTTTTGTCCGCGAGCAAATAAGACATTACCAACAGTTAGCAACGCCCCAAGAATTACAATAGCCGTATAAGCATAAAAAAATCAGAAATTTCACACATTTAACCATAATTTCACATTACTACTGTTGCGATAAATTGTTGCGATACTGTTGTAACTAACTGATATTTATGTAGTTACAAGCGTTCTTTGATTTTTTGATTTGAAAGTGTTTGAGTAATTTTGCCGTCAAAAACGACAAAATATGCATATCGGACGAT
>JBNMHB010000011.1:0-32959 GCA_050872525.1 Bacteroidales bacterium | reverse complement strand
TCGCTAGGGTAGCTCTCGTAGAGCGACGAAGACCAATAGTAGCCGTTGCCGCCGACATCGCTGAGATCCGTGCCGTAGCGATAGCCCGCAGCGGGAAGAAAAATAGAGTTGCTATTGGTCTTGCTTGTTACTTGGTAACCGTTTACGCCGTTTTGCGTGGTCCAAGTCCAAATGCAGTTGGCGTATAGTTCGTTCCACTCGGCATCGGTAGGCATACGCCAACTGCCACCCCAATTCATGTGAGCGGCATCGTCTTCGGGTTCCAAAGTGGTCTTGTTATCGGTAAAACCATTATCGCCGTAACTTACATCGTTGCAGTACTTGGTGAGTTTGTTATAATCGCCATTGGCGTACTTGTAAGTAATCCAAGAATAGTCTTCTTTGGGCAAGATTTCTCCCCACGCATAGTAGTTGCCGTAATCTTCAGGTTTCTCGGCGCCGACATTGCACGATGCCCACTTGATGCCGCTTGGCAGACCGAGGTCAACGGCTTGCACATCAGCAGGCGCAGGTACATAGCCCCCTTTATACCCATTCTTACTACAATCGTCATAGACATTGTAGTTCCATACATCATCCGCCCACGCTGACACTCCCATCAGCAGGGCGATACTTAGTAGTACTTTTTTCATAAATTTGTCATTTAGTTATTAGAATGTATTTATTTGCGAATCCAATGTATCACTTTGGTGATATTCGTTAGCGTAAAATCCCACAAAATAGCAGACGGACCACCTGTTATTCCCTCTCCTAAACCTTTCGCAAAGGCTTTTACTATTTCCAATACAGCCGTTTGCAGAGTAATACTTTTGTCTTGTTTCTGAAAAGCAGAAAGAATATCCTGCTTCTCTTGTTCGGAAAGCATCGTTTTCGTCAGCAAATAGGTCAGATTGTCAAGACTGATGACCATTATTTCCGAATTAAAGGAACGATCTCCAAAACGACCATCTTTCTTAAGCAAGTTGTCTATATAAAGGTACAATCCTTTATTTTCCATAACAAACTCAACATGTTGCTCATCCTTCATTTGTGGTTTGGCAATCTTCAATAGTTCGCGGAACTGCTCATTATAGGAATTCATCTCCGGCTGCAGATACTTAAGGTCTGCTTCATATCTCAACCGTTTAATTTTGGACTGCGGGATTTTTAGTTTTACACTCAGTTCGTAATCATTCAGATTGCGATACTCATCTTTTTGAAGCATACAATACAAGATGTACACCTCAAAATCATTTTTGTTCATGCTTCCCCAACCTCGTTGAAGATACATTTCGAAGAATGAATCTGTCATAGATATTAAATATTTATGCCTACTCTTGAATGGGATTTTCGGCACACTCCCTATTATCGTATTTGTTCACATATAGGTACACAAAAAACGCGGACTTCTGTTAGTAAATCCGCCATTGTGGTCCTGAGAAAACCGTGTCATCGAAAATACATGCAGAAACCCACGCGTGTATATCGTACATACGCATACCTACGACAGGTACACGCAAGTGTGGATACACCCATGAGCATCTACTAATGTCTTGCTATCGAATGACTTGTTGAAATTTCTCAGGTTTCAATGGTCGATTTGCAAGCGTTAGTAAACGCCGTCGCGTTCGGCAAATAGTTGCAATAACCGCCGACTACATCGGCGGTGGACAACTATTGTCTCCGCTCTCCCCACCACAACCTTGCGCAGGTTGCGTTGGGGACCCCGAAAGTTGCCAAACGCATTACTATGTCCACAAAGCCCACCCAACCGCTTTCTCTGTTCACCGCTGTGTCCGTCACCGAAAGCCACCGCGTGGGTCTTTGCATTTGCTGACCATTTTTATCGTCCGTCAGCAAGGACGAGTATCATGTTTTTACTTTCTAAAAGCAATGGAGTTTTTTTGACCAAGTCTCCTACTTATCATCATAGTGCCCGTAAGCGGTTAACACCATAACTACTATTTCAGATTCATAGACCCTATGTCTCATCCGCTTTTGTTGCCAACAAATGATGAGCATAAGCCGAGAGTTTCCTCATTAAGTTCTCATCCTCAGCGATATAACTAAGATCTCGCAAGAATTTTGCATTCAATACATTATCCATACTATAATCTTCCTTTTCAATGCTGCAAAGATACGATAATTTTGGGATATATACAAATAAAAAAGAGAAAAGAGCAGAGCTGTATTAAAAAGCCTGAAACAGCCAACCCGAGTTCGGGCTGGCTGTTTCAGGTATGTTCCTTGTCTTGCGTCAGAAAACAAATGCAGACCGGAGACCATCTATGTACATCACTTGTACAAGAATCGCTTAATCGACTTTTTCGGAGTCTTCTCAAAGGGTTCTTTCTTTATCTCCACGTCGCTTACACGGCTGTAACCGGGAATCAGTTTGTTGAGTTTCTTGATGTTCTCGCGCATCAGTTGTTGCAATTCCTCCACCGACAGGCGTTTACTCATCTGCTCGTCGGGGAAAATCAATGCCACCAAACGTCCTTCGCGCTCCACGATAATAGACTCGCTTACGCCTTCTTGCACATTCAGTTTGTCCTCAATTTCCTCAGGATAGATATTCTGTCCGGAAGCACCTAAGATCATCGTCTTGTTGCGCCCGCGAATATAGATATTCTTGTGCTTGTCGATATAGCCGAGGTCGCCTGTACGCATCCAACCGTCTTCGGTAAACGCCGCACGTGTAGCCTCTTCGTTCTTATAATAGCCGAGCATCACGTTCTCGCCACGTACCAGTATCTCGCCCTCACCTTTGGCATCAGGGTTGTCTATCTTGGCCTCCATATTCGGCACAGGTACACCACAACTGCGACGCTTGAAATACTTAGGCGGATTGCCGGCCACCAATGGTCCGCACTCGGTCATTCCGTACCCGATAGAGAGCGGGAAATGTACATCCATCAGACACTTCTCCACTAAGGGGTTCATCGCTGCACCGCCACAGAGGAAATAGCGCACTTGCCCGCCAAACGCTTTCACGAGTGCTTTCTTGACGTGGTTGCGAACAATATTCATCACCCCCGGAGTATACCAACATACTTTGAGTATTTTCTTGCTCAACAGCGGGTCGAGTTTCTGCTTGTGGATTTTCTCTATCACCAACGGAACAGTCGCCACCATATAGGGTTTCACTTCCGCCATGGCTTTGAGTAGCAGACTCGGCGTGGGCGATTTGGTCAAATAGTAGATGTGTGTTCCGACGCAGAGCGGATACAAGAAATCCGCCAACTGACCGAACATGTGTGCCAGCGGAAGCATCGAAACCAATCGTTGCCCGGGTTCAACAGGCAATATCTGTATAGCCGCTTCTACATTGTTGCTCAGTGAACGCCCGTTCAGCATTACCCCCTTGGGCGAACCCGTACTGCCACTGGTGTAGTTGATAAGTGCCAAATCGTCCGGATTGACATCATAATGCACGTCCGATGGTTGCATGCCGTGCGGATAACGGGTTTTCATCTCGGCATCTATCTGTTCGGCAGTTGGCACAAGTATGCCCTCTTTAGCACGTACGACAGAGAAATTCTCTATCGAAATCACTGCCGACAACTGCTCTAACGGTTGCTGCTGCAACTCACGCCATACATAAGGTCCCACAAAGAGAGCCTTGGCATCGGAATGTACCAGAAGTTTGGCTATATCTTCCGACTTAAAGTCCTGCAAGATACTGACTACTACACCCCGATAGGACGCTACCGCCAGATATGCCACTACCCAGTTGGCGCAGTTGCGCCCCGCAATAGCCACTTTATCACCCTCCTTAATTCCCAACTGACGAAACAACACATGCAGACGCTCCATCTCCACTGCCAGATCCCCGAATGTATACGTCTTTTCCTCCCCGTAATCCGTCAACGCTGCATCATTCCACTGATGCGTCATCACCTCACTGAGGTAATGCAAATAATGATTTTTCATTCCTATAAATTATGTATTTCTTAGAATTATCACTCCCCATACATCCTCAAAATTAAGACAAAGGTAGTGCTTTTTTTGCATATACACAAAAAAAGCAGTAATTTTGCCGTCCGAATGAGCGGCGCTTTCCCCGAGATATTACTGCATTACATCTGGCAAAACCGCTTGTGGGAACCATTCCCGCAAACTACCACCGACGGCAAACCGATAGAGATTCTCTCCGTCGGACGGCACAACACGGATGCCGGTCCCGACTTCACCGATGTACACCTGCGTATAGGCGGACAAGAGTGGTTTGGCAACGTGGAGATGCACCTCACTTCCTCCGATTGGTACAAACATCGACACCATTTGAACAAGGCGTATGACTCTGTTATTCTGCACGTAGTGCGCCAAGCCGATAAGCGGGTATATAACTCGCAAAGCGAAGCCATCTGCCAATGCGAACTGCGCTATCCCGACAACCAAGACTATCTGACAGAACTCATCCATGCGGCACAACGTATGGATTCCGCCGAAAACGTGATTGAGTGTGGCAAGCGGTTGCTTCAAGAGCCGTCTATGCTCACCGATGGGTGGCGCAAAGCATTGTTGCATAAGCGATTAAACTGCAAACAGCAATCCATACAGCGACTTTTGAATATCACGCACAACAATTGGGAACATGCGTTCTACATCACCCTTGCCCACAATTTCGGTTTCCACACCAACGGTATTCCATTTGAGACTTTAGCCATACAGACGCCGCTTGCTTACCTGCAGAAACACCGCAACAGCCTTTTTCAACTGACCGCCATTCTGCTCGGACAATCAGGTCTGCTGACCACAGAAACAGCACAGAACGACGAGGAGCAGCGTCTCCTGCGTGAGTACCTGT
The DNA here is from genome assembly GCA_050872525.1 of Bacteroidales bacterium. Taxonomy (GTDB): domain Bacteria; phylum Bacteroidota; class Bacteroidia; order Bacteroidales; family Paludibacteraceae; genus Colicola. The sequence continues at coordinate 28,170 of JBNMHB010000011.1, read as the reverse complement.
TTCTGCAAAAGAAGTTCGCCCTTACCCCTATCGACGGCTTCCTCTGGAAGAAAGCCAGAATGCGCCCGCAAACATTTCCGGAAGTACGCATTCGGCAGTTTGCACAACTGATACACCAATCGGAATTTTTATTTTCCCGCTTGATGGAAGAAACCGATTTGGAGCAATTGGTGTCTATCCTTACGCTCCACCCCACGGACGAAGATATATCTAAAGGGCTTACCCTGCCTGTTTCATTAGGGCGCAATTCAATAGACATCCTGCTTATCAATAGTGTAATACCCTATAGGTATGCGTATGCACTCGCACACATGGATACCGCCGCTATCAACAAAGCCCTGTCACTGATGGAGCAGATTGCACCTGAAAACAACAGCATTATTCGTCAATGGCGCTTGCTTGGACAAACGGTACACTCTGCTGCTGACACCCAGGCATTGATACACCTATATCAGAACTATTGTCAGTCAAGCCGCTGTCTCAACTGCGAAGTCGGCTATCAGATATTTCTCAATCATAATTCCTAATTCTTTAATTTTTCATTTCTTTGTAGCAAAATGTGGGTGATTCTCGCCATATTGTCTGCCCTGTGTTTGGGTTTCTACGACATCAGTAAGAAACGTTCTTTGCGCGACAACAGCGTACCGGATGTACTGACTATCAGTCTATTGATATCTTCTGCCATATTAGCCATACCATTAGGGCTGTCGCGTTTTTGCCCCGAGATGATGGCGGGCAGTATCTTCTATGTACCACGTGTAGGACTGACGGCACATCTGTTTATCTTTCTCAAATCGTGTATTGTTCTCAGTTCGTGGGTGTGCGCCTATGTGGCGATCAAGTATCTGCCCATTTCGGTCGTTTCGCCCATGCAGGCGACCCGCCCGATGTGGACGCTGATAGGAGCATTGCTTATCTTCGGCGAACGGCTCAACGGGTGGCAATGGGCAGGCGTGGTGTGTGCTTTGGGCAGTATCTTTGCATTCTCGTTGGCGGAACACCGTGCAGGCAAAAACGCTCCGTCTGCCAATCCGCAAAAGCAACGCAAGTACTATGTTTACCTCCTTTTCGCTATCCTCATCGGTTCGGCAAGCGGACTCTACGACAAGTATATGATGCGTCGTTTCGACCACAATGCCGTGCAGGTCTATTACACTTTCTATCAGACACTTATGATGGCTGTTGCCACCATCGTTATGCGCTTCAGGCATCACCATTCAGCCTCCGCGCAATCCGAAGTTTCGTCCTTCCGATGGACATGGGCTATCGCGGGAATCTCTGTTTTCTTAGTGCTGAGCGACTATGTATATATGTTGGCATTGAGCGACCCCGACTCGCTCATTTCGGTCGTTTCCACTGTCCGCCGTGGAGGCACAATCATACCTTTCTTGTATGGTATTTTGGTTCTGAAGGAAAAAGACCCGTGGAAAAAAGTCCTTTGTCTCATCGGTATCGTCATCGGTCTCATTTTCCTTGCCGCCGGCAGTTGCGCTTAATCACATCTCAACAAAACCATCGCCCCCTGTCGTTCCCCTGTCAATTACGGCAACGACACGGCAAAAAGAGCCGTTCAAAAGCAGTGTCCGGCATTCGGAAATGTAAATTGTACATAAAATTTGCACATGCAAAGAAATTGTTGTAACTTTGCAGTGTCTATTGAAAACATAAACCAATAAATAAAATTTTAATATCATGGCACAACAATTTCGTGTAGAAAGCGATCTCATCGGCGAATTGCAAATTCCTGCCGATGCCTTGTACGGAGTACAAACACTTCGTGGTATCGAGAACTTCCCGATTAGTAAATTCAAACTCCAAGATTACCCGACGTTCATCAACGGTTTGGCATACACCAAACTCGGTGCTGCTATGGCTAACCACCAGTTGGGTCTTCTTACCGATGAGCAGTTCCATGCTATCAAACAAGCCTGCGAGGAGATTTTGGCAGGCAAGTGGCATGACCAGTTCCCCGTGGATATGATTCAAGGCGGTGCCGGTACCACCACCAATATGAATGCTAACGAGGTCATCGCCAACCGCGGACTGCAAATTATGGGACACCAACCCGGTGAATACACCTATCTGAGTCCCAACGACCACGTCAATGGTTCACAATCTACCAACGACGCTTACCCTACGGCTATCCACCTCGGTCTGTATGCTATGCACGCAGAGTTTATGAAACACTATGAGGCACTCATTCATGCGTTTGAGGTAAAATCAGAGGAGTTCAAAAACGTACTCAAAATGGGGCGCACACAGTTGGAAGACGCTGTGCCTATGACTCTCGGTCAGACTTTCGGTGCTTTTGCATCTATCCTCCGCGACGAAATCAAACATCTCAACGATGCGGCTGACGAGTTCCTAACTATCAATATGGGTGCTACTGCCATCGGTACGGGTATCTGCTCAGAGCCCAACTACGACAAACTCTGCACTAAAGCAATCGCTGAAATCACCGGTTGGAACATTCGCGAAGCCGAAGATTTGGTGGCTGCTACGTCCGACACATCGTCTATGGTCGGCTATTCGAGCGCATTGCGCCGTATCGCTACCAAGATGAACAAAATCAGCAACGACTTGCGTCTGCTCGGTAGTGGTCCTCGCTGTGGTTTACACGAGATTGAACTCCCCGCACGCCAACCGGGTTCGTCTATCATGCCGGGTAAGGTAAATCCTGTTATCCCCGAAGTGATGAACCAAATTTCATATAAGGTGATTGGCAACGACTTGTGCGTGGCTATGTGCAACGAGGCTGCACAGATGGAGTTGAACGCTATGGAGCCTACGATGGCACAATGCTGCTTCGAGAGCATGGAGATTATGATGAACGGTTTCGATGTATTGCGCAAATTCTGTATCGAAGGTATCAAAGCCGACGAAGAACGTTGCCGCAACTATATCAAGGGTTCTATCGGTATTGTTACCGCCCTCAACCCCATCATCGGCTACAAGAACTCCACCAAGATTGCCAAAGAGGCATTGGCTAGCGGTCGTCCTGTTTACGACTTAGTTATTGAGCACGGCATTCTCACCCAAGAGGAGTTAGACACTGTCCTCTCTCCCGAGAACATGATTAAGCCTGTCAAACTCGACATCAAACCCCGCAAGTAAATAACTATACAAACAAAAACTGCCTGACAACTTTCCATTGTCAGGCAGTTTTTATATATGTCTATATATGTCCCAAAATACAAATACCCCGCTCTACCTCTCATAATTCCCGAATAACCGAAGTAGGCTGTTGAGATGTGCGTCGCTCCAACTCCAGCAACATTCTTTTGGCTTGCAAACCTCCGCCATAACCCGTCAGCGAATGGTCCTTGCCTATCACCCTGTGGCATGGAACAAAGATAGAAATGGCATTGGCTCCATTGGCGTTTGCCACAGCGCGTACAGCCCGTGAATTACCAATCCGCGAAGCCATCTCCGCATACGAAATTGTTTTGCCATAAGGAATACACAGCAAATCATTCCACACCTGTTTCTGAAAGTCCGTTCCCACGAACAACAAAGGAATATCAAACTCACATCGTTTCCCCTCAAAGTACTCATCCAATTCGCCCGCAGCCATCTCTAACACCCCGTTAGTTCCCTCTTCAAACTCGGCACACAACATCTTTTTCAGACGATTAGCCACCAAATGACGCTGTTTTTCTGTCTGCCAATCGCACAGACACGACCGCCCGTCAAACGTCCCCAATAGCAAACTGCCACAGGGCGACACATACGATTGCGTGATTATTGTGTTTTTGCGTAGCATATTGTGCGATTATTGTGTTTTTGCGTAGCATATTGTGCGATTATAGTGTTTTTATATAGCATAATGCTTGGTATGAATTGGTTACCTAAACTGCTGCCAAAATATATCGGTGGCAGGTTTGCCTTGGGCTTCTTGGGCGGATTGGGGATAGTTTTCTACAAACCACGACAAGAACTTGGTGTAGTCAATTTTATCTTGCAACAGGCGTTGGCGACGGATATTCCACTCAGTCTTGAGAGCGTCCGTTCCCATAGACAACAAATCTTGTATCTTGGCAAACATCGGCTCGGAATGTTCGGGGCGAAAACCATACGTCAGTTGATAGGTATGTTCCTCTTCCTCCAAATAGTGTATTCTTCCCACAAACGTATTGCAACGTATAGCCGGTGTACCAAGAACTGCGGCTTCACTGGTCATCGTTTGACTATCACCAATCAGCATAGTGGCATAATACATCAGCGAATGTGCTTTTTCTGGAGAGACACGCAATTGATAGGGTTTGAACTCCTCATCTATATTACGCTCTGTGGTGATAAACACACGTCCATATTGGCTTAGTAATTGTACCAAATGGCGTTTGTTCTCTATCGTCAGCCCCACTACACCGACATCGTGGTGCGCCTTGAACGCATTGAAACGCAAAATAAAATAGGGCTGCAATATATGGACATTTCCATTCTGCTGCACCTCATAGGGTATGCCCGCATCGTCCAAAACAGACACATCCGGTGTGAAACGATGGGGGTGTAAGTATGCCAACTCGTGATAAGCCGGATAGTAGAGTGTCTTATGGGACTTGCGCGGTGTGCCATCAGGCGACAAAATAACATCGGCAAACGGATGTGCATACTTAGCAAAAAGTGGTTCAACAGCATCGTCATCATCGTCCAATATGATACTCCGCATACGACACATCTTGCTCACATGTGCCAAGGTGATAGATGTTCCTATACCTATATCAATACGATGTCGAATTGCTATCCACCATATCTTTATGTCATATAGAAATTGTTCTACACCTTTCATAAAGATACTATCATATTTCTTTCCTAAAAATAAATATGGTATCCCATATAAATCCAACAATTGCATTGCCGCCGGAATTTCCTTAACGGTAACAATCACATGATGTCCGCGTTCTGTCATCTCATTGTAAAAATTACGCAACAGATGTACATGTGCCGGATGCCCAATATCAATCAGTATGTTCATTATTTTCTGTTTGTATCTCTTTTATCTTATGTGCGGGGTTGCCTGCTACAATAGTGTAGGGTTCTACATCTTTCGTTACTATAGCCCCTGCGCCAACTACCGCTCCATCGCCTATGGTAATTCCGTTTAGGATAATCGCCCCTGCACCTATCCAACAATCATTCCCTATTTTTACCCCCCCCCCGCGAATGGGTAGATATTTTTCGCATTTGAGAGGAATTCGCATGTGAGATAAGAGTGATTATCACTCTTGGAGCAATAGAAACCCTATCGCCAATTTCTAATGTTCCTCGGTTGTACACAAAGTTCTGCGTAATGGTGATATCACTTGCAATATACACTTGGTTTCCCACAGAATAGCCCAGCCTACGCATAGACCGAACCCGAATAGGATTATATGGAAAATGCACTCCCACCTTGTACAACAACGCATTTTTTACACGAATTATCCATTCTTTCAAAGTCATATATTTATCTCATTTTCAGTAGTTTCACACCCCATTTGCCGAGTTGGTACAAGAACGGTCTGCACACGCATAAGAAACGACCATGTTCCATCTGTTCGCCGCCGAAGCGTGCCTTGAAATCGCGCACACCATACGCCTCATCGGGTTTGCCTGCGCCCATAAAATCAAATTGCAATATATGATTGCGCACTGCATAATCCATCGCCGCGTATGTAGCAAGCACAGATGGATATTGTTTTTTATATTGCTCATCTTGTCCACATACAAACCATTCATATATAGTACGATTATCCAATATAGGACACATAATACCTCCTATGATATTTCCATTGTAACGAACTAAAAGATATTTTCCGAAATGTTTCCGGTAGAAAGATAAAAAAAACTCTTGACTCAGTAAAGGAGTTTTAACCTTATGAGTATACAAATCTTTGAGTAAATTATAATAAACTTTTACTTCTTCTTCTGACTGAGCCTCACTGATTTCTACGCCGGAGGAAAGTGCTTTCTTTATTTGTCTTCGACGACTTTCACTTATTTTGCTGAACATACTCTCCTGTTCTGCACAATCTACATGAAAGTTCAGATGGGGTTGATAGGAAAATCCTTGGGACGCGAAGAGGGTTCGCCAACGTGAATAGTCGTGGAAATTGCGTGTCTCGATATATATTGCTTTGCGGTGTAGTCCTGTACGCACTGCAGTAAGCAATGCCGACAATGCTTCGTCGCTGATATTCTCGTCCAACAATGGACCACCGATGATGATTGCCCGACGGGTGAAATATTGCTTGACCCGATTGGGCGTGTTGGTGATATACCCCACTACCACACCCATCAATTGCCCTTCCTCCACCACTGCCCAAGCAAAAGGTGTCATCTCCTGTGGCACACACATATAAAAACGATATGCCTCCTGAGTCTGAAACCACGTTGCCGTCTCTGCACGCTGCACCAATCGATTCCACTCCGTCCGGTCGATATCGTCGTATGTTTGGATTTTAATCATATACACATTTTGCTTATCCTACAAACATTGCCTATCCTCTGCTGAATCACCTACTAATCACCCACTAATCACCTACTCTTGATACAATAATGTAGCGGAGACAAAAGGTGCTATGCTTTTTTCGCAATGCCTTTTTTACGATGCTTTTTTCGAGTTTTTTCGCAGCACCTATTTTACGATACCTTTTTCGAGGTACTCGGCGAGGTTGGTGCGGGCTTGCTCGGCAGCGTGGTCGGCTGCCACTTTCTTCATGTCGGAGCGCACCATCAGGCGTACCAATTCCTCGAAAGTGGTCTTGCTCGGGTTCCAACCCAGTTCGGCTTTTGCCTTGGTCGGGTCGCCCCAGAGGTTCACCACATCGGTCGGGCGGTAGAAATCGGGCGACACCTCCACTATCGTCTTGCCAACCAAGTGTGCCGGTCCTGCCACGCAGATACCTTTCTCGCCCTGCCCTTCGCCCTCAAAACGCAGGGTGATACCCACCTCGCGGAATGCCAAATCGCAAAACTCACGCACCGAGTGTTGCACGCCCGTAGCGATGACAAAGTCCTCCGGTTGGTCGTGCTGCAGAATCAGCCACATACATTCCACATAGTCTTTGGCATAGCCCCAATCGCGCAACGAAGACAGGTTGCCGAGGTAGAGTTTGTCCTGCTTGCCCTGTGCAATACGCGCCGCAGCGAGGGTAATCTTGCGCGTTACGAAGGTCTCGCCACGACGCTCCGACTCGTGGTTGAACAATATACCCGAACAGCAGAACATATTGTATGCCTCGCGGTACTCCTTGACAATCCAATAGCCATAAAGTTTCGCCACAGCGTAGGGCGAATAGGGGTGGAACGGGGTGTTCTCGTTCTGCGGCACCTCCTCCACCTTGCCGTAGAGTTCCGATGTGGAGGCTTGGTAGATACGGCATGTGCTTGCCAATCCGCAGGCACGAACAGCCTCCAACACACGCAGAACGCCCGTTGCGTCGATGTCTGCCGTGAACTCCGGCGAGTCGAAACTAACCTGCACATGCGACTGCGCAGCCAGGTTGTAAATCTCGTCGGGACGCACCTTACCGATGACTTGTATCAGCCCCATCGAGTCCGACAAATCGCCATAGTGGAGATGAAAATGCGGTTTGCCCTCCAGGTGGGCAATACGCTCGCGATAATCCACCGAACTGCGGCGGATGATACCATGTACGTCATATCCTTTCTCCAACAAGAACTCGCTCAGGTAAGAGCCGTCCTGCCCCGTGATACCGGTGATTAATGCTGTTTTCATATTTGTTTTTCTTTGTGTAAGTTATTTCATGTAAGTTTCTGAATATAAGCCATTTTATACAATCCACTGCACATATTTCTCTCTATAGAATATCATAGTGCCTTATTATCCTAATCTTGTAAATATTTACACTTTTAGTCAATACAAATTACATAGCGTAAGGCTATTCTATATTTTCTTGGCTATATGCATTTTCCCGCTCGTTCTTAATAAATGCTATTAAACGTGACGATACTTTTGAGGTTGCTTTATCTATATCCTCTTTTGTCCAAACATTACTTGGATAATCAGCAAGAGTTGCCGCTATAGGATATTTACTATCCTTATATCCCATTTTTTCTGAAATTGTTTTTTGCTTTTTCATCTCGAACCACTCTTTCCCTATTGACTTATTAATATTTTCTTCCAATAGTATCTTATTACCTAATTTATTCACAATAGAATCAAACTCCTCCTTGGTATCTATCTTAGCGTCTTGACGTATAGCCTCTATATTATGTCCACTGGCAGGCATTATATGTTCAATATTCACCGTATTTTGGAAACTAAAAGAAACATTCTTGTTGATGGCATAAACATATTCATTTAAATACACAAGAACATTCTTGTCATAATCAAAAATGTCTTGTTTTAATACATCATAATTCCATATCTTATTGATATGTTCATCAAAATCCTTTTGTATATCTTCTATTGGAATACGAACATCTACGAGTTTTACAGCTTCTGTAAACAAAAACGTTTTGAAATTAGTGCTAGAATACCCAGCATCCACTAATTCCAAAATGGCAAACAAACGCATTAGCAATTCGCATATTTCTGTGACAACATTTATCGTTATTTGGCTTACCTCAAAACGAAATAAATAAGCAATCAAAAATATTTTGGCATTATCATTAAATTTCAATAAGAGTTTTACAACAGCATAAGTTTTTATATTTTCCCAAATCTGCGCAATCTTATAAAAATAGTCACAAAGTTCTATCGGCTGTTTAAGTATTTCTGCGTGGTCATTGATATAAAATTTACGCAACCCAGGTGTAGTTACGTTCGTCCATTGCCCTTTAGCACTATTCATAATATATTCCTTCGTTTGAGCACGATAAATATACATATATTGTTGAAGAATAGAATCTAAATCCACAATCTCTTGTGCACATAGCATATTGGTCTTTTGAATGATATTCATCCATTTTTGATTGAAAGTGTCTCTATCTTCACCCGCTTGAGAATACATTTGAGCAGAAATGATGTCTGCATCAGAAAGAGGCATTCCTGTACTATTAAGCGAATTGAACATCGTAATAGCCTGTTCTGTCTGCCAACTCCGTATCTCTATAATTTGGCACTTATCTAGTAATCCAATTGCAAACTCCTGCAACCGAGACTCTTTGTAATATCCTAATTTTTCATAGAAAAACTTGAAATTTCTAAAGAAATTAGTATATTTATTATCTTTTTGTTTGCGTGCAAACTTATAGCAATTTTGCTCTGCATCCTCGTAAGTTTTAGCTTCTAAAATAACAGATAATTCCTGTTTGAATTGTTCATTTATAGACCTATTCAGTAACGGTGTTCTACCTTTCACTTTACTCCAATCTCTTAATAGAGCAAAGCGTTCTTGTGAATCAACATTATACAATAATTTCAAAGTTGAATTTCTAGCATCAACCATCGCTTCCTTTAGAGATTCTGAGTCCTCCGTTATCCTAAAATTAGTCAATAGATTTTGTAATTGTAACTGCAGTGCCTTAATAAGCAACAAGAATGTTGTGGTTCTTTGTTGCCCATCAATTAAATGAAGTTCATTCTTATCATTAGAACAATCCAATATGATCGTACCAAAGAAATACGGATCCGTATTACCAGACTCTATAAAATTTTCAATGTCTTGCCAAAGTTTGTCACATTGATAAATATTCCATGAATATGCACGCTGATATTCTGGTATTACGAGTTTCTCGCCATTTGTCAGCGTTAAATAACTACTATTTTTTTTTAATTGAGGATCAATTCCTTTATTAACCATATCACATTGTTTTTTAGTTGTCGATTATTCTTTCTCTTTATGTGTTATATCAGACCGCGACCGGCAAGTTTGAACCAGTTCCATGCCAAGGCGGCAATAAACATCGTTGCACACCAGATTTTGAACCAGCGTTTGTATTTTGGGTTGCGCATATAGGAGATGCCATACGCGGCGAACATCATCGCAAAAGGAACAGAGGGCAGATGGAAACGCTCCGATTGGGCGAAAATGGAGAATATCAATACCAATAAATAGCCGCAAAGGATGGCTATCGGCAACACGTTCTTGCGCCAATCGCCGGTGAAAAGCAGAATAAATAATGCCAAAATAGTAAAGAAAGATGTAATATTTTTGACGAAGTTGCCACCGTGTATCATCTTGAGGTTCTCCTGTCCGGGAGTCTCCGTCATAGTTGGAAAAGGAATGGTAAATATCATTGGTGCAAAGACCGCTGCACCGGCGTACTTGGCAAATTTCTGCACACGACCTTGTGAATCCACACGGGTGGCACGCCATTCCATATTGCCTTTTTGCTCCGAACCGCGCGTCTCCCACATACTGCGCACACTATTGCCGATACTCGTATTATTGAGCATCACAACGCCAACAACAAGTGCTGCCACCGCGACCAACAAGATACGCCGTTTCCACCCTACTACGCGGGTACTGCTCAGCAGCAAGGCACACAAAAAAGCCAACACCAATACCGCAGCCAAGGCTGTGCGGAAAGTAAATACTGCCCCCGCAATAAGCATTAAGGCACAGGTGGGGCCAAATGTCAGTTTGCCGCGACGCAAGATATAGTCTGCCCGCTCAGCAAACAATACTGCCAGAAACACCATTTCTATTTCTTTCAGGTGCAGACCGCAATAATATATCAGGTTGGGCATCAGCATACATAGCACTCCCGCTATGCGCCCGGTGCTTTCGCCGAAATTGCGCACGGCTAACTTATATATCAGCAATGCTGTCCACGCGCTCCAGATTGCCTTGACAAGGCGTGCCACCAAAATACTATCCCCTGATAACAGATATATAAACGACAAATACAACGGATACCCCAAATCGGAATAATCGGCACCACTATAGTCCACAAACGCAGGAAACAGATTCCAATGTCCGTCCCGCAAGAGACTTGCACCATACCGTCCCATCTCGTTATAGAAACCCACATCGCCGGGGTCGAACTCAAACGGAGACCCCGTCATAGTGAGATAAAACCAATAGGAGAAAAGTACATATACCACGCGAATACTCAGCGCGGTTACGAACAAGCGTTTGGCAAACATTTTCGGCGAAAGACGCGCCCATCGTTTGGTGCAATAGTTGGCGAAATAGAAGAAACCGCACGCCTCCACTAAACCGAACGCCCACCAATACCACGTAAGGGCATAGCGCATATACAGCACATTACACGCCAACAATGCCAACACATACGTCAGCATTGCCGTATTTGTAATACTCCGTGGCACAAACGCCAAAGGCATCGTATTGGGTAGTGATTTATATTGCATTTTCTTTTATCGCGCAAAGATACTAATTTTTCATCAGATACGCAACAATTAAGATATATTTATCGGACAATCATATCACATCACACATCATACCACACATAACATATCGCACATAACACGCACGTATCCCCCTACCACTACCCTACCACTCACTGCTCTTGTACCACTCCTATAATGCTTTTAGGATGTTATTATAACGTTAAATTATGGGTATTTATAGAAAAAAAACGTTAATAAATTACACATTCATTAACGTCCTCCATATATAATACAACCCTCATAATTCAAAATTACTGTCGCTTATAGACCTCATACAATTGTTGCAAATGATGCTCTATGCTATAATGTTGTCTCACTTGTTGTGCGATGTGTTTGGCTTGCTGCTTGTAAGCGTCTCTATTGCGAATAAACGTACCAAAATGCTGCCACAAGTCTTCTGTGTTGTTTGTTTGATATAGTGTTGCCCATTCCCCACCGCGAGTAACCTCCATCATCACTTCGTTATCATTAACAAAAACCGGTACACCTGCTGCCATTGCCTCTACCACAGCGATGCCAAACGTGTCGTGGTCGGTGGCATAGACAAAAGCATCTAACTGTTGCAATATCTGTGGAACATCATTTCTGCTACCCAAGAAATGAACCATATCAAGGTGGTTATCTTGGCAGAATTGCACACATTGATCATAACGCCATGGCTCTTTCTCATCACGTTTGCCTACAAAATAGAAGTCATACGGAATATGCTCTTGCGCCAAACGAAGCAGAAATTGACACAACGAACTTTGTGCGCGGACGCGCACAAAGTTCCCCACCATTGCCAATTTCATTCCCCGCGAAGCGGGGTCGATTTTTGATGGCAAATCACAAAGTGGTCCCGATACAACATCCAATTTGGAAAAGTCTATACCATTGTATATGACATGCGTCTTTTCTTGATTGCCAAATGTATAGTGGCGCAAATAATACTGCCGTTGCGCATTGCTCACAAAGCACACGGCATTGCTCCAACGTATGCTAAGTTGGATTAGTATCTTCTCCCAACGGGTAGTGCCATAGTCATATCCATGAAATGTCTCTACCACTTTGATACCTGTCCCCCATGTTGCCAACTTGGCATATAAGGCATCGATATACTGCTGTGCATGTACGATGGTTACCTGTTGCTCTTGCAAGCACTTACGCAGGCGTCTGATGTAAGACAAGATGTTGTGGTGCATAGGTGCGCACTGCAAAAACACAGGTTGGGTGGCATAGAAATCATCGCGATATGCCCCACCCTTCCGATGAATCCCCACAAACGAGAATGGTGCCTTATCTGCGCTACGAAACACATCTAAAAGCAATGTCTCTGTGCCGCCCCGATTAAGCGAACCTAAAAGATAAGCAACTTTCATATATAAAAATATTTTATCGCTGCAGGATGAACTTTGTTATTTTTTTTATCAAACGTCGTCTATAAAAAGAATTTGTGCGCCATTCTTTACCTTTTCTGTATATTGTTTGATTTTCCGCAAAATACTCATATCCTGTTCCAATAAAATCAAAATGGCTTTCCATAGATATTGGAATAGTAGCGTACATCTGTTGCGTATTTTTATCACTCTGTGACATTGTTACTCCAGATCCGTCTAACCCTATATTTTTAACCAAAGACACGGTGGGTAAAATCATTTGCATACCTGTCAATGATAATATTACAGTTAAATGCCTATCTATCAAACAATCTCCCTTATGAACAGAACGAGCAAATTCAAACAATGAACCTAATAGACACACCTCACCACGCTTAAGAAGATTACATATTGTACCAAGAGACAACCATTTTCTAAACCAAATATAATCTATATTATCTAACATTTTCTTTTTAGCGACCCAAACTCCTTCACTCCATGGAGTACACTCCACTTGTTGCCTAAAAAATGTATTTGTATCATACTTTACAGGAAACCACCAACGAAAACCGCTCAATGCATAAACACGCTCATCGTCCTCAAATTTCTCTAACCCCTTATCCATAAATTCAAGAAAATTGGGTGAAAAAACATTGTCATCCTCTGCAATGATATAACGATCGTACTTGCTCGCCACTTCATGACAAAGAGATTGTAAATTTCCTTTTTGTCCAGGCAACCAAATCCCATAATTCTCTTTTCTTTCAATCACATAAAGTTTTTTAAATCCCATATTTCCGACAGAGCGCAAATATTCACGATTTTTCTCCCACCCTTGAACATACTTATCCCATTGCTCAATAGGTGGATAATCCAATGCCACATAAACCTCTGTTTCCGATGCCCACGTACAACAAGCCAAAGATTCCAAACATTGGCGCAAATGTTCGTAGCGATTTAATGTAGGAATTAATACTGGAGCATATACCATAATCGTTTTCTCTAAATTCTATTACTATTAATAATACCTTTCACTTTATGTGTTGTATGTGCAAATATTTATGATAGTATCTCCACACAAGCAGATTTCTTAACGCGACAAAGGTACTATTTTTATTTCATTTATACAAGCATTTTTAGGGGTATTTGCGGAAAGATATATTTCAATTCATACTGATATATTACCGGTCTTTTTCTTAAGTTCGTTGTAGATAGTGGTGCGGACGAAGGTGTTGAGTTGGTGGTAGGTTTTGCGGCGGGGCGATGTGGGGTCGTCAGGATTGGTATGCTCGGGGTGCGTGAGTTGTGCTTGGAAACGCTGTTCCCAATATGCACGGCGAGGAGAATCGGGGGCTATCTCGATAGTTGTGCGGCGACTTGCCTCGGCAAACAAGTCAATATGACGTTGCTCTGCGGGCGTGGGCGGATTCTTCTTGCGGTCGCGCGGATTGGCTACGACATACGCTTCTTGCGGGCCTGTGGCAATGACATTGCCTCGTTCGTCACGGTATTGTTTGCAACGGAAAATAGTTTCTCCTTTTTGTGAGATTTTACCTTGAAGACTCGCTACGGGGTCGGATAGTTTTACTCTGCTCATAACTGAACTGCGTATAAGACATAAGTTTTACAGGCTACAAAGGTACGAAATTTTTCTTAAAAATACAAATTTATTTGTATTCGAAGGTGTGTATTCGACATTCATACGGCAAGGTATCAGGAATCACCCACTAATCACCTACTAATCACCCACTAATCACCCACTCTTGTCAGCAAGATGTGGGTATGCAACTATGTATGTTTCTGCTTAGTTTGATATACTAACGTAGTAATGGCTATTTTATTTGCAGTGTTCATGTTTAGCAAAGAAGCCATACGTTTCTTCACGGTTCAAAGAATATACATAGCCCATCTCATCATCGGTTAATGCAAAATCAAAGATATTGATATTTTCCCTGATTCTTTCCACATTTGTAGAACGTGGAATAACAGCAATGCCTTGCTGCACAATCCATCTGAGAATAATTTGCGGAACAGTCTTATTGTGTTTAGTTGCAATACTCTGCAAATCAACATTCGATAACAACTCTTTCATGCCATCACCGTGCGTAAATGGGGCATAGGCTTGAATCCGTATATCGTGCTCTCTACAGAAGTTTACCAACGCAGTTTGATTACGGAAAGGGTGAAATTCTATTTGGTTAATCATCGGATATTCGCCAAACTGATTATATATCTTTTGCAAATGTTCAATTCCAAAGTTAGATACCCCGTAGGCTCGAATCTCACCTTTGTCATACATACGTCTTACATCTCTATACACTTTTGAGCATTTTTCAAAGTAGTGATGTAATAAATACAAATCACAATAAGAGGTTTTCAGCCTATTGCATGTTTCGTGGTAACATGTTTTTGCAGATTTCATATCCAAATACAAGTAGCGTCTGCGTCCTCCCATTTGAGTACGTTTTATCTTGGACGTGAGGAATAAATCTTCCCGCTTTATATTTTTGAATATCTCTGCTATTTCCTCTTCATTTTCATAAGCCCATGCTGTATCAAATAACCGATATCCTGCGTCATAAGCAGTGGTTAAAGCCGTCTCTAATGTTGCTCCACGCAACGGGAACGTGCCAAATCCCAAAAGTGGTACCTCAACATGAT
Organism: Bacteroidales bacterium; assembly: GCA_050872525.1. Taxonomy (GTDB): domain Bacteria; phylum Bacteroidota; class Bacteroidia; order Bacteroidales; family Paludibacteraceae; genus Colicola. The sequence goes on along the minus strand of JBNMHB010000011.1, from coordinate 12,852 downwards.
TTCTAAGTGTGATGTATTCCATAATAAGATAAATTTATGCCTCTACATATGCTCTTAATAGAGGACTATTAGTAAATAAATGGTCTAAAACAGATGGTGTATGTTCGCCAAACAATGGTCCATTGCATAGTTGGAGGCTATCTATTCCGCCACCAGTAAAATTAGCCTCTATCAAAACGGGGTCTCCCATATCGTCAATGGCGATATCCCATGATATCAATTTAGATATATTGACAAAACGCAAAGACAAGTCTGTAACCATTTTGATACATTTATCATACGATGGTACTTTGAACCCGGTGAATGTTTTTCCTTTAGGGTGCTTAGTTGTTTGGTTAGCCAAGACATCATAGGCAACTTCTCGCAAAGTGCCGTCATCTTTAATGCCACAAGCAATACCTCCCGCGTGGAAATTATCCACTTTGGCAATATTCGTACCCATTCGGAGCATTGAGGACAATGCGATTGCTTTCTTATCGAAACAAAATGTAACTATTCGCAACGTATTTACAGAGCACTCATTGAACATAGCCAACTCAGGATGTTGTGATATGGTCTTTTGTATGATAAAATCATTTGATGCCTCCAATAACTCTTCTAAAACAGATAGAGGTTCTGAGTCTGTCCAAAATCTGCATCCCATTCCGCTATCCGAATCAATGGCATCTTTCAAAATAACGGATGAAGCCTCAGAACATAATGCAAACACTTGCTGCGTAGTAATGGGTTGATACATCGCATCCATGTATGTTCCGTTCATTTTTCTTGCTATTGTTTGCGGCATTTTACTTCCCGCGAAATACAGGTCGTATAAATTTTTGTTATCAAACACAATAGCAGATGCATAATCAGAGAAGAAGGTATCTACAAATCCCATATAGAAATCATCCGGCATATACCATTTGAGTATTTCCTCGTTTGTGTTGTATTTATTATACAGACTATACTGATTTATATCAAAAAGGAAATGCTTATTATTGAAGTATTGTTTCCAGAAATGAGTAATCTCCGATTTTTGACTATCGCTCAATGGTTTTGTATTGGCTAATTTCATTTGTAAATGCCGGCGGCTCAAATCGAGTCGCGCATTTATCACCACATCATTGCGATTAACAATGCTATAAAAGTATAATTCATCTCGTAATAAACGTTTAATGAAGCGTTTGATACAATGTTTGGTGTAATGATTAATTTTCATTGATTCATTAAATTTTCAAATTGTTTTCTAAGACTTGTATTGCTTGAGTACTGACCTACAAATTGTCCCCAGTTGGCTTCGATAAGTACCCAACCTTTGGACGTGAGTGCGAAATCAAAGCCAATGTATTTGTGATATACCGGCAGTAGAGAATGAATTTCTTTGGTGAGAGCAACAAGTTCATTCCATCGTGGTATGTTTTGTCCTTTATACACGATATTCGAATCCGGATGTTTGGCATACCGATGCCCCATTTCATCACAAGCGTCTGAAATTATTTTTCCGGAAACAGGGTCGATAGATGCGAAAATACCTCCACTTCCTCCGTTATCTACAACTTGTCCTGCTCTACCATTTCTAAAAAACGGTTGTAGAATAACGAAATTTGTTTTATTTGAGTTGGAATCGATTACCCTAATGGACGGAATACGAACAGTATTTACGGAAGATTCATTCCATTGGGATGTCCATTTATCTTGTTGGATGAGTTCTTCCAATATATATCCTCCTTCTTTGACAAGAGAATCAAACATTTTATGCAATTCTGTTTTTGCATTATATTCCACAATTGATGTTCCGCGTCCACATTGTCCCATGAGAGGTTTTTGTATAAAACGCGGATGTTTTTGAACAAAATCTAAAAACTGCGATTCATCCTCTTCTTTTTCTACAATACAAACATCACGTTTGAAGAATTGTTTAGTCGTTCTATAGAATTGAGCCTTATTTTCGATTTCCATAAATTTTTCTCTCCATCCATTCCCCATTTTAGCGATACACAACTCGTCTTTTTGTTTCACCGTAAGCCACTCGGCTCTTTGAGCATCCGTTTTATGACGAAAATCGAACATAAAATACTCATTAGGAATGGCACCATACAGCCAATAACACCGAACGATATCCTCTGTCAGTTTTCTTTTAAGTTGTTCATTTTGAATTTCTTTTGCAGATAGAAACAAATTGAAATTGCGTTGCACTTCGCTTGCAAAATTGTACTCACCCCATATTTTGTAATCAAGTTTTGTTTTGCGTATATGCAATTTACTCAACAAGATAAGAATACATTTGTTAGAAGACACCAGTGCGTTGAGTATTTTACGATATTTTTTCAGTCTTTGTTTCATAACTGTTCCATATTAATATAGTCTGACTCATATCCCCAAAGTTTTGCAAATGGTTGAGAGTGCATTTCTTCTTTGAATTTAAGAAGATAATCGTGCCAAGAGTAGTGAGGTGTATAGCCTAACTCTCTTGTTGTTTTGCTATAATCCAACACAAACTGAGTGGAGTTTCGTTTGTCGGGACAATACACTATTTCTGAACGATTATCAATAGGAGAGAATACATCCACTATTGCCTTAACACGCTCATCCAATGTACTGCCACCACTACCCACATTATAGATACCCCCTTCAACCTCAGCAGCCAATGCTTTTTCTATGATTTGCAGGAAATCATAAATACAAATGGTTTCCAATAGACGGTTTGGGTCTCCCCAGATTTCAATTTTCCGCCCTTTCATTGCTTGATAAATAAGATAACGGTCAGAAATCATTGTTTTTACGCCATCTGTATAAGTATATGGATTGGGGTGATACAAATAGATACGCGATAGGCGAATGATGAATCGTTTGATTCCGCATATTGCGTGGTAATGCTCAATCATATCTACTGCCATATTTTTGGCAATGACATACATCGCATGGTCTCCATCATACGGGGGAATACGCTGAGAATCCGCAGAAATGGGTGTTTTCGTTCCAAACAAATAACTAATATCAAATAAAGATTGTGGGAACACGATTCTGTCAGCACCGATTTTACGTGTATATTCCAGCACATTGTATGTTCCTTGGACAATAGACGAGATATACAAAGTAGCGTCATATCCTTTCATAGAAGCCGGTAAGGCACCTGCAAAATGCACCACAGCAAATACATCCTGCTGTGGCAATGCGTTAAAAGCCTGTGCGTCAGATATGTCTATCGACATATACGGGATGCCGTGGTCTGCAAAGAACCCATTATCCGACTTACGATGTCCTACAGCAATAACATCATATCCGCATTTCTTCAGATGTATGGCAATTGGCGCACCCAAGGTGCCCGTCGCCCCAAAAACAATTACTCGTTGCATAGTGGTATTATTTTACGTGATGATTTATAAATCAAATAGCCATCTCGCTCATAATTGGAATGGCTTTCGTGTAAGTCGGTTGAGTATATTTGTCCTTCCACAAACCATGCTTGTTGCTTAGCGGCTTCGAAAAAAGGTAACCAATGGGCTGTTTGTGCACACAAGTAGTATATGCCGGCATAGGAATTTGTGTGAGAAAGAATATCTGTTTCTTGGAATATTCCAAGGGCAATATCTATTATTCCTTTGAGATAATCAACCCCCGTACTTAATTGCACCAATTGATTGGAGATAGCATCTCCTCCGCCACGGAGATTGGCTTCTATCAAATACAACTCATCTTCCTTATATTTACACTCAATGTGAGATGGTCCGTTGGAGTAATCAAGTATGGAAAGCAAATTGGGAATACTCTTGTAGATTTTTTGCCGAATGGTTTCTGAGATGATAGCAGGTTGGTGATGCCCCAACTCCGCAAAATGCGGGGGACCTGATGAATCTTTATCCGTGATTTGAACAATATAATGCTTTCCTTTGTAGGAAAGACACTCTATGGAAAGTTCCTTACCATCAATATATTCTTCAATCAATATCTCTGCATCGTTGTCTGTAGAAGCATAGGTTATAGCATCTTGAAATTGCAAAGGAGTTTCTACAAAACTAACTCCTTTTTTTGCCGCACCGATGGTAGGTTTTACAACACACGGATATATATCATTCGTACCGGAATACAAAGAGAATCTAATGGGGGTAAACCCCTCAATGTCATTGGCTAAAGAACGAGCAATGGCTTTGTTGTGAGCAGCCATCAAGGCCTTGTATGAAGGACCGATTGTCCCTAATTGCTCCGCTACATACGCAGCAACAGAAGCAGTCAGTTCTGAAGCATTAGTTGCTATTGCGTCTATGTGTTGCTCCCTGCAAATTCGGGCAACAGTCTCCTTATCTATAATGGAAACGGGAATAAAGTGGTCTGCAAACTCCGCGCAACCACCATCCTTGTTGGCAAAACAATAAGTCTCCAATCCAATTTTTCGCGCCTTTTGGCACAAAGGAAGTTGTCCGGAAGCCGCCCCTATTATTGCAATTCTGCGTTTCATACGAGTGAACTATATTAAAGTATATTGTTTTAACAATTGTCGAGTTTGCTCGGGAGAATTGAACATTAGGACATCTATGATAGACAAGTTTGAAATAAAATCGTTGTTAAATTGAAGGTATTGTATATCGTTTGTTTGCAGGAAATAAAGATTGATACCATCTCGCAAAAACTCTTGTTTGTCGTACAAGACCTGTCCGCCAATGGCATTTAAATAGGTATCTGCCCCAAGAATCTGACAGATATGTTTGACCTTGTCTTTCCCATGCAAAGTATTGTCTTTCTGAATTGAAGAAGAAAGAAAGAACTCCGTATGAATATCTAAATAGTCCAAAACAGAATGGAAACTATGCAACATAAATTCGCCCAATGAGCGATTAGGATAGTTGCAAATGCATTCTAATAAAACCATTACAGGTTGATAATACGGTGCCTTTTTGTAGGCACTCTCCAACATACGGAAGAACTTACGGAAATCGTCACGAATAGTAATCTCATTGAATAACTTATTCGGACTGGCACCATTGAGCGCAATGGTGAACAAATGCCGTTCTCCATTCAACAAGATATTATTGCGGCTGACCCAACCACCTTTGATATAATTGACATCGTCATACACTACATACGTATCTACGGCAGCCATCAGTTGCCAATAGCCAATGTAGGGCATAAAATAAGGTTGCATTATTCCGAGAGTCATAGTATCTATTTGTTTCTATACTTAGAATAGAATTGTTCCAAACCTTGAATGAATAATTCATTGGATAATTTAGCAAAGTTTTTCTCTTGTTGTGATGCATTGGTATTGTCAATGCCATCGTTATATGCATCTTTGATGGATTCTAAAATGATATGCATTTCTTCTTCTGTAGGTGATAGAGACACACCATACTTTGCCAACATTGCGGCAAATAGAGTCTTGGATTTTAACCACTTTTCGGTCATAAGGAATTACAATTTGATATCCAACATCATCATTTTCTACGTCTTGGGATAGGATATTTTAAGGGAGACTTATTCTCAAATCCCTTTAATAATCCATCACCCGTAAATATTTCAACATCATATTGTTGTATCTGCCAATAATATTGTGCAACTTTTACTATAGTGGCATCACCTAAAGACAATTTCATTATTCCAGTTTTACGCCACTGATTTGCTAAATCTTTCAATTGTTCCGAAGTCCATAATTCTGATTGATTTCTAAACAAAGTCCAAGGCGTTTGATTAGTCGCAACATCCTCTAACAACTCTGCAAAACGATTTACAAAAACACTTACATCTCCTCTCTTTATTTGAGCAATATGATTTCCTGTCTCAATAATGGTGGCAATAGGCAGAATAAAATCAGTTCCATCCTCCTGCTCTTGTTGCAACTTAGCGGACACTTTGTCCTTTGTCCATTCATTGTTAGTTCCTGCCGTCTCAAACCCAGGAACTCCTAACCACACCATAAGAATTGATGTATCAATTATCAAAACTTTCTTTTTCATATTACAAGATATTTTGTGCCATCAACTCCCCTATATTTCCTGCTGCTAATAATTTTGCTAAATTAGGCAAATCTTCTAATAATACTATTTCACTATAAGCATTTTCCTCATTTCTTCTAACAAATGATATAAATGGAATCATTTGTATCCCCAATGTATTAACCAATATCGGATTATGTGTTGTACAAAGTATATCTATCTGGCGTTCCTCCCCTATGGACATCAACATATCAATTAATTGTTTTGAGCGTGATGGATGTAACCCATTATCAATTTCATCTATCACCAATAAACTCCCTTGAGGACGTGTTAGTAAGGCCACCGCTATTGCAATAAAACGCAGTGTTCCATCTGACATTCCGCGTGCGTCTAAAGCCAATGAATTGCCTGGTGTCCATTCTTCTTCACAATTTAACATAGCATAACTATCAAACATACCAACCTTTTCTGTCCAAACACGTTGAATATCCCGTTCTGGTAATTTTTCCACAAATTTTGTAATTTGCTGCTCTACTATTTGGCGTTCTTCATCCGACATGCCTGCCAAGACACCTGCAACATTAGCACCATCAGGGGAAAGGGATTCTGACAAAGGAATAAAATTATGCATTTTCTGTGGGTCAGGAGACAATACAAATATATTACGTAAGTCTTGTAATACACAAGAAACTGCTGTTTTTACGTCTTTCACTACATTTATAAATTCTATCTGCGACAAAACTGATGTCGTTAGATTAAAATTCATTCGCTTTTGTCTTCCTTTACGTGCAGCATATATACGTGCTGATGTCATTGGTACATTCATAGTATTGTCCCCACAAGTTTCAAAAATAATGCGCTTATATCGTTTACGAATAATGCGCTTTAATGATTCAGAACTAATATAGAATGATTTATTCTTTCGACAAATGGAAATGGCATAAACATATTCTGTTGCACCAGCTTCATCTTCCATTGTAATACGCACCGCACACTCTTTCATCCCTTTTCGGATAAGCCAATCTGCACCACCTCTAACAGCATTCACTGCATCTGAAATCGGTTGTCCGCTTGATACACATTGTACAAATTGCAAGGCATCCAATACATTGGATTTTCCGCTAGCATTTTTACCTATAATAATAGATAAGGAATCTATGTACATTGTAGTTTCCTTGAAACTTTTCCAATCCTGAAGTTCAATTTTTGTAATCATATTCTATTATATTAAAAACAACATTACAATAAAGAATTACACACATTTCCATACTCTATCCACATCCTCATCCGTCAGAGCGTGATGTATTGGAAGGCAGATGACTTGCGAGGCAAGGCGATTGGCAACGGGGAGGTTCGCTTTGGTAGCACTCGAGTAGTTCTTATAAGGCTCAAAGTCGGTTATCAACGGATAGAAATAGCGACGCCCCAATACATTCTGCGTCTTCATAAACTCATACAATGCATCACGAGTCATACGATATTCGTCGGTAACCAAAATGGGGAAATAGGCATAGTTCCACTTGAAAATAGGATTTATCTCATAAGGGAATAGTTCTATTCCTTTTACATCTTTGAGGGCTTCCACATACTTTTCGGCAACCCGCTTTCTGGTAGCAATGGCGGCGTCCACATACCGGAGATTCAGCAGACCATACGCAGCACGCACTTCGTCCATCTTCGAGTTGATTCCCGGAGCAACGACCGTAGTTTCTCCACGGAAACCAAAGTTCTTCAGGTTATCGACATCGTACTTCATTTCCGCGCTATGCACCACCATAGCACCGCCTTCAACGGTGTTATAGACCTTGGTGGCGTGAAAACTCAACGTGCTGACATCACCCCACTCCAAGATAGAACACCCCTTGTAAGTTACGCCAAACGCATGTGCTGCATCGTAAATTACTTTCAAGTTATGCATCTTCGCAATAGCATCTATCGCCTCCACATCGCAAGGGCAACCATACACATGCACGGGCATAATAGCCACCGTACGGTCTGTGATGGCAGCCTCTATCTTCGTCGGGTCGATATTTCCATTCTCCGGCAGTACATCCACAAAGACAGGTTTCAGTTTGTTCCACCAGATAGAATGGCTTGTTGCTACAAAAGAGTAAGGGGTGGTTATCACCTCGCCCTCCGTGATGCCCAATGCCTGCAAGGCTGTGATGAGAGGGAGTGTTCCATTGGTGAAAAGCGAGAGATATTCCACTCCGAGATAGTCGGTGAGTGCTCGCTCCAACTGCTGATGAAAATTACCGTTATTGGTAATCCACCGGCTGTCCCATATCTGTTGCAAATAGGGAATAAACTCGTCTAAAGGCGGAAGAAGGGGCGATGTAACGGTGATTGGGCTAGACATATCTTATACCTATATAGACTTCACGTCGCAAAGTTACAAAAAAGTTGGAATATATGCAAGAAACTTAATTAAAACAATACTATCTGCTTGGTTTTTCCACTCCCTTTCCCACTCCCAATAGGACGACACTAAGGCTACGGGATATTTCTTTGGCGTGCGGCAGGTTGCCCAAGGAATGAAAATTGATGGTCATGTATAGAGTATTTTGTAGAGTCTTTGCTTGCACCAACTGCCTATTTGTCGGATACGGCGTTTGGCACGCAGAAGAAAAATCGGTGTGCGATAGGTGCGTATCACGGAGCGCGGTTGCTGTGCCCAATCTACTTTCCCGAGTTCCGCTTTTGCGGCATCGTGGTATTGCGGACTGAGCCAATAATCCAGCAGACTATTAACCCGCAGATGGTCAAAAAGGCGTTTCCACTCGGTGCTCAGACTTGCTTTAGGAGCGATGTTTTCTAACAGAAAAGTCATATGATACTCCGGCGCATGCAGATGGCGCGTAGCACGGAGACAAGTGGGGACATCGTTGTTGTAGTACGCCAACGGTCGGTTCAGAAAGGCTATCGGATAGTGCATCGCTGTCCTCGCCCAAAGCAGAAAATCCTCACCCAAACGGACCCCCGCAGGGAAACCTCCCATCTCGAGAAACACACGCCGCGGCATTGCCACAGCCCCCGTACACACGGGCATTGCCGGACTTTTCAGGTAGGCTTTCGGATAATCGATATACCCCGTCGGCATATCCAAAGCCACATGCGTTTTGCCGGTTTTGTAGTAGATATAGTTGGTGGCATATAGTCCCGCTTTCGGATAGACTTGTATCAAATGGGCCATTTCTTCCAAAAACGTCGGTTCCCACCAATCATCGGCATCCAAAAAACAGACATACTCCCCCGACGCTGCCCGTACCGCATTATTACGCGCCACAGCCACGCCTTGGTTAGGCTGACCCAGCAAGCGGAAACGCCCGCCACAACGCGGATTGTTCTCTGCCAACCAACCTTCCACGGTCGCCCGACTGCCATCCGTACTACCATCGTCCATGATGATACACTCGTAGTCCGTATATGTCTGCGCCAGCACGGATTCTATTGTCCGGCGCACATATTGTGCCTTGTTATATAGCGGGATAATAATGGAAAACATCAATGGTATTTTTATGTCGTTCAATTCTTTTTTCGTTTCTATGACAATATCAGTTATTGTATCCATAGATTCTTCACCTACCGTTTTTGTCCATATCCGGGTGAAAAAATGGTTCAATTACACGGTCAATTATATGTCCAAAGAAAAAATTAACATTCATAACCATCCCCATTTCTCCAACTTAAACAGCACCCTTTCCATAAAGCACACCAACGGATAGAGGTGGTGGCGACGCAGCCGGTTCATCTGTTCCATATCAAAAGCATGGTGGTCATAGTCCCACAACACGGCCGGTGGCAGCACCTCTTCGAGTACGCGGCGGCGTTCCTGCGCACGCAGCGGAAGATTGGTCTCGCTGATACCCCCGCCGTCAAAAATCGTTACATCTATATCCGCATACACGGGGCGGACCTTCCCCAATCCGATGGCTTGCAAATACCATTTCCAGTCGCTGACGATACGCAGGTTCTCGTCGTAGAGCCCATAGTGGTTGTCATCGAAGAGTGCACGGCGGATATAGGCGCAATCGTGATTGAGTGTAGAGGAGTAGAACTGCCGCAGGGAGTACTCCGTATAGCCGCTTTTGCCGATAAGTTTCCCCTTGCCATCCACCTTCAGCATATTGCCATAGAGGATGTCTATTGGTTGTCCCGACTTTGCCGTCTGTTCCGTCAAAGCATTGAGCATACGTTCTGTAACATCCGCTGCCGCAAGACAATCCCCCGCATTGAGAATCTGGATATACTCACCCTGCGCCAACCGAATCCCCTTGTTCATGGCGTTATATATCCCCCTATCCGGCTCAGAAATAATTTGTAATTTACAATTTGTAATTTGTAATTTAGCAGCCATAGCAGCCAAATACTCCTTTGTCCCGTCCGTACTTGCCCCGTCAATGATTATCCATTCAAAATCGCTCATAGTCTGCTCTAGTACGGAGTCCGCAGTCTTACGCAATCCTACAAGATTATTATACGTGATAGTTATGATTGAGAGTCTCATGTGTCCATAGAATTAAGCGTCAATTATCCGGTGATATAATTTCCATAAAATGCAGAATCTGCTCACTTTTTCTCGGTTCGAACAACAAATGTTCAAAGTCGCGTTGTTTCATCGTCAGATTGGTATGAGTAACCATGTCTTGTAATGCCATCATCAGCGCAGACGTGTCCCCGATACCACAACGTTTATATAAAAAATCGAAATCCGGTTTCGTCCGTTGCCAGAGAAACAATGTATCATAAAAGTCCCTACCCTTTTGACGCGAAAGCAAAGCGGATAATTTCATTGATAAAAGCACCGATAATGAAGGAACTGCTATGGGATAAAAGAAACCTAATCGTTGAATTGTTGCCATCTCCCGTTCATATTGTATTCCTTGGTCCTGCGCTTCAATCTTCATCAGAAACCGTTCCTCACGATGCCCTGTTAACTGTAAAGAAAACAGCAATTCGGGGAAATAAACATTTCTCCTATATGCTTTGAGAACACCTCCGTCTTTGTCTTTGGCAACAGCCTGTAAGCCTTGCAATTGGAGATAACGGATTACCCCATCCGTCATAGCCACGAAATCGCTTTCTGTCAACTGCTTACAATCGAAATCCAAATCTTCCGAGAAACGGTCTATACCTTGTACCAAACGAAGATTCGTCCCTCCTATAAAAGCGAGTTTTTCGGCATAAGCAGAACGCGACAACCACTCCAATGCCAACAACTCAACATACTCTTTGAGTATATGCTTTTGAAAGACGGCATTGTTGGCGATTGTCGGAGGATAAAACCCCCGAATATATGTCAAGTCTATCATATTTTGTATGCTTTTTTCAGTAAATCAAACCGTTTGGTTAACGCCGGACTATCAATGCGTACCATATATTCTTGCAAACGATTGTGATTCAACTCATTATCCAACCAATCCTCGTCCAACCGCAGGTCTAACATTTGTGCTTCGGTTTGATATTGAGGATATAAATATAACAAATCCAATATTGCCTTTTCTGGAGTTGCCATGGGATATACTTTACCATCTTGCATATTCATCATAGTATATCCCCAGAATAAATTGGGGCGAATAGTTTGGTAACTATATGTAGCACAATCATTTATAAAACGTGACGTCTTTTGGGTAGTTACACTTGTTATCTCAACCACCTGTTCCGGAATAATTCCATAAAATGATAAAGCCGAGTGCAAACTGATATAGGATGGCGCATAAATTTGTCCTGCGAAGTAACGCGCATAATCGGGCTGCTGCCAATAATCCGCAAAAGTATACCAACCTTGGCGCAAAGAAATGATATATCCCTTGCGCAGCCACATAGTATAGTTACTACGATTAAATGTAGGATATATCGCCTTTACCTGTTGCGTACTGAAACAAGCAAACGGATGCCACTGATTATAAAACTGCAGATACGTCATCTTGATTTATTTCTAAAACGCTGCAAAGATACAACATTTCCCGAATATATGCAAACTGTAGCATAAATATGACTGACGTATTTGCTACATCTTTGTTTATATTCAATAGTTCGTTAAAAAAATCGTTAAAAATTGACTTTACAAAATAGCTACGCAGTCGTCTTCAATCCGTAAAGCAATAGTTCTTTGAAATAGTGTTCTTTTTGCGCTTGATTTTTGTTTATGTTCGGCGATTTTCCAAACGTGAATAAAAATCGTTCAATCATTATTGCATTGTGAAACAGCAATTTAGCGTCAGCAATTGAGCAGTTGAGATTTTGTTTCTTGCAGAACGCCTTTGCAACATTGATTGCAGCCAATGAGAGGTTGAAAGCAAAGCCCATTGCCTGTTCATCACGTGATTGGCAATGGCATAGCCCTGTAAACTGTTTGGCATCCCGAAAGAGGAATTCAATCCGGAAGCGTGAACGGTAGATGTCAATCACATCTTTGGCTTACAAGTTCAAAGCCAAGTATTCTGAGCCCCTCTACAAGTGTACCTTTGGAGAAAAAAGCATCAGCGACAATGATGTTACTAAGTTCCAATAACTGTTTCTTATAGTTGTAGAGTGCAAGCAGATAATGCCGTATTAGCGAATCTTTGTCAATATGTGCAACGCATTCCGGTGTACGGTCACGGCGTACTTTGCTAAGTAGTGTCTGAACTGCTCGTAAAGCAAATGCTTCACGCGTATCAGTATCGACGAGTGCAATACCGAGTATCTCCAAGCCACGTTTCACCGCTTGTGCACAGCCTGACCAAAAGTAACCAATGCCCGGTGTGTGTTTGCCGCTCTTGGTGATAAAACTCGGATCAATAGCGATAGCATATCGGTGTCCGGGTTGCTTGTCAACCAAGGAGCGGTTGAACGATAACCAATCAAAAGTTTTACGGAAGTTTTGACGGAACCTCTGCTCACAAGACTTGCCATAGCGTGCAAGTTGCGAGAAATTGACACGACCGCAAATAGTTAAAACTCC
>JBNMHB010000010.1:0-32984 GCA_050872525.1 Bacteroidales bacterium | reverse complement strand
AGTTTACTTTGACTATGATGCAGTACAATATCCTTTGTTTGATGAAGAGGTTTGAGGCATACAAAACCATCGGCGGGCTTTTTGCGGAGGTTACCAAGGATACGCTTGAATTATCCGTTGCGGATAAAATCCGGGCGGCTATTGTGGATATTTTACTAGATGTGGCAGAGCGTTACTCCATTGACGAGACACTATTGCTCACCGATTATATCAACAGAAACCACACCGGGCAAATGCTAATAAAGTTGCAACCTTATGCACAAATAAGTTGATTTTATGCACTTGCGAAACTTCAGTAATGTGATTTTTATTTGTTTATATCAGATAAAAGATGTAACTTTGCGATCGTTAAGTTTAACCTCTAAAAATTAACAACCATGAAACGATTTATCTTATTGTGTTCAGTTGTGATTGTATTTATCACAACTACGTTTTCTGCTAATGTAATTCGTATAAACGAAAATGTTACATTAGAGATAAGAGAACATGAGTATGTGATTGATTTTTCCTCTCCTTATTTTGAGGAGCAAAAATCAGTTATACAAACTGAGTCAGGAGAATATGTATTTAGCAAGATTGTTTTTGGTAAAGACAGAGAAGATTTAGCCAAATATGGTGATGCTAATGACATATTTGACGGAAATGAAGGCGTAGGTGTACCCGGAGTACCATTTTTCCCATTGTCGTTGCAAATTCCCGAAGGCGCGCACTATGATGTTAGAATAGAAGGAGTAGAGTATTTGAATAAATACACAGGTGATGTTTCTGATTCTGAAATGTTATACTACTTGTCAAACGATTATGTACCATCACAGCAATATTCGGCGGACGAAAAATTAAGAGAGATTCAATTTGATAGAAAAGAGTATGCAAAAGATAAGTACAATGAATTGTATACAATTTCAGAGCCCTTTGGGGCTATGGGGACCATTGGAGTTACTTTGACAATTTCGCCTTTTATCTATTTCCCTCAGCAAAAAGCAATTGCTCCTATTCAGAGAGCAAGAATAGTGATTGATGTTGATTCTGAAATTTCCCTTAATGAAATGATGGATAAGGAAATCAACAATGTGCTTATGGCAACAAGTGGTGCATACATATATGATAACTATCTGGGAACAACAAAAAAAAGCACAAGCACTACTGATAAGGGGCGTTATCTAATTATTACTACAAGCACTGCTTATGCAGATGCCTTAACATCATATATTACGCATAAGCGAAATTATGGTTATGATGTGATGTTACATGTACAAAATGGAGGTTACGCAAATGCAACTGCATTGCGCAATTATATTAAATCTATGTATGACAACATCGGTTCAAGACCTCAATATGTCTTATTGGTTGGCAATTATAACCAAATTCCATTTTCATATGGTGTTATGAATGATAAAGATAATCCACCAACAGATATATACTATGCCTGCTTAGAAAAAGCGGAAATAGGTACAGAATCAAATTTTTATCCTGAAGTTTATATTGGTAGATGGCCGGTAAGTTCTTCGACAGAAATTACAAAAATAGCCAACAAAGTTATAAACTTTGAACAACATACTAATTATTCTCGAATCTTTGAGTTATATTCAGGAACGGGCGATTACCACAAAACTTTTGAGTCTGATAATAAGAAAGTAGCGGATAAATTAGCAGACATTCACCTTGCAACAGTTCGTAATTTCAAAGGTTCTGATGGTGTAAATGATTCAGTGATGAAAAAGGAATTTGTAAACTATAATGTTCTAATGATGGTCTATAATGGTCATGGAGCATCAAATAGTTTAGGTTCTCCATACACTGCTATCAATAGTTACACGATAAGTTCATTAGTTAGTACGCCTTATTATATGGTAGGTTTTGCATGTAAACTAAATTATCCCACGCTATCATCTTTCGGCTCAACTTGGATAAGAAATGGATATAGGACTTTAGCATTTTATGGTTCTACCGTAAATACGACAACAGGTTCTGATACATATTTGAGTAAACACATGTTTGATTATTTCAAAAGTGTGGAAGCCAATATTACATATTCGCAATTTATGCAGATGACTGCTGCGAGATATTATAACGCATTGAAAAATGCAACACGAAGAAAAGAAACAAAAAAATATCTTTTCTTAGGAGACCCAACAGTTTATACTTTGGGAATGACAGCGTATAATGGGAATCCAAAAGCATATATGCCCAAACTTAATGATAGTAATGCCTCAGTTGAACAGACTGAATTATCAGAAAACGAACACATAATATCCGTAAATGTTTACAATGCTTTAGGACAAATCATAGTCAACGCTAATAGCCTTAATTATTTGAGTGATTTGAACTCAATACTTGAAGGACTTAATAGTGGAACATATATAGTTCGTGTGGTTACTACCGAAAGAGAAATTACTCAAAAGATTCACAAATAAGAAAAGGAGTATACTATGAAGACAAAATATATTTTAATTGCACTCTTGCTTGGTTGTGCATTTTGTGGTTGCGACAAATATTTTGCACCAGATGATTTTCCAAAATCAGACTTTTATTCATATTTGCCATATGTCAAAGGCGATATCGTAAAACTTTCTAACGGAAATGAAACCAAAGAATTTGTTGTTACCGAGGTACAAGAATCGTACTATAGAGGTAAGGACGATGGCTCCAAGGGCGGAATTGAACAAGTTGGTAAAACCATTTCTCTAACCTATAATAATGAGCAGTTATCTTTTTCTATATTCTGTACAGAAAGGGCAATATTTTACATCAACATTGAAAATATAGATATGCAGAAAGGCGATTTAGCAAAAATTACTTACGAAGTGGTTAATTACAGCAATGAAGATGTATGGTCAAAATCTTATGACAAAAGTAAGATATTTAAGGCTTTTACAAATAAAATTGAATTAAAACAAAATGATGCTACTGTCGCAGAAATTGAAAAAGAGAAAGGCATATTGTGGTTTACTGACTTGAATAGTAAAACATGGCAAGTAAGTAGATAACTCTATCTTTTCTTAAAGCACCATATCAAAGTACTGAAGTTTCGCAAGTGAAATATGGTGTTGGTTTATTAAATTATTTTACTCAACAAAAAAGGTTTTGAAATTTGTGTAACTCACAAAAAATGAGTATCTTTATAGTGCAAAATGAAGACAAAACAAAAATTTCAAGACCATGCGCAAAGATACAACAATTATTTCAGATTTGCGAACTTTTTTCGCAAAAAAATGACGCTGACTATGCAATTTATAGCCTACTGGAGGTAATGGAACGCATACATATATAGCCCAAACAGATCGGTATGGCTAAAAAAGCAAACTGCAAGTTTACCCATGTTCTTCTGCAAACGAGGAAACGGAAAATGGAACGGATTGTTAACCACCGATATGCCGCTCGATTTCTTAGAAGCCTATCGACTGTATGCAAGGCGTTGGACAACCGAAGTGGCATACAAGGATTGCAAGACTTTATTGAACTTTGGCAAGTATCAATCGCGCTATTTTGCGGCTCAGATAGCAGAGTTTACTTTGACTATGATGCAGTACAATATCCTTTGTTTGGTGAAGAGGTCTGAGGCATACGAAACCATCGGCGGGCTTTTTGCGGAGGTTACCAAGGATACGCTTGAATTATCCGTTGCGGATAAAATCCGGGCGGCTATTGTGGATATTTTGCTGGATATAGCAGATCGTTACTCCATTGACGAGACACTGTTGTTCACCGATTATATCAACAGAAACCACACCGGGCAAATGCTAATAAAGTTGCAACCTTATGCACAAATTAGTTGACGTTATGCATTTGCGAAACTTCAGAACTCTTAATATCTTCCCGCTATCCTTTCAGAGACGAGTATGATGAAACATGGAAAAAAAGTTAAAAAGACGGCAACGAGACGGCAACGAAAGCCGTGCAAATAAGGTATGTATGGGTAGTAACAGGGGCGCCAAAGTATAGAGAAAGTATTCATATCTATCGGTTATGTATCGGTTATCCTATACGCAGGTCGCGAGGAGATAGGGAACAAATGGGAGAATTTTAGCAAGGGATAGGCAAAGGATGAGCAAGGGATAGAGATGGCGCAAAAGAGGTATAAGAGAGGTGAGTGGTAGGGTAGTGGTTGGGGGATAGACTATAGATATTACCTATGCTTCTTTTTGTGATTATACCCGCTATGGTATATACTCGCTAAAATCATACTCGTGCGTGCGCGACAGTTGCGGCGGCGACGTGTAACAGACTTTTGTATGTTCTTTGTATGTTCTTTTTTATGTTCTTTTTATGTTCTTTGTATGTTATTTTGTGAATAGGCAAAAAAAAAAGCGTAAAATTTGCGCATGTCATTTTTTTTTAGTAGTTTTGTGCGGTTTTTCGGAAACGACCATTTTCCGATGAAAACTACGGCAAAAAATCAAATTATAATACCATAATACCATGAACAAAATTATTTCATTAGAACAAGCCGTTGAGAAAGTGACAGACGGCATGACAATTATGTTCGGGGGGTTCCTTGGCAACGGGAGCCCTGCGCAAATTACCGATGCATTGGTGGCAAAGGGGGTGAAGGACCTGACAATCATTGCTAATGACACGGCTTTTGACACCATCGCGCATGGCAAGTTGGTTGCCAATCACCAAGTGAAACGTGCGATTGTGAGCCATACTGGCACGAACAAAGAGACCGCTATACAGAAGAATGCGGGTACACTGATTGTGGATTACGTACCACAAGGTACGCTTGCGGAGCGTATTCGCGCCAAGGGTGCAGGTTTGGGTGGTGTGCTTACGCCTACGGGTATCGGCACCATTATGGCAGACGGCAAGGACATTGTAACTGTGGACGGCAAAGAATATCTGCTGGAGAAACCGTTGGGTGCAGATATTGCTATCCTGCGCGCGAACATTGTGGACGAAGACGGGAATATGGTGTTCTTGGGTACTACGCAGAACTTCAACCCTCTGATGGCAATGGCTGCTGACTATGTGATTGTGGAGGCGGAGAAACTCGTTAAGCGCGGTGAGATTGCTCCCGAGCAAGTGCATGCGAGCGGGATATTTGTGGACGCTATCTATGTAGAGAAATAAAATATATAAAACCATGGAATACAGAACAAAATTACGTCTTCGTATGAGTGCCAAGGATGCACACTACGGAGGTAACTTAGTGGACGGTGCGCACATGGTTCACCTGTTTGGTGATGTGGCAACCGAACTTCTTATAATGCGCGATGGCGACGAGGGTCTGTTCGCAGCATACGATAGTATTGAATTTTTGGCACCTGTATATGCAGGAGACTTCATAGAGTGTGAGGGATGGATTGACCGCGAGGGTAAATCCAGCCGTCACATGCAGTTTGAGGCGCGCAAAGTGGCAGTTGCCCGTCCTGACATTTCGGCTTCTGCGGCAGACGAATTGGATGAGCCTATCGTGGTTTGCCGTGGTAGCGGGACCTGCGTTACTCCTAAAGATTGCCAACGTAAATAACACCTACACCTTAAAATTATATATAGAATATGGAAAAACTGATTATTACTGCGGCTATCTGTGGCGCAGAGGTAACCAAGGCGCAGAATCCGAATGTGCCCTACACCGTAGAGGAGATTGTTCGTGAGGCTAAGATGGCGCATGAGGCAGGTGCGGCTATCGTACACTTGCATGTGCGTATGGACGACGGTACACCGACCCAGAGTCGTGATCGTTTTCAAGAGTGCAGCGAGGCTATCTTGAAAGAATGCCCCGATGTGATACTGATTCCTTCTACAGGCGGTGCAGTGGGAATGTCTCCTGAGGAGCGTCTGCAATCGACGGATACTACTCCGACGCCCGAAATGGCTACTCTCGACTGCGGTACTTGCAACTTCGGCGATGAGATTTTCGACAACACTATGCCTACGATGCGTGCATTTGGCAAACGTATGCTTGAGCGCGGTATCAAACCCGAATATGAGTGCTTTGAGATGGGGCACCTTGACACTATTCTGACTATGGCGCGCAAGGGTGAAGTGCCCGGTGCTCCGATGCAGTTTAACTTTGTGTTGGGTGTTCCGGGTTGCACTCCTGCAACGGTGGACAACCTGTGTTGGTTGGTAAACAAGATTCCTGCAGGAAGTAC
This sequence comes from Bacteroidales bacterium, assembly GCA_050872525.1. Taxonomy (GTDB): domain Bacteria; phylum Bacteroidota; class Bacteroidia; order Bacteroidales; family Paludibacteraceae; genus Colicola. The sequence goes on along the minus strand of JBNMHB010000010.1, from coordinate 26,886 downwards.
TTGGACCGTAACGGGTGTTGGGCGTAATGCTTTTCCGATGGCTGCCGCAGGTATTGCTATGGGCGGTAACGTGCGCGTTGGCTTTGAGGATAACCTCTATCTGAGCAAAGGCGTTTTGGCACAAAGCAACGCAGAACTGGTGGAGAAAGTGGTTCGTCTTGCCAAAGAACTCGGGCGAGAGGTGGCAACCAGCGATGAGGCAAGAGCAATTTTAGGTCTCAAGCCGCGTAAATAAAAATAATGTTAAATCTAAAAAATATCATACTACAATGCAAAAACATGGAAACAGATACGGTGTACACCGTGTGATTGAACCGCTGGGTGTTCTTCCTCAGCCGGCAAACAAAGTGGATAACAACATGGACGAAATCTACGACAACGAGATTTTGATTGATGTTCAGACTTTGAATATTGACTCTGCGTCGTTTACCGACATCCATAACTACGCTAAACAACAAGCGGGCGAAGGCGCAAGCGAAGAGCGTGTGATGGAGGAAATAAAGAAAGAGATGTTGCTCAACGTGGAGTTGCAAGGCAAACACCGTAACCGTCGCACAGGTTCGGGCGGTATGTTGCTGGGTAAAGTGGAGAAGATAGGTGATGCGCTCAAAGGCAAAATCGACCTGAAAGAAGGCGACCGTATTGCTACGCTCGTTTCGTTGTCGCTGACTCCGCTGCGTATAGATGAGATTTTGGCTATCCGTGCGGACGTGGACCAAGTGGACATCAAAGGTAAAGCCATCTTGTTCGAGAGTGGTATCTATGCCAAGATCCCCAGCGATATGCCTGAGAAATTGGCTCTCTCGGCTTTGGACGTAGCGGGTGCTCCTGCACAAACAGCCAAACTTTGCCAATATGGTCAGACAGTGGTTATCCTGGGTGCCGGTGGTAAATCGGGTATGCTCTGCTGCTATGAGGCCAAGAAACGCGTGGGCGTTACCGGTAAAGTGATTGGTATTGCCAACAGTCCGAAATCGACTCAACGTATCAAAGACTTGGGCTTCTGCGATATTGTGGAGAGTGCTGCAGGTATGACCCCCGTACAAGTGAACGAACTTGTTTCTCGTCTGACCGACGGTAAGATGGCTGATGTAACCATCAACTGCGTCAATGTACCCGATCAGGAGATGACGGCTATCCTCTGCACCAAAGACGATGGTATCGTATATTTCTTCTCGATGGCTACCAGTTTCACCAAAGCCAGCCTCGGCGCAGAAGGTATCGGTGCGGATGTGAATATGATTATGGGTAACGGCTACACCAAAGGTCATGCAGAGTTTACACTGCAAGAACTTCGCGAGTGCCCGAAACTCCGTAAGATATTTGAGGAATTATATGCATAAAACCGGTATTGGGGGGCTCAGCATAGTCCCCCGTACCTTCCTTAACCATAAATAACCATGAACGAAAGTAGAAGAAAACAACTCTTCCCGCAGGTGACGGATGAGCAATGGAACGATTGGCGTTGGCAAGTGCGCAACCGCATAGAGACATTGGACGAACTCAAGAAGTATGTAAACCTGACGGAGGAAGAACAAGAAGGCGTAAAGAGTGTACTCAGCACTTTGCGTATGGCTATTACTCCTTACTACTTGAGTTTGATTGACCCCAACGACCCGTACGATCCTATTCGTCGTCAGTGTATTCCGACCGCGCTTGAGACACATCAGGTGGAAGCAGACCTCTTAGATCCTCTCCACGAGGACGAGGATTCGCCTGCTCCCGGACTGACACACCGTTATCCCGACCGTGTGCTGTTCCTGATTACGGATATGTGCTCGATGTATTGCCGTCATTGTACACGTCGTCGTTTTGCGGGGCAGAAAGACTGTGAAAGTAGTAGCGACCGTATTGAGAAGTGTCTCGAATATATAGAAAACACACCTACCGTCCGCGATGTGCTCCTCTCCGGAGGTGATGCGCTGATGGTAAGCGATGAGCGTTTGGAGTATATTATCGGTCGTTTGCGCAAGATACCTCATGTAGAGATTGTGCGTCTCGGCAGTCGCGTACCTGTAGTGTGTCCGCAGCGTGTAACGCCGGAGTTGTGCGCTATGTTGGCTAAGTATCATCCCGTATGGCTCAACACACACTTCAACCATCCCAATGAAGTAACCGTAGAGAGCCGCCGTGCTTGTGAGATGTTGGCTAACGCCGGTATCCCCTTGGGTAACCAAAGTGTTTTGCTGCGCGGTGTGAACGACTGCGTGCATATCATGAAACAACTGGTACACGAATTGGTGAAGATACGCGTGCGCCCGTACTATATATATCAATGCGATTTGTCGATGGGCTTGGAGCATTTCCGTACGCCTGTGAGCAAAGGTATTGAGATTATAGAAGGTCTTCGCGGACATACTTCGGGTTATTGTGTTCCGACCTTTGTGGTGGATGCTCCCGGCGGAGGCGGTAAGACTCCTGTGATGCCGCAATATGTTATTTCGCAGGCTCCGGGTAAGGTCGTTCTGCGTAACTTCGAGGGTGTAATCACGACCTATACTGAACCATTGGATTACAAGAACGAGTGCCATTGTCCTGCTTGCGAAGCAGAACGCAAGAAAGTGGCAGACGATAAGGCAGTAGATGGCGTAATATCGCTGTTGGAAGACGAGCGTATGAATATCGAACCTGCACACCTCAAGCGTCATGAGCGCAACGAGACACGCAAATCCGACAAATAAAGACGGATAATATGAATACGAATCTGGTTGAGGAACTGTTGCACGTGCATAGTTGTTCGGTGGTGGGAATGGAAAAGAATACGGGTAAAACCGTAACGCTTGATTATATATTGAGCCATCTTCCTGCAGAACATCGCGTGGCAGTTACCTCGATTGGACTCGACGGAGAAAACAAAGACCAGGTATTCGGTACACACAAACCCGAAATACATCTACGCCCGGGACAGTTGTTCGCTACATCGGAGAAGCATTACCGTATGCGTCATCTGACCTCGGAGTTGTTGGATGTGAGCGATACGCAAACAGCATTGGGGCGATTAGTAACCGCACGCGTTCTTACCCCGGGTAAGGTATTGCTTTCGGGACCGGGTTCGACCGCCATTATGCGTAAATGGATGGATACGGTAGAAGACCAAACCGACCTTATTTTGGTGGATGGGGCATTGAGCCGAATGAGTCTTGCTGCGCCTACCGTGAGCGAAGCAATGGTGCTTGCTACAGGGGCTGCGTACTCCGTCAAACTTGACCGTTTGGTGCGTGATACGGCGTTCAAAGTAGAACTGATTAATCTGCCGTTGGTCGATAAGGATATGACCGCAGATGATTATGTATCCATACCGGGTGCGCTGACGGACAGCAAATTAGAAGGTATTCTGCGTGAGAAGGACCTGACAGGGAAAGCGGTTGTTGTACCCGACTTTACCCATATCTTTGTTACGGAGATGCTATGGCGACGCTTTTTGCGCGTACATCAGGTATATGTGCAACAACGTAGCCGCCTGATAGGAATCACGGTCAATCCCACCTCGCCGCAGGGTATGCGGTTAGACTCACAAACGCTCTGTGACCGTTTAACAGAAGCCACAGGAATACAAGCAGTAGATATTTTGAAGCAACCATGAAACTAAGGGAGTTCCTACATATAGATTGCGGATTACGCTATATGATTGACGCGCTCGAAATACAATCGGGTGTGGCAAAGCGTGTGTTTATGGAAACTCCGTTCGAGACGGATGCAGAGACGATTCGTGCTGCTTATGCAGAACTCCGTCAGACCGTAGAAGCACTCAAACAAGTGGAGCATCAACCTATAACCACTTTGCAGTTTCGTCTTGCCGGTCTGAAAGATCTACATACCACCTTGACCAATCTTGCTGCAGGTGCCACTCTTGATGACATCGAACTATTCGAGATAAAGCACCTGGCTATGCTTGGTGGTGAGATTGCCAAAGCCATGTCTGCTATAGGGCTTGATACGACATTACCCGATACGGAAGAGGCGGTGCGTATTTTGGACCCTGACGGTATGCGTATTGCCACTTTCTTTATCTATGACAGCTATTCGCCACGCCTTCGCGAACTTCGTAAACAATTGGAGAAGAACCCTGAAGATGAGCAAGTGTTCAACGAAGCGCAAGACGAGGAACTCCATATCCGTGAGCAGTTGAGCAACCAACTCCGCCCTCTCGGAAAAATACTAAACGAAGCCCTTGGTAGTATCATTCATACGGATATACTGCTTGCCAAGGCACTGCAAGTTATTCGTTGGGATTTATGCTATCCCACTATTGAGCATAACACCGGCACACATATCTCCGAAATGTGGAATCCCGAAGTGGAAGCACTGCTTGCCCAACAGAATAAGACCTATCAACGCAACAGTATCACGCTCGGCAATCAGCCTACAATACTCACAGGCTCCAATATGGGCGGAAAAACAGTTGTACTAAAGACGGTAGCCCTTTGCCAAATGCTTGCTCAGTTCGCTCTTGGTCTGCCCGCTTCGTCCGCCACCCTCACACCGCGAACGCAGATTCTGATGAGTATGAACGACAATCAGAGTATCGCGTCAGGACTCAGTTCGTTTGCCGCTGAGATGATACAAATCAATAATATCCTGCGTGCTGCACGCGATGACCTAAATGTACTTATTCTGATTGATGAGCCCGCCCGTACCACCAATCCTATCGAAGGAACAGCCCTTGTGTCGGGCTTGATAGATGTGTTACGTACCACTCATACGACTTGTCTGATGGTTACGCACTATACTATCAATGCACATGGGTGTCCTTGTCTTCGCGTACAAGGAATGAACAACGGGCAAATGAATTACACATTGGTGTCGGCATTACCCGGTGATGTGCCACACGAAGCCATCACGATTGCCGAACAATTAGGTATTGATACCGAGTGGTTGGCGTCTGCCAAACGACATCTGAACTGATGGATTAAGGTTATTCATACCGAAATAAGAATAATTACAACAACTAACGAAACAAATACGACAATATATATGGAAAGTAAATTAGGATTGGACTTTAACAAGGTGGAAAAGGCACGTGGTTATGCCCGTGCGATTGCTACCGATGTACAGTCATTTGTAGAGCAGTACACAACTGTGGCAGTAGAGCGCACTTTGTGCCGACTCATGGGAATAGATGGGGTAGATGCCAATGGAGTACCGCTCCCTAATGTGATTGTGGATACACTCAAAGACAAGGGTGTTCTTGCCGACGGAGTCTTGTTCTTCTTGGCAAATGCCATGATTGAGACCTCGAAATGTCCACAAGAGATTGCAGAACTGGTTGCAGACAATAAATTGGATATTACGCATGTAGTAACCAAAGATCCGAAACGCATTATGGCTGCTCTACAGCCGGTGATTGACGAGAGTCTGACGCGGATTCGCACACGTCGCGAACGCCGTGAGAATTACTTGAAAACCATTGGAGAAGGCCCCAAACCGTACTTGTATATCATTGTTGCCACAGGTAATATCTATGAAGATGTTATTCAGGCGCAGGCGGGTGCAAGACAAGGTGCCGACATCATCGCGGTGATTCGTACTACGGGACAATCTCTTCTTGACTACGTACCTTATGGTGCTACCACAGAAGGTTTCGGCGGTACATTTGCCACGCAGGAAAACTTCCGTATTATGCGTAAGGCATTGGATGAAGTAGGGAAGGAAGTGGGACGCTATATCCGTCTTTGCAACTACTGCTCCGGTCTATGTATGCCCGAAATTGCTATCATGGGTGCTTTCGAGGGATTGGACGTTATGCTCAATGACGCGCTCTATGGTATCCTTTTCCGTGATATCAATATGCAACGTACTCTGATAGACCAATATATGAGTCGTGTTATCAATGGTTTTGCGGGAGTTATCATCAATACCGGTGAGGACAACTACCTGACAACTGCCGATGCGGTAGAAGCAGCGCATACCGTTCTTGCTTCCGACCTTATCAACGAGCAGTTGGCACTCACGGCAGGTCTGCCCGAAGAACAGATGGGACTCGGACACGCTTTTGAGATGGACCCGACACTCGAAAACGGTTTCTTGATGGAGTTGGCGCAAGCGCAAATGTTGCGTGAAATCTTCCCCAAGGCACCGCTCAAGTATATGCCGCCTACTAAGTTTATGACGGGTAATATATTCCGCGGGCATATTCAAGACGCGCTCTTCAATATGATTGGTATATGGACTCACCAAGGATTGCAATTGTTGGGCATGCCTACCGAGGCAATACACACACCGTTTATGTCCGACCGTTATCTGTCTATCGAGAACGCGCGTTATATCTTCAACAATATGCGTTCTATCGGTGAAGAGATGGAGTTCAAAGAGGGCGGTCTTTGCCGTCGTCGTGCAGCCGAAGTACTTGATAATGCTACTAACCTCCTTGAGCAAATGGTGAAAGAAGGCTTGTTCACGGCTCTCGAAAAGGGTATCTTTGGTGATGTGAAACGTCCAAAGAATGGTGGTAAAGGACTTTCGGGCGTAACGCTAAAAGGCGAAAATTACCTTAACCCATTCGTAGAACTTATGAAAGGAAAGAAATAATATCCATCATCTAAACAATAGAAACAATGTCAGAAGGATTATATAGCATGGAGGCCAAGAACTATGACAAGACCTTGGACCTCACAAAAGTAAAACCGTATGGTGATACAATGAACGATGGTAAGATGCAACTGAGTTTCACCTTGCCCGTTCCTTGCGGTGCAGAAGCCGTAGAAGCAGCCAAACAATTGCTCAAAGAAATGGGATTGGAGAACCCGTTGGTTGTATATTATAAGGAGTTGGCTCCCGGATTCACTTTTGTCAACTGCTATGGGAGTTGCCAACATACGGTAAACTACTCAAGCATCTATGTGCCAAAAGTGGAGTCCGATGTGATGTCGATGCCCGAAACAGACCAATTTATCCGCGAACATATCGGTCGCAAGATTGTCGTTGTGGGGGCTTCCACAGGTACCGACGCGCACACTGTGGGTATCGATGCCATTATGAATATGAAAGGCTATGCAGGTCATTATGGCTTGGAGCGTTATGATATGATTGAGGCGTATAACCTTGGATCACAAGTGCCTAATGAGGAACTTATCGCCAAAGGCAAAGAACTTCACGCCGATGCACTGATTATCTCGCAAACCGTTACGCAAAAAGATGTGCATATCCAAAACCTGACCAACTTTATCGAACTGATGGAGGCGGAGGGATTACGCGATAAGATGATTTGCTGCTGTGGTGGTGCGCGTATTACCCACGAACTGGCACAAGAATTGGGTTTTGATGCCGGCTTTGGTATGAATACTTACGCAGATGATGTGGCTTCATTCATCGTTGCGCAAATGGTAAAACGCGGAATGCACTAAAAATCAGACAATTTAGATTTTAATAACTAAAAATACAATATCATGGAAAAAGAACAAATTCGTGAGGTTATTGCCCGCCGTGCAGCAAAAGAGTTGCATGATGGCGATGTGGTTAATTTAGGTATCGGACTTCCGACAATGATTCCTAACTTTCTGCCGGACGACATCACCGTAACGCTTCAAACTGAAAACGGGGCTATGGGACTTGGTCCTACGCCGGAACCGGGAAAAGAAGATAAAAACTTGGTTAATGCGGGTGCAGGGTATGTTACACTCGTACCGGGTGCAAGTACTTTTGATAGCGCACAATCGTTTGCTATTATTCGTGGCGGACACGTGGATATCTCCGTTTTGGGTGCTCTGCAAGTGGATGAGAAAGGTAACCTTGCCAATTGGATTATCCCCGGTAAGATTGCTCCGGGTATGGGTGGTGCAATGGACCTTGTGGTAGGCGCACGCCGTGTGATTATAGCTATGGAACACACCCAAAAAGGTGCTCCGAAAATCTTAAAAGAGTGCACATTGCCTCTTACCGCTGCCGGGCAAGTCAATATGATTATCACCGAAATGGGCGTAATCAATGTTACCAAAGAGGGTTTGGTTTTAGTAGAGAAACATCCTGATTTTACAGTAGAGGATATTCAGGCTGCTACCGAGGCTAAACTGATTATTTCGGATAATCTTAAATCAATGCTCGACTGATGGAGTATCAATTCCTTAAACAAGAGATACGCGACAACGGTATTGGCATACTGACTATCAGTGCGCCCAAGTCGCTCAATGCGCTCAACTCAACGATTATTGCCGAGTTGGATGATTTCTGTACACATATTGACACTTCCAAAGTGCGCGTGCTGATTCTCACGGGCGATGGCGACAAGTCGTTTGTGGCTGGTGCCGACATCTCGGAGATGGCTACCAAAACAGAGGCAGAAGGATTGACATTCGGACAAAAAGGCGCAGAGGCGTTCCGTAAGTTGGAAGATTTGCCTATCCCCACTATCGCTGCTATCAATGGTTTTGCATTGGGTGGTGGTTGTGAGATAGCCATGGCTTGTGATATCCGCTATGCCAACAACCGTGCGAAGTTCGGACAACCGGAAGTGGGATTGGGTATCATTCCCGGATTCTCAGGAACCTATCGTCTGCCCAAACTGGTAGGACAGGGTATGGCAAAAGAACTTATCTATTCCGGCAAGGCCATTCGTGCGGACGAGGCACTGCGTATCGGATTGGTAAATGCTGTATTCGAACCGGAAGAGTTGATGCCGGCTACGATTGCATTGGCAGAGCAAATACTGAAGAATGCGCCCATAGCCGTGAGTTACGCCAAAGAGTGTATCAATCGCAACTATGATATGAATCGTGCCGAAGGATTGGCTTTAGAGAACGAACTCTTCGCCAAATGCTTTGCCACAGAAGACCAGAAAAACGGAATGACGGCTTTCCTTCATAAGGAGAAATGCCAATTTCAAGGAAAATAAGTAAAACCAAATAAATCATATACTATTATGAAAATCTATGTAATTGGAACGGGAACCATGGCGAAAGGTATCGTAAAGGCTTTTGCTGCAAAAATGCCCGTCGTCATGAAAAGCCGCACACAGGCAAGTTTGGATAAAGCGATGGCTTCTATCGAAAAAGGTTATGCCAGACTGGTCGAAAAAGGAAAAATGACAGAAGAGACGATGAAGTCTATCTTGGCTAACATCGCCACCACCACAGATTACGCTACTTTTGTGGATGCAGACCTTGTTATTGAGGCTGCGGTAGAAGATATGGAACTCAAGAAAGACGTTTTCCGCGAGTTGGATGGTATCTGCAAGCCGGAAACTATCTTTGCAACCAACTCTTCATCGCTCTCTATCACGGAGATCGCTGCTGCTACTTCACGTCCGCAACAGTTTATCGGTTGCCACTTCTTCAATCCCGCTGAGCGTATGGCTCTGGTAGAAGTAATCAACGGACAACTCACCGCACCCGAAGTAACCGAAAAAATCACTGCGCTCTGCCAAGAGATAGGCAAACAACCTGTCCCCGTAAAAGAGGCTCCCGGTTTTGTAGTTAATCGTATCTTGATTCCGATGATCAACGAGGCAGTCGGCATTTTGGCAGATGGTATCGCAAGTGCTGAAGATATTGACAAATGTATGATGTTGGGTGCAAACCATCCTATGGGACCGTTGGCATTGGCAGACCTCATTGGTAACGATGTCAACTTGGCAATTATGGAAGTGCTGTACAAAGAGTTCGGAGACCCCAAATATCGTCCTCATCCTCTGTTGCGCAAGATGGTTCGCGCAGGATTGCTCGGAAGAAAGACCGGAGAAGGTTTCTACAAATACTAAACTTGTCTATTTAACAAACTAACGAATATGGATTTCAGTTATTCAAAAACAGAACAACTCTTCCTGCAGATGATTCGCTCGTTTGCAGAGAATGAGGTGAAACCCCTTGCCGCTGAAGTGGACGAAAAGGAAATGTTCCCTATCGAGACCGTTCAGAAAATGGCAAAATTAGGATTGATGGGTATTCCTGTCCCCAAACAGTATGGTGGTGCCGGCGGTACTGTCCAAATGTACATTATGGCAGTGGAAGAACTCAGTCGTGTATGTGCCACCACAGGTGTCATCTTGTCTGCACACACTTCTCTTTGTGTTGCACCGATTATGGCGCATGGTACAGAAGAGCAAAAGATGAAATATTTGCCCAAACTCGCTTCGGGCGAATGGTTGGGTGCTTTTGGTCTTACCGAACCGAATGCCGGTACTGATGCGGCTATGCAACAAACTACCGCTGTGGACGCCGGCGACAAATGGATTCTCAATGGTTCCAAGATATTCATTACCAATGCAGCAAATGCAGATGTATTTGTTGTGATGGCGATGACCGACAAATCGCAAGGCACAAGAGGTATCTCTGCTTTCATTGTAGAACGGAACTTTAAGGGTTTCTCTATCGGTAAAAAAGAGTTGAAGATGGGTATCCGTGGTTCGGCTACATGTGAACTTATTTTTGAAAACTGCGAAGTACCCAAAGAGAACTTGCTCGGTAAGATTGGCGAAGGCTTCAAGGTGGCTATGAAGACACTCGATGGTGGACGTATCGGTATTGCCAGCCAAGCACTTGGTATCGCACAGGGGGCTATGGACGAAACCGTTAAATATACCAAAGAGCGTAAACAATTCGGTAAATCTATCGCTTCTTTCCAAAATACACAATTCCAAATGGCAGACCTCAAAGCACGCGTAGAGGCAGTACGTCTGTTGGTGCGCTCGGCTGCATGGAAAAAGGATATGGGATTGCCTTACTCTGCGGATGCTGCTATGGCAAAACTCTATGCTGCAGAAACGGCTATGGAGGTTACTACAAAAGCCGTTCAGTTCCACGGAGGATATGGCTACACACGCGAATATCCTGTTGAGCGAATGATGCGTGATGCGAAAATTACGGAAATCTACGAGGGTACTTCCGAAGTACAACGTATGGTAATTGCTGCACATCTGTTCAAATAATTTATCAACCTGACAAATATACTACAAATCATGAATATCATTGTTTGCATTAAACAAGTTCCCGATACTACGGAGATTAAGATTGATCCCGTAAAAGGTACGCTCATTCGTGACGGAGTACCCTCTATTATGAACCCGGACGATAAAGGTGGCTTGGAACTTGCCCTCCGTCTGAAAGAGCAGAATGGTGCTACGGTTACCATTGTTTCTATGGGGCCTCCCCAAGCCGACCTTATCCTGCGTGAGGCTTTGGCTATGGGTGCTGACCGTGCTATCCTGCTAAGCGACCGTAAGTTTGCCGGTGCAGATACATTGGCTACATCGTATGCTCTCGCCGGATGTATCAAAACGCTTGACTATGACCTGATCATCGCCGGTCGTCAGGCTATTGATGGTGATACCGCACAGGTAGCACCGGAAATGGCGGAACACCTTGATTTGCCACAGGTTTCGTATGTCATCGGGGCACAAAAAACGGCTACGGGCTTCATCGTACAGAAAGAAAACGAAGATTGCGTTCAGACTCTCGAAGTGGAAGGCAAATGCGTTCTTACGGTATTGGCATCTGCTTTCAAAGCGCGTTATATGAGTGTAGAAGGCATTATTGACGCCTACAATAAAGAGGTGGAGGTGTGGTCTGCCGACAGAATTGATGTAGAAGAGGAAAAACTTGGACTCAAAGGTTCGCCTACCAAAGTCTTCAAGTCTTTCCCAAAAGCCCTCAAAGCACCCGGTGAAGTACATGAACTCAGCGAAGAAGAAGCAGTAGAACTCATCGTAAGTAAACTCAAGGAAAAACATATTATCTAAGGAGAACAGACTATGGAAACTGAATATAAAAATGTATATGTATTTGCAGAACAACGCAATGGCGTTATTCAAAATGTAGCCTTCGAACTCTTGGGTAAAGCCAATGATTTGGCAAAAGACCTTGGGCAGAAAGTGGTTGCCATGCTTCTTGGTGATGGTATCTCCGCACAAGCACAATCGCTTGTGGAGTATGGTGCTGACGAAGTGATTGTGGTTGATCGTCCCGAACTCAAGGACTATCTTACCGAGCAATATACACAGGCTATCTATCAAATTATTATGGAGCGTCATCCGCAAATCGTGCTCTATGGTGCTACTACTATCGGGCGCGACCTGGCTCCGCGTTTGGCATGCAAACTGAAGAGTGGTTTGGTGGCTGACTGTACGAAGTTGGCTATGGTGGCAGACGAAACAGGACATTTGGATTTCCACTCTACACGTCCTGCGTTTGGAGGTAACCTGATGGCTACTATTATTTGCCCGACTTCTCGTCCACAAATGTCCACTGTACGCCCCGGCGTAATGCAAAAACTGCCTCGCGAGGTGGGGAAACAAGGTGTTATCAGCACTTTTGAACCTAAGTTTGATGCTTCTAAATTCAAAGTTCGTCTCATCGAGACCAAGATGAATGATAAGAAGGCTGCTGACATTTCTGCGGCTAAGATTCTTATCTCAGGTGGTCGTGGCGTGCATGACGCAGAAGGATTCCAAAAATTGCAAGGTTTGGCAGATGTTATGGGCGGTATGATTTCATCTTCCCGTGCTATGGTCGATGCCGGTGTGATGGACCATGCGTATCAAGTGGGACAAACAGGTAAGACTGTTCGTCCGCAACTCTATATGGCGTGTGGTATCTCTGGTGCCATCCAGCACTTGGCAGGTATGGAAGAGTCAGGCTATATTGTAGCCATCAACAAAGATAAGTATGCGCCTATTTTTTCAGTTGCAGACTTGGGTATCGTAGGTGATTTGCATAAAATTGTACCTATGCTCACCGAGCGTATCAAGAAAGAATTAGAGAAATAATCTCGCTCTGATAAAGAAAAGAGGCTGTCTAACGCGTGTCAGACAGCCTTTTTTTATTTTCTATCATTCTGTATCAGTCCTTTTTGAGGAACCCGAAGAGACTTTTCTTTTTGGGTTCGTCGGCAGATGATTCCTCGGCGGACGTTTCTGCTTCGGATGTTTCTTCTTGCTGAGGCTCTGCGGAAGCAGTTGATTGCTCCGGAGTCCATTCCTGACGTGCCTCGATAGTACCGAGTTGGTCTTGGATATAGTTGATTACATCTTGCAAGCCCTCGGTGAAGTGAGCAAAGTCTTCTTTATATAAGAACAATTTATGTTTCTCAAACTGAGGAACTTCCGTTTCGCCGGTGGCTTTCTTCTTGCTCTCCGTAATGCACAAATACAAATCTTCGTTGCGCGCTTTGCGTACATCCAAATAGTAAATGCGCTTTCCTGCCTTCACTGAACGGGAGTAAACAATCTCCGGTTCTTTTCTGTCTTCAAATCTACGATTTTCCATCTCTGAATTTTATTGTGTTGAAATTTATCGACCGCAAAATTACTGCTTTTTTTGCATAGTACAAAATTTTTGTGTAATTTTGCACGTAATTTGTGTGATAGGTGCCATTCCGGCAAAAAGCACAAAGAAAAGAATGTTTTTTGAAAGTATAAAAATAGAATGATAAACAGAACTATGGTGCGGACGCGTGTAGTACAAACGCTGTTTGCCTACTATCAAAACGGAGACAAAACCTCGCTTACGGCACAAAATGATTTGCAAAAAAGTTTTGCAGACACCTACGATCTATATATGGTGTTGCTCGATTTTGTGAACGAACTCACGTCGTATGCCGAAACGCAGATAGAGCAGGCTGAGGCACGCGCCAAAGTGTTGCACAAAGAGTATGTGGCAAATCGCCGATTCGTGAAAAACCGTTTTGCACAGCAAGTGTTTGAGAATCGTACCTTGCGTAATTGGCTCAATAGCAATCATCTGGATTGGAATGCCGGACTGAACGCCACTATCGCTATCTATAAACAACTATTAGACAGCGATTTCTACAAAGATTATATGTCGGCGGAGAACTGTACATACGAAGACGACAAGAAGGTGTGGCGCAAAATCTTTGATACACTCATGCCTGAGAGCGATGCGCTGACTGAGGCGTTGGAGGAGATGGAGGTGGTGCTTGATCGCGCCAATTGGACTACAGACCTCAATGTTGTGTTGAGTTATGTCGTGAAAACGCAGAAACGCTTCCGAGACAATTCTACTCCCGAACAGGATTTGCTCCCGATGTTCGACAATGAGGACGAATTGAGTTTCGCTACCCACTTGTTGAGTTTTGCCATCAAGGGGCATGAGGAATACGAGAATTTAATCAACTCACACCTGAAAAACTGGGACGCCGACCGCATTGCCTACATGGACAGGATTATCCTCGAAGTGGCGTTGGCGGAGATTCTTAACTTCCCGAATATCGCTTTGGAGGTGTCCTTCAACGAGTATATTGAGTTGGGCAAAGAGTACTCCGGCGAAAAGAGTTACATCTTCATCAACGGTATTCTCAATGAAATACTCCGCGAGATGAAACAAGACAACTCGTTGCTGAAAGCGGTAACGCTGAAATAACAATTGAAATATTTAATAAATAAATCGAATGAATATGCTTAATTTAATTATGTTGCAGGCTGAGACTGCTAATCAGGGAGCCGCAGGATGGTCTTTCTGGGTGATGATGATTCTTATCTTTGTGGTGTTCTATTTCTTTATGATTCGCCCGCAAACCAAGAAACAGAAGGAGTTGCAGAAACAGCGCGACGCAATGAAAAGGGGTGACAAAGTGGTAACCGCAGGCGGTATCTATGGTGAAATCAAGGAGGTACAGGAAAATGCGTTCATCATCACCATCGCAAAAGAGGTAACTATCAAAGTTTCCAAGGATAGCGTATTTGCGGACGTTGCCGACGCACAAACCGCTTCCAAAGACGATAAGAGATAAGTCCTTATACACGCAAAATAGCGTGCAATTTATACGTTAATAGATTGATTTTCATCTGATTAACACAAAATAACCATCAATCGTGGTTGATGGGAAATATGAAAGAAGTACTGAAAAGGATACAATGTTGGTGTATCACTCTAATGAAGGAAACGCATTGGGGTGATATACTGACTTTTTTGTTTTTTGTGCTTTTGGCTACGGTACTCTGGTATGGGCATGCCATGCAATCCACTCGTAATGCTACAATACCCGTAATTGTCTCATATACAGGCATTCCCGATAATGTCGGGGTCGAAAAACGGAACCTGCCGGACACCTTGCAAGTCGAGGTGCGTGATGCCGGTTATCGCTTGCATAGTTATCGCACTACACGACCGAAACTGACTATCGACCTCAGCAATCAGATACATGGCAGCAAAGGAACGATATGCATTTCGGCAGACGTATTACGCCGGAGTATATCGAATATCTTACAGGGAACCAGCAAGTTACAATCGGTCAATCCGGAGCAAATAGAATGCAACTACTATCGTCAGGAGGAGAAAATATTGCCTATCGAATGGGACGGACGTATCACTCCCGCTACCGAATACTATATCGTGGGTGAGCCGGAATTGTCGGTGGAGTATGTAAAAGCCTACGGGCGTAGAGATTTCTTGGATACTATCAGCGTGATACACAGCGAATTAGTATCGTTGAAAAATCTCAAGGATACTACGATTGCCCGTTTTGCTTTGCAAGCCCCTCGTGGGATACGTTTGAGCAAAGATAGTGTTACCATAACGGTTGTTTGTGAGCGATTCACGGAAAAAGCGTTTGTGTTGCCTATTATGGTGCAAGATGTCCCGGAAGGTGAGTCTGTGCGCTTGTTCCCGCGTGAGACTGAGGTTACGGTGCAAGTAGGGATGAGTCATTTTGGCGAAATCTCTGCCGATGATGTGGTGGCACAATGTGAATATCCCGCTCCTGGTGCAGAGAAATTGACGGTGGAGGTGGCTTACACCAACCCTTATATATTGAGCGCGCGCGCGTATCCGGGCGAAGTGGAATTTATTATCGAACGATAAAAAGACGGATATGAAAAAGATACAAATGGTCGATTTGCAAACGCAATACTTGCATATCAAGGCGGATATCGACCGTGGCATACAAGAAGTGATTGATGGTGCTGCATTTGTAAAAGGACCGAAAGTTGCTGATTTTCAGAGTCATTTGGAGGCTTATACAGGTGCAAAGCACGTCATTCCTGTAGGCAACGGTACCGACGCTTTGCAGATTGCGCTGATGGGGCTTGGGCTGAAAAGAGGCGACGAGGTGATTACGCCTACATTCACGTTTATTGCTACTGCCGAGGTAGTGGCATTGCTCGGATTGACGCCGGTAGTGGTGGATGTCGATTGGGCAACGATGAATATCTCGGCAGAGGCGGTTCGCAAAGCCATCACTCCGCGTACCAAGGCCATCGCACCGGTACATTTGTTCGGGCAATGTGCTGATATGCAGGAGATTATGAAGATAGCGCGTGAGCATCATTTGTATGTGATAGAGGACGCTTGTCAGGCTATCGGTGCCAAATACACTTTTGCGGATGGCACTACCAAGCAGGCAGGAACGATGGGCGACGTAGGTTGCACCAGTTTCTTCCCATCGAAAAATCTTGGTTGCTATGGCGATGGAGGGGCAATCTTCACCAACAACGATGAGTTGGCAGCACGTATGCGCGCTATCGCCAACCATGGTATGGTGGTGCGTTATCACCACGATATGATTGGTCTTAACTCTCGTTTGGATAGTATTCAAGCCGCTGTTTTGGACGCCAAACTGCCCCATTTGGATGAGTATATCGCTGCGCGTCAGCGTGCTGCTGCCTACTATGACCATGCTTTTGCGGGCAATAAGCATATCCTCATACCTGAGCATGAACCATGTTCCACGCATGTCTATCATCAATATACTTTGCGTCTGCAAGGGGTAAATAGAGACGCTTTGCGTGAGAAGTTGCAGGCACGGGGCATACCTGCCATGATTTACTATCCGGTACCTTTGCATTTGCAAAAGGCATACCGAGACCCGCGCTATCAAGCGGGCGATTTCCCTGTGGCAGAGCGGCTTGCGGATTCGGTTCTGTCCTTGCCCATGCATACCGAATTAGACGAAGAACAACTCAACTATATCACTTCCAACGTCCTCGCGTTGGTGGATGAATTGTCTCAAAATCAATAACCGATTATGCAAACAGCCTCTCTAAGCCAACAGCAGAAACTCCAAACCAAACTGTCGCCTACGCAAATACAGGTGATACGTATGTTGGAGTTGCCTTCCGTTGAGTTGCCACAACGTATCAACGAGGAGTTGCAAGAGAATCCTGCCTTGGAGGAAGGCAGCGAGCAGATGAATAGGGCTGATGAGTATAATGAGCAAGACGATGATTATCAGTTGAGTAACGATACCGAAGAGGGTGGGGACCCCTTGCAAAACGAGGATTTCAACTACGACCAGTATGTCAATGACGACGAGACGCCGGAGTATATGCTCCATGCCAACAATGGAGTAATGGAACCGGAAACGCGCGATATCCCCTTCTCGGGTGGCATTACTTTCACCGACGAACTCAAATCGCAAATCTATCTGACAAAGATGACCAAATCGCAAAGGCATATCGCCAAGTGGGTATTGGGCAATATCGATGACGACGGTTATCTGCGTCGGACCATTGAGCAGTTGGTGGACGACCTGAGTTTTCAGGAGAACCTTACCGTCAGCGACGAGGAAATGACAGACATCGTCAATCAGATTAAGCAGTTCGACCCTCCCGGAGTCGCCTCTGCCAACTTGCAGGAGTGTCTGCTCACCCAACTGCGACGCAAGGCATCTACGCCGTCTATCGAACTGGCTATCAGGATATTAGAGGAACAGTTTGATGCGTTCTCTAAGCACCATTTTGATAAGGTTATGCAACGTCTCGGAGTGGACGAACTGCAATTCAAAGCCGCCGTGGACGAGATTCTCCATCTCAATCAGAAACCGGCAAATGCCTTTTCCGGAACGGCTTACGACGCACAGCGCACCACCATTATTCCCGATTTCTATGTAGAGAATCGGGATGGTGAACTGATTCTGACCCTCAACACGGGCGATATTCCCGAGTTGCGTGTCAGTCGTGAGTATAGCGAGATGTTAGAGGTCTATTCCAAGGGCAAGCAGACCCCCCAGTCGAAAGAGACCATGCGTTTTATTCGCAACAAGATTGATTCCGCGCGGTGGTTTATCGATGCCATCCGTCAGCGCAACGAGACTCTTACTCGCACTATGACAGCCATTATGTACTTCCAACACGATTTCTTTTTGGAGGGCGATGAGACTTGTCTGCGACCGATGATTTTGCAAGATATTGCCGATAAGACAGGCTATGATGTCAGTACTATTTCGCGTGTAAGCAACAGCAAATATGTGCAGACGCAGTTTGGTATCTATCCGCTTAAGTACTTTTTCTCTGAGTCGATGACCAACGTCAGAGGCGAGGAAATTTCCACGCGCGAGATAAAGCATATCTTGCAGGAAATCATTGATAATGAGGACAAAAGGGAGCCTTTGAATGACGATAGCATTGTCGAAATGTTGTCCGAACATGGCTACAAAATTGCCCGTCGAACCATCGCGAAGTACCGCGAACAGTTGGGCATCCCGGTGGCGCGTCTGCGTCGATCTGTAACACAATGAAGCAACTACTGACCACATTGGCGAAGGGGTTGAGCATTTTGCTTTACCCGTTGTTCATTCCGACCTACGGAATGGCGTTTTTTTGTGCCGCTTTTTCGGTCTTGTATATCCCCCTTCCGAGTATTTACTGGTGGGTGAGTATCATCGGAACATTGGTTCTGACGTGTATCATTCCGCTCACCACTATCCTTCTACTCATCAAACGTGGTGCTGTGAGCGACATCTATATCAATCAGGCATCCGAGCGCACCACTCCTTATATATATACAATAGCCGGTTTCTTATTTTGGTCATATTTCATGTTCAGTGCGCTCAAAGTGCCAACCTATCTCTTGCTAACTGCCATCGGTGCGACGCTGGCATTGGTGGTGGTGGCGTTTATCAATAGGCGTTGGAAAATCTCAGCGCATTTGAGTGGGCTGGGCGGACTGATAGGTGGAATCATGAGTTTCTGCCTGTGCTGCGGAGTTATGCCTCCTATGTGGCTGATAATCTGTATGTTTACTGCGGCATTGTTGTTGATGTATGCGCGTCTGTATCTCAACGCACATACCCCTCTTCAAGTCGTTTGTGGCTTTTTGTTTGGGTTGTTGATGACGTTTATTCCTAATCTGATTTACTGCTATGCGCAATAGATTCTGTACTTTGATAGCAACGTTGTGTTTGGCGGTATCTGTTTTTGCCGGACAACAATATCTGAGTGAGCAATCGTCTGTTTCGTTGCTCACTTGTGCGCCCGGGCATGAGTTATACACCCGCTACGGGCATACGGCGTTGCGAGTGCAAGACCCTGTCAATCAGTTGGATGTAATCTTCAACTATGGCATTTTCGATTTCAATACCGACCATTTCTATTGGAAGTTTATGCGTGGGGAGACCTACTACCAACTGGGTATCGAGTCCGCCGATAATTTCTTTTTGGGCTATGCCTACAATCATCGCCACGTCTATACACAGGTGCTCAATCTCACTTTAGAGCAGCGTCAGGCGTTGTTCGAGGCATTGGTCATCAACTATCAACCCTTGAACCGCTACTATCTCTACAATTTCGTCTTCGACAACTGTGCCACACGCCCGTATCAACTTGTAAAACAGGTACTTGGCGACACCATCGTTTCTTCCTATTCGGGCGCAGAAGGGCAGACTTATCGCGCTTTTTTGCGCCATTATACCCGCCCCGCATCGTGGGCGAATTTCGGTATCAACCTCCTTTTCGGAGCGCGTGCAGACCAACCTATGCGCGGTGAAAAACGACTTTTCCTCCCCGAAGAACTGATGTTTTTCCTCTCCGAAGCACGCCTTTCCGATGGCATGCCGGTGGTGCAATACGGTGATATTCAGCCGTTTGAGATAGAACCTGTCCCATGGTATGCCACGTGGTACTTGGGCATTGCCCTCTTGACGCTTGCTCTGGTCGCTGTCAGTCTGTGGGACCGACACCGTGGCAAATGGTCGTGGTGGGTAGAGGTGCTGATGGGGATGGTCTATCTCGCTGTGCTGCTCATCGTTGGTTTTCTCACGTTTTTTTCTATTCATCCTCTCGTCGGCTTCGGTTGGCGACTACTTATTTTACCCGCTATTCATCTATGCGCACGACTCATTTATATCATACGTTAATCGCTCTTTTGTTCCCCTGCCTGCTTTTCGCTGCGCCACGTCTGACGGTGGTGGCGGTGGTGGACGGAATGACAGAGCAGAACCTCGCCTTGCTCCGTCCCTATTGGTCTAAAGGCGGTTTGAGAACACTCAGCGAAGAGGCGTTCCAAACCTCTGTTTCGTTCCCCCATATCGTCTATGGAGGCAACGAAACGACTGCCACCCTCATGACGGGTACCACGCCGATGGAGAACGGATACGCAATGGATTATTTCTATTCGCGTCGCGACCGCATGCCCCATATCTTGTTGGAAGACAAGCAGGTACAGGGTATCGGCACCTCTGTGCAAGTCTCCCCGCGTGCTTTGCTCTCGCCTACTATTACCGACCGGATGCGTATGCTACATGGCTCACAATCAAAGATTTACGCCATCGGTATCCACCCCGAAACGACCATTCTCTTGGCGGGGCATGCGGCAAATGCCTGTTGTTGGATCGACCCCGAAGAGCAACACTGGGTCAGTTCGTCGTTCTATCCGGGAGGACTTCCTGCTGTTGCCGACCAACAAAACGTAAACGGGCGTTTCGGCGAACTGGCTGCGCGGGTATGGATACCGAGAATGGATATACCGATGTATATGTATCCCACTGATTCTGAACGCAAAAAGTCGTTCTTATATACCTCGCGAGAGGTCTTGCGAAAGACGCCCGCAGCGAATACTTTGGTCATCGAATTGGCTTTGGCACTCCAAAAAGCAGAGCAACTCGGCACCGACCAAACGCCCGATTTGCTCATGCTACAACTCAATACCATCACCCCAAAGTCCAAATCGGACTATATCCAATCCGCTGAGCAGGAGGACATCTATCTGTGGCTCAATCAGGATTTGGGATTTCTGATGGAGCAACTCGACAAGCGAATAGGACACGAAAACTATGAGATTTTGTTGGTCGGGCGGCCCGCTTTGGGGACAAGCAGCGAGATTATGCAATCCGCGCAACTCCCTGTGCAACAGTTCAATGTGGACAAAGCAGCAGCCCTTACAAGCACTTATCTGATGGCAATCTATGGGCATGAACGGTGGGTGGACGGTGGTTTCGGACACTCTATCTACCTCAACCGCACACTCATCGAGCAAAAACGCCTCTCTCTGGAGACTATCCAACGTCAGGTGGCGAACTTCCTTATGGACTTCGAGGGCGTGCAACTCGCTATGCCACAGGCAGATGTGCTGACCAACCCCCTGTTTATGCAGTCGCTCAACAAACGCAGTGTCGGAGATGTCTTTTTCTCCTTGCAACCCGGCTGGCAACTGATGGCAAATGACAACACTACTATCGACTATATCATTGATAATCAGCCTACTGCGCCACTTTTGTTGTGGTCAGGAAGCCTGCGTGCCATGCCTTCGGGCAAATTGTCCGCCACCGATGTCAAGAGTCTGGTCAGTTACTGATACTCCTCGCTTTTCCACCTCCCTTACCTTACCGAATAAAGAGTAGGTGATTAGTGGGTGATTAGTGGGTGATTAGTAGGTGATTCAGCATAGTATATGAATATGTTGCAATATCGAAAAGTCAAGTGGATGTCAGGTGGATGTCGGGTGGATATCGGGAGGATAGACCGGAAATGACAGGAAATGAAGAACCCACTCTGTATATTAATAGTTATTTTTTTAATTGCTAATTGAAATATGCTTTTTTACGAAGTAAAAGTAAATTATCAACGCCAAACGGGCGAAGATAATCCGAAGAATGTAAAAGAAACCTATCTCGTGGAGGGACTCAACTGTGCCGACGTCGAGAGCCGTCTCATGGAGGACATCAAGCCTCTTATCTTTGGTGATTGTGAAACACCGAGTTGCAAGAAAGTACAACTCTATGATATGGTGGAGGACCCCGAAGGCGACCGTTGGTTCAAGGCGCGTGTGGAGATGATTACTGTGGAGGACGACGGAAAAGAAAAACGCAAAGCCGTGAGCATTTTGGTGCACGCCATCAATATCGAAACTGCCCTAAATAACCTCCGCAAATATCTCGAAACCCTTGATTGTGAGATAGTTTCCATCGCTCGCTCACCGATTTTGGAAGTCTATCGCGCTGTAAACTGATACCTATGGAGATGACGTCTGTTGCCGCCAATATCGCTACCGTGCGCACCCACATTCCTGCGGGTGTTACATTGGTCTGTGTCAGCAAGTTCCACCCCGCAGAGATGATTGCCCAGGCCTATTCCGTGGGTGAGCGCGACTTCGGCGAAAGTCATGTGCAGGAATTGCTCAAAAAGCACGAAATACTACCCGAGGACATTCGATGGCACATGATTGGGCATTTGCAAACCAACAAAGTGCGTGCCATTATGCCCTTTGTCTATCTGATACATAGTGTGGATAGTCAGCGACTTCTGGAGACTATCCAACGCGAGGCGGCGCGTATCGGCAGGGTGGTGAATGTGTTGTTGGAAGTACACGTCGCGCGTGAGGAAACCAAAAGCGGTTTCACACCCGATGAGTTGCAAAACCTGTTGGATAGTGGTCTGTTGAACCAAATGCCCAATGTCCATGTAGAGGGCATTATGGGGATGGCTACCAACACCGACGACACCACCGAGATACAACGCTGTTTCGATACCTTGGCGGCGATCTGTCACGCTCATCCTGAGTGGAATACGCTCAGTATGGGGATGAGCGAGGACTATCGGCAGGCTATCGCCGCAG
Source organism: Bacteroidales bacterium (assembly GCA_050872525.1). Classification (GTDB taxonomy): domain Bacteria; phylum Bacteroidota; class Bacteroidia; order Bacteroidales; family Paludibacteraceae; genus Colicola. The sequence continues at coordinate 4,174 of JBNMHB010000010.1, read as the reverse complement.
GTAGCACTATGGTGCGTATCGGAAGTGTCATTTTCGGCGAAAGACAGTACTGACAATAGGGGGAGAAAACCTACAATAGAAATTACAGCCTCATATAAAAATCCGGTAATGAAACAAGGATTCTTTTTTGATATGGACGGTGTCCTCTTCGATAGCATGCCCAATCACTCTGCTGCGTGGGAAGAGGTGATGTCGCAGCACGGATTGCCCTTCACGGCGGAAGACTGCTACATCAACGAGGGGCGTACCGGACAAGACGTCATACACGAAGCGGTGCTTAAATACGAACATCGCGAAGCCTCCCAAGAGGAGATTTGGTCTATCTATCGGGAGAAAACGGACGCTTTCCAACGCCGTGGCGGAGCAGGACCCATGCGCGGTGTCAAGGAGGTGTTGGAGTTCCTGTACGCGCAGGGCGTACAGATTTGGATTGTTACCGGCTCAGGACAAAAGAGCCTCTTCGACAATATCGATGCCCATTTCCCCGGTATCTTCTCCCGCGAGCGAATGATTACCGCTTTCGATGTTATGCATGGCAAACCCAATCCCGAACCTTATCTCAAGGCGTGGGAGCGTAGCGGACTGCCCAAAGAGCAGTGTTGCGTCATCGAAAATGCCCCTCTCGGTGTCCGTGCAGGAAAGGCGGCAGGATTATACACCATCGCCGTCAATACAGGTCCCCTCCCCGACAAACTTCTCTATGAAGAGGGGGCTGACCAAGTATTTCCTACGATGGAAGCCCTGTTGGCGTTCCTCAAAACGGAAAAGTTCTAAAATGGAAAACCTAAAATTGATAATCCTTAAATGATAGTTTGTCCTATGAAACGTTCTTTTTTCTTGTTAGCAATTGTGTTTGCTACCTCTCTTTTTGCCGCCGAGCAGCGTGGCACGTTTGTAGTCTTCCCTGACGCAAAACCACAAGGCGCACAATACAAACCGCAGATGGCGGTGGCACAAGAAAATGTGGGAGCCGAAACGGTATCGTATCTCGTGCTAAAACTCACAGGCTCAACCGAGTACAACACCTTTGACAACACTTCGCGTATCTTGTTGCGATTCTCTGATGGCACCAAGATGACCCTCCCCCGTGTGGAAGGCGACGAGGTGAAACACGAGAGCAGCAACAATGTAGTGAATGGTACCACATTATTTTATTATCGCACCTACACACGCTACCAACTTTCGGAGGAATTTATCAGTAAAATTCAACAGGGTGTCGGCATCGTCAAGGTGCGTGTCGTCTTGTCTGAGGGAAATGCCCGCGACTACGATATTGCCCCCGCCTATATTCCAAAGATGACAGAACGCCTGCAAAAATCCTGTTCGGAAGCCATCTCGGCAGCCTCCAAATCGCAGACGGTACTTTCCGACGACGACTTCTAAGCAAACCTTCTCGGCAGATTCTGTTTTTATCTGCTACAGACACGGTTTTTTGACATTACCAAATACTGCACTCTATAAACCTATAAATCAGTGGCTTAGGGTGCGGTATGTTGTTTTTATTTGGCAGTTTCCGTTTTTTTTCGTACCTTTGTCCTCGTTTTCATACAAAAGCAATACAATAATTGTGTATTGTACATCATACAAACATATTGTGTGCAATGCTTTGTGTGTAGTACCTCTGATTAGACTGTGTTAGGAATCATTATCAACCCAAAGTCCGGCAAACGTGCCTTTCGTGCGCAACGTATCTACTTGTGGAAATTGTTGCGCAGGCGTCATGAGCCGTTTACGTACCGCGTAACCAAATATGCGGGGCATGCTATTGAGTTGGGGCGTGAGTTGGTGGAAAAGGGATACGACGAAATTCTTGTATTGGGAGGCGATGGTACATTGTCGGAGACGATCAACGGTATCATGCGTGCCAATATCCCGGACGAACAACGACGCAAAATATGCTTTGGAGTGATGCCGCGCGGTACGGGAAACGATTTCGGACGTTTTTGGGGACTGAATAAGGAGTACAAGAAAGCCTTAGACCGTTTCTTCAGTGGCAAATGCCAACCGTTGGACGTCGGCTGTCTCACCTATTGGCGTAATGGCATTGAGCACCATCGCTATTTCATCAACTCGGTCGGTTTCGGAGTGGACCCGCTCTGTTGTTCGTGGGCGGCAACTATCAAGTACTATATTGGGAGCCACCATGTTAATTATTTCTTTGCGCTCTTGGCGGCTGTCTGTGCGCACAAACCTATGCGCATACAATTGGTAGTGGACGGAAAGCCGATTGTGGATGATATGCTCTTTACGATAATGTCGGCAACGGACCTTATTCGGGAGGTGGTATTCGCCAAAACCCCGACGCAGACCCCCGCGACGGAGTCTTCCATTCTATTTTTGTGAAAAAGCCCACCTTCAAACAGGTGATGCAGGCTATCCCAAAACTATTCAACGGACGCCTGACCGAACTGCCCTTTATTCATTCCTTTGTCGGAAAAGACATACAAGTCGTTACCCGCAAACACGTGATGTTCGAGGCGGATGGTATCCTCGAAAACATTATGGGTCCCTGCGAGGTACATTGCCTCCACAACGCCCTGCAAATACGTGTCTGACCTGATAATCAGCCATATACAACACGCTGTATAACTATAGAAACTATCTGAAAAAGAGTCCGCCCTTTGCATCATTCGATACAAAGGGCGGTCATTGTATTTCGTTCAGGCGGAAGAACCTACATTATCCATTCGCCTGTGCGCATGAAGTGCGCGAAGTTATCCATAAATTGTGTGCGCAGCGGGCGAATCTCATCCATGGTAACATCGCCCATTATCCACGAACCAATCCAGTATTCCTCTGTCCCGTCTAATAGGAGGGGCAGTTCGGCGCAGTGTGCGGCTTTCAGTTTCGACCCGCGCGGAGCCCATGTGTAGAGATGATATTGTGCGTCCACACCCTGTTTTTGCAGATAGCGTGTATAGCGTTTGGCGGGGGCGGTGAATACATAACTCGTTACCATCGGCCATAACGGCTTCGGACCGAACATACTTCCGTCATCTTTTTGGGCGCATACCACCACCTGTTTGGGCCAGTTCACTTTCTCTCCATAGCGGGGCATTTGTTCAATGCCGGTGGGCGAGAAGGGTAGGGAGTGAATAGCCGCTTGATGGGTGTGCATATAGTGCAGTTGCGCTGCCATCAGAGTATCTGCGCTGCATGTCCAAGGGTCTTGTTCGCCCAAATAGTCGCGAACGAATTTTGTGCGTTGTCTGCCTAAACGGTCAGAGGTGGTAAGCCCCATCGGCGCAGAGAACACCACAGCCCGATTGATAGGCACTCTGCTACTGTCTGCTATACAATAGACCACGCTTTGTGCGCCCGCAGACTGTCCCGCAAGGGTGATATTGTCGGCGTCGCCACCAAAACGATAGATGTTGTCGTGTACCCAACGCAATGCGGTCAGTTGGTCTTGCAACCCCAAATTGACAGACCCCGAGTCGGGCTGATACAGGTAGCCGAATATGCCCAAACGGTATGTTACGGTTACGGTAACCATCTGCTCGCGCAGAGCAAACTCCGCCAATTGGGTCGGCACACGCTCCCCGCCTCCGGCATAGTAGTTCCCGCCGTGGATATACACTAATACCGGTAAGTTGGCTTTGGGGGCAGAATCCAATGCTTTGGGCGAATTGATAGTCAGCACTAAGCAATCTTCGGTCAGTGGCGACTCATCGCCCTCTGCCAATACGATGTTGGCTTCGCTGTATTTTTTTGTGCTGTCGGCGGGCTGAATGCGTTGATAGCAGGCGATGTTGCTGTGTATATAATCGTCTGCGGGCTCAATACCCTCTGCCAATACCGGTTGGCGAAAGCGATCGGCATACGCGTAGGGCACACCATGATAGATATACACCTCTGCCGAGTCGTTGTGCATACGCAGACAATGTGCCAATGTGTCGATATGATTCTTTGTCCAAGCGGGTGTCGTCTCTGCCTGAGCCACTGCTCCCGACAGCACAATCCCCAAAATAGTTAATAGTGTTGTAAGTCTTTGGTTCATAGTTTATTATAGTTGCTATAGTTGATTATATAGGTTCTCACTACTGTCCCATTAAAATCAGGAATTGTTCTTTGAAATATTTGTAGATTAGTCAGTTACGCAGATTTTTCGAGTCAACGGATTGATTTTTGCAGTCACTTTACAAACGTAAAGATATGCAAAATTCATATATTT
>JBNMHB010000009.1:0-33185 GCA_050872525.1 Bacteroidales bacterium | reverse complement strand
CGGCGCGCTACAACAAGAAAGGCGACAACCTGCTGTTGCAGTGGAATCCGAAATTGGACGTCGATTTGCAGGCGGGTGAGGCACATCTGGCAGCGATTGAACAGCCGGTGTATATCCCGCAAATCACATTTACCTACTCCAACAAGGATTTTTATATCGCGCAGTCGCAGGTGCGATTGGGCAATTCGGACTTTGCTTTGTCGGGCGAGGTGCAGAATATCGGCGCTTGGTTGCGCAACAAGGGCACGCTGGAGGGCGAATTGGATTTTGTCTCCAACCATACCGATGTAAACGAACTGATGGCACTCTTCTCTGCCGACTCCGGTAGTGAAGAGCAACCCGCCGACAATGCAACCGCCGAAACCGACACAACCACCGAAACCAATGGCGAGGCCCAACCGTTCCTGGTCCCGTTGGGTGTCGATGTGGCACTCAACACGCACATCAAAGAGGCGGTGGTCTTCAACGAGGTGGCCCACGACCTGAAAGGAAAACTGTATGTGAAGGACGGTATCTTGGTGTTGGACGAGATGGGCTTTGTCTGCAATGCGGCGAAGTTGCAACTGACCGCTATGTACCGTACACCGCGCCGCAACCATATCTATGTGGGATTCGACTACCACATGATAGATATCGACATCGCCGAACTCATCCACATGATTCCGCAACTCGACTCTATCGTGCCGATGTTGCGCTCCTTCAAGGGTGCGGCGGAGTTCCATCTCGCTGCCGAGACCTACACCAACGCGAAGTACGAACTCAAACCTTCCACCTTGCGCGGGGCGTGCAGCATTTTTGGAAAAGACCTTGTCGTGATGGATAACGAGACCTTCAGTAAAATATCTAAGTTGTTGTTATTCAACAAGAAAACTGAGAATAAGGTGGATAGTATTTCTGCCGAACTCACGGTATATAAGAAGGAGATTGACGTCTATCCGTTCTGCGTGTCGATGGATAATTATATGGTCGCCCTTGGTGGCAGGCACAACTTGGATATGACTTTCAACTACGATGTGAACGTGCTGTCGCCTATTTATCTGGGTGTGAATGTATCGGGCAATCTGGACGACCTGAAAATCAAGTTGGCAAAGTGTAAGTTTGCCAAAGATTTCCGCCCAATCTTCCACGGCAAAGTGGATACCCAGTCGGCAGAACTCAGACAAATAATACGCAACTCTATGCGCAAAAACGTTAAAATCAAATAGATATGAAAAAACTGTTTTTAACGAGCCTCGTGCTCTGTTCGCTTATGGCATGCAACAATCAGAACCCGTTACTGTCGGAGCAGAACACCCCCTATGGTGTTCCTGCGTTCGACAAAGTTAAAACCGAGCATTATATGCCTGCTTTCGAGGAGGCTATTGCTCAGAACAAAGCCGAGATTGAGGCGATTGTTTCTAATCCCGCCGAACCGACTTTCGACAACACGATTGTGGCTCTTGACCGCAGTGGTGAATTGTTGGAGAGAGTAAGCGGCGTGTTCTTCAATGTGTTGGAGGCTGATGGCAATGATGAAATGAATCGTATTGCCGAAGAGGTTACTCCATTGTTGTCCGAATTGAGCGATGGTATATTGCTTAACGAGGGTCTGTTCCGTCGTGTTAAAGCAGTGTATGACCAACGTGAGCAACTTGGTTTGGACGCAGAGCAAATGCGTTTGGTAACAGAAACTTACAAAAACTTTGCTCAGAATGGTGCCAATCTGACCCCCGAGCAGAAAGAACGTCTCAAAGAAATCAACACCGAGTTAGGTCTGCTTTCGCTACAGTTTGGAAACAACGTGGTAGCGGAAACCAATGCTTACCAACTCTTTATTACTGACGAAAATGAACTCAAGGGCTTGCCGGAGACTGCCAAAGCGGCTGCTAAAGAGGAGGCTGTCGCTGCCGGTCGTCCCGACGCGTGGTTATTCACTCCGAAACGCCCCAGTTTCACTCCCGTACTCCAATACTGCGAGAACCGTGAGTTGCGTCGTGAGTTGCTGATGGCATACACCACACGTGGAAACCACGACAACGAGTACGATAACAAAGCCGTGATTGTCAAAACGATGAAGTTGCGTATTGAGAAAGCGCACATGTTTGGCTACGACTGCCCCGCTGACTATATTTTGGCAGATTGTATGGCAAAAGATGCTAAGACCGTGGACGCTTTCTTGCAATCCGTATGGGAGCCAAGCCTCAAAGCCGCTAAAAAGGAAGCCGCTGAGTTACAGGCACTTATGGACGAAGATATGCCCGGTGAGACACTCCAACCGTGGGATTGGTGGTTCTATGCCGAGAAACTCCGCAAGGCAAAATATGACCTTGACGAGGAGGAACTGAAACCCTATTTCGAGTTGAGCAATGTACGCAAAGGCGTGTTCGCATTGGCACATAGTCTGTACGGACTTAATTTTGAGCAACTGACTGATATGCCGGTGTATAATCCTGAGGTTGAGGTGTTTAAGGTTACCGAAACAGATGGTAGTCTGGTGGGTATTCTCTATACCGATTATTTCCCCCGCGCAGGCAAACGTCCGGGTGCTTGGATGAACAATATCTGCAGCCAGTATGTGGACGCAGAAGGTGTGGACCATCGTCCTGTGATTATCAATGTCGGTAACTTCAATAAGCCTACCAAAGACAATCCGTCGCTCCTTTCGATGGACGATGTGGAAACGCTCTTCCACGAGTTTGGACACGCGCTTCATGGTCTGATGGCTAAGGCTAACTACAAGAGCCTTTCCGGCACCAACACCCCGCGCGACTTTGTCGAACTGCCCTCACAGTTTATGGAGAACTACTGCTACAGTCCTGAAATTATGAAGACCTATGCGTTCCATTATCAGACAGGTGAGGTTATGCCCGACTCGCTGATTGAGAAAATCAACCGCGCCACAACCTTCAACCAGGGCTTCGTAACCACCGAACTCTTGTCGTCGTCTATCCTTGATATGGACTATCATAAGATGACTGAGATTGCTGACTTCGATGTAAATGCGTTTGAGGCAGAGTCGATGGCAAAAATGCAGATGATTCCGCAAATCATCACCCGCTATCGTTCTACGTTCTACAACCATATCTTCACCACCGGCTACGAGGCAGGCTATTATAGTTACACTTGGTCGGCAGTATTGGATGCGGATGCTTTTGCGGCTTTCGAAGAGACAGGCGATATCCTCAATCCCGAGGTGGCTAAACGTTTCCGCCATCTGTTGGAGCAGGGTGGTACCCGCGACGCTGCCGAACTCTATCAGGAGTTCCGTGGCAAACCCGCTGACCCCAAATACTTGCTCGAGCGCAAAGGCTTTGTCGAGTAAGTAGTCTGCGACGTATTTTTGCGTCTTGAGGACGCTTTTTATACATGAAATTTCTTTCTCGTATCACACGTATGCCTCTGCCGATAGCCTTGGTGCTGTCGGCAGTGGTACTATGTGGTTGGATACCTTCGTTTATCTCTTCTGATTGGCGTGAGGTACTTCCGACGCTGGTGTTGGCGGTGTTGAATGCGTTTGTATTTTGGGGTTTCACCAAACAAACCAAAATAGTGTCCACTCGTGAGCGGGACGGCTTGCCCATCTTTGTTTATCTGCTGTCGGTAACGGCTTGTACTCGCTATGCCATAAGTTGGCAAGGACAAGCGGCTGTATTAGGCGGGCTCATCGTATTGTATGGTTTGCAGCGATGTTTTCGTGAGGATGAACCGACAGAAACTGCCTTCTTAGGTGCCCTTTTACTGTGCTTATGTTCGCTTGTATTGCCGGACATGATATGGTTGGTAGCGGTATTGTGGATAGCCTTTATGATACTGCATTCGTTCGGTCTGCGAGTATGGATAGCCACTCTGATAGGCACTTGTGTGTTTGCCATCTATTTCTTAATAGCATTGGGGTTCGGTTGGATAGACAATGTATATGAAGCATTGTTGGTACGCCGATGGCTCTTTGGCAGTGATGCATGGTGGCACGAGATAGCCACTGCGGTGATGATTGCACTTGGGGTAGTATATGGGGCAGGTGCGATGCTGCGCGCAGATAGGGATAGTACAAACCAACAGAACTCGTTGCTGCTGTTTGTGTTACTGTTTGTCGTCTGTGCGGGATTATCATTGGTACCGATGTGCAAATCTGCGTTTGCGATATGCCACTCGATGGTGCCGATGCTGTGCCTGATGTATTCTGGGCTGTCGGTGCTGTATTTTAGGCAGGAAGAGACTGTTGCCCGCGGCGTTTGGTATTGGCTGAGCATTGTAATGCTGATAGGATGCTATGTATGTAATCTAATACTATAAAATTCAACCTTTGTAGAGAACCACCACAAAATATAGTATTATCTCGGTGGTAAACCTAAATAAAACATCTTAATGTGCACTAAAATACACCCATTCTACAAACATAGTGCACTATTTTTTTACTTTACTATTGCACATATTACATAAAAACAGTACTTTTGCAAGTAAAACAAAATAAAGATAGTCATGTTGCAAGCAAAAAACGCAATAAGATTTAGTTTAACAATCTCTGCTTCGTGTCCTTTATTCCACACTCTTTTCTACCCGGTAGTCGGTCTGTTGCTCTACCTGTTGGCTTGCACCTCTTGCTCGGATATTACACATTCGCAGCAGATAATCGCCGATGCCGATAGTCTGGCGCAACTCAAAATCCTATACGACGACACATGCGCTCTACAAGAGGTCGTTTCGGTACTGAAAAAGCCTTATTTGCATCCGTCAAGTTGCATTCCGTTGGCTAAAGCCTACTATTATCTCGGGAAAAATAAACAACAGGCGGGTGAACTTCAGTCGGCTGTATCCTATTACCTTGCGGCGGAGAAACTATATCCGAAGGACGATTTTCTCTGTGGCAACCTATGCTTTGCTATGGGAAGAATCTGTGCGCAACAACGCGAAGACAGTGCCGCACTCGTATTCTTAAGCCGTGCCGAAGACTATTATCTGTATTGCAGACATCATCTACAGTATGCGCATACTCTACTCAGTAGAAGCGAGGTGTATGCTTGTTTGGGCAATTTCGCTTGTGCCGACAGCCTTTGGCAGATATGCCATACCACCCGCCAAGATGACATCGATTTCGATGTACGCTTATTAGAAACACGCGGACTGTATTTCTATTACCGACAAGAATATGATTCTGCATTGCTGTATCTGCGTTCCATACCTGCTTTGTCGATTCCGAACGAAACGAAATGTTGGGTCTGTCAGAAGATTATGCAGACCTACTATCGCATGGGACAAAAAGACTCGGCCGTCTGCTATGCGCAGTATATCGCAACTCAGTCGGATAACCCCACCTATTGTTCTAATGCGTATTTTGTATTAGAAGAGTATGCCCACCAAATCGGTAATATCGATTTGCTGGCGCAATATGCTCACCTGCGAGAGGATGCAAGCAGGCGTCGGGAAACACTCAGTGGCAACAGCGCTGCTGCCACTGCCCAACTACTGCAGTATCTATCCACTCCTTACCCGAATATGCCATGGAAGAAAACAACCATCCTAATAAGTATTTTGTGTGCCGTCGTTTTATTGGTTTGTATGCATCTGTACCGAGTTGGTAATCGAGCAAAAGGGAAACTGTCTGCCACGCAATCAAACAGCAAAAAGCAGAAAGCAACAATACATACCATATTGAAAGACCAAAACGAGAACGATTTGAAGCACCTGATTGCCAATTTCCGTACTTTGCACCCTCTGCCCCCTAAAAGTTGGAATGATTATGCGACTTTCCGGCACGATATATCCGGATTGCTACCTCATCTGATAGAACGGCTCGCCGCTTACCATTTGTCGGAGCAAGAGATTCGGCTATGTGCTTACATTGTCATCTACGATAATATACCTCTCACGGATTTGGCTGCCTATCTATACTACTCCCGCAATAGTATGGGAAATACCAAACTGCGTATTGCTAAGAAAATCGGTACCACATCCGCCAATTTATACGTCTATTTGCTGCAATTAGAACTCTGTAACCAGCAGGAACAACCACTTGTCGATGTGTAATAATCATCATTTGTCGATGTGCAATAAATATATCTGATTGAATATCAACGGTTTGTGTGTTTATTTGTCGATGCTCATTTTTTGGTACATTAAGCAAAAACCACTACCTTTGCACTCGAAATCAATCGCATTTTATATAGTAGATTGCTTTCTTGTAAACTTTACATTATCGCTAACCAACTAAAATCAAAAAAGGTATGAGAAAAAAAAATTTTTGAGGCATTATCTGTCATTTGTGCCATTACAATGTTGTTCTCTTGTAGTCAAGCAAGAGAAAACGATGTGAATCTAACAGAACAGTCTCGGGTAAGAAAGGAAAAGAGTGATGAGAAAAAAGATGAGAAGCAAGAAAAGAAAATCGATTGGGCATCTGTTGCTATTGCAGATGGTGGAGGTGCTGCGTTAGGTGCGGAGTTATCCGCATATAGTGGTAATCCTTATGTTGTTTTTGCAAGTGCAGTGGGTATCGGTGCGTACGCATCTATTGCTGAATACGATCGCCAAAAGGAAAGTAATGCTACCATTGCAATGTATAAAGATAATCCTCTTTCTATCAATAGCCTATATCCTTTTCATACTTATCCCGAATATGAGCCGTATTTTTACGCAGATATGCCTGCTCATAAAATAGGATTGGGACACAATAAAGTAGTATTTGGTGTTAATCAGATTCGTAATAGGGAAAATATAACAGACACGACAGAAGTATTTTTTCTGACAGCGGATTTAACAGAAAAGTACATAGATCATCATTTTGAGCAAGACGCATGGGAGCAGATATATAAAAAATATAATGAGTATGTTATTAAATTTGGCGTATCTGTAAGAAACCAATTATTAGATGACTATTTTGTGAATTTTAAGAATCTTTATATTGATGACTTGCAAGAATATACAAAAATGATGTTGGATAAAGCGAAGTGTAGCGAAGATACGATTGCATACTGTGGTATATCAACTACATACTATAGTTATTTATTGTGGAATACATTAGCACCAAACCCTTTCATTGCTCAAGAATGTATTGCATGGAAAGCAGATACTAAATGCTGTGAGTATATCAAAGAAAATAAAATCATCAAAGAAATTGCACAGCAAGACTTTGAAAAAACGCAGTGTTTATTGCTTTTTCCATCATACATTTGGAGTGAGAATTCCAAAGCCCTATATTTTTATACGGATAAGGAAACTGTAAAAAAAATGGATTGGCATATCAGTTTTGAGGAAGATTATGAATCCCCATCTCTACTTATGAATGCTAATACGATCATTCAACATGGCTGTTATAGTATCGAGGCGACAGCAGTAGATGGAATTTATTGCATATTTCTTTAGGTAACTCCAAATTCTTATTTGTATGAAAACAATACCCCAAATTTCACTTTTTCATTTTTGTATGTCATTACCTATGTGTGTGCTAACCTTTGCGTTTATTTTTTTGCAAAGAGAAGTCTTGTCCTGTATATGGTTCGCCGTTTTGTTGTTTGCAATATCTGTCGGAATGTGTATAGCATCGATCATAATAGGCAGGCGCAATCATCTTACCAAAGCGGATATGATAATCAATATGCTTCTTCCGCTAATCATGGTAGTCTTGTACTTGGTGTCGTGGCCACTGAATATGTGCGGCGATATGATTGCGCTTGTTTGGTTCTATGGCGCATTCGGAATTTTGTTGGCCTATTTTTTATATCTTTGCTTAGGCGGGCATATTTATCGCGGGGCAACCTGTAATGTACTTTTTCATAGTATTATGATGCTATCAATGTATTTCCTGCTCTAATCAAACGCGGTCAGTAAATATCCGTTGCATATCCGGTTGCAAAGTTGGCGTAAGGCTTGCATAAGTCGAAAAAATACGCTAACTTTGCAATTGCGTATCTAATGCACCAACACAAACGAATGCAAACTACGAAACAATAGAAATACTTATGAGAATACATTTTATAGCGATTGGTGGTGCTGCCATGCACAATTTGGCAATGGCTGTAGCCTCAAAAGAAGGCCATGTAGTTACCGGTTCAGACGATGAGATATTCGACCCTGCGCGCACCCACTTGCGCGATGCGGGATTGTTGCCCGAAGAACCGGGGTGGCATCCGGAGAAGATAACCAAAGATATAGATGCTATCATCTTAGGTATGCACGCGCGTGAGGATAACCCCGAATTGGTACGCGCACGAGAGTTGGGTATCAAGATATATTCATTCCCCGAATATCTATACGAGCAGACGAAAAATAAAGTGCGTATTGTCGTTGGCGGTAGTCATGGCAAAACGACTACTACGTCGATGATACTATATGTGTTGCAACATCTCGGCATCGGGACGGACTATATGGTGGGGGCGCAGATAGAGGGCTTTGAACGTATGGTGCGCCTGAGCGATACGGCGAAATATGCAGTGTTTGAGGGAGACGAATACCTCACGTCCCCCCTCGATTTGCGTTCTAAGTTTCTCTGGTATCACCCCCATGTGGCGATACTCACAGGCATTGCGTGGGACCATATCAATGTCTTTCCTACTTTCCCGCAGTATGTGGACACGTTCCGTCAATTCGTGGAAACGATAGAACCGAACGGAACGTTTATCTACTATCAGAACGACGAGAATCTGCGCGCCATAGCCTCCGGTGCGCGTGCCGATGTGTCGTGTCTGCCCTACGATGCCTACACGGGCAATGTGCCGATGCAGGTGTTCGGAAAGCATAATATGCAGAACCTGCAGGCGGCGTGCCTGGCGTGCCAACGGATTGGCGTGAAAGCGGAAGATTTCTATCGTGTCATCAGCACTTTCACCGGCGCAAGCAACCGTCTGGAAAAGATTGGCGAAACGGCAGACAGCGTGGCTTACAAAGATTTTGCCCACTCGCCGAGCAAACTCAGGGCAACTATCAATGCCGTGCGCGAACACTACCCCGATAAGAAACTGGTGGCGTGTATGGAGTTGCACACCTTCAGTTCGCTGATGGCGGATTTCTTGCCGCAGTACAACGGGTGTATGCAAGAGGCGGATATCGCACTGGTGTATTTTAATCCGAAAGTGATTGAGCATAAGCGACTTACGCCTATAACGGCGGAGGAGGTGCGCCAAGCGTTTGGCTCATCCAACGTGGAAGTGTTCACCGACAGCCAAGACATGCAGATACGTCTGCGCGAGTTAGACTATCGAAATACAGCCCTGTTGATGATGACGAGTGGCACATTCGACGGGATAGACATACGGCAGTTCGCAGATGAGTTGATAGGCGTGTATGATACTTCACCGAATCAAGAGTAGGTGATTAGTGGGTGATTAGTAGGTGATTGATAGGTGATTAATAGGTGATTCGCGAGTCTGTCGCGGGAAAATAGCCTTTCTATCAAGACCGCCAATCGCAACAAACGGATAGTTTGATGCCATATGGCGCAATGTGTAATGAAAAAAGGTATGCAGTTAATTGAAAAATTTAAGGAGTATATTCCATATTATAAGCGCAATCTGAAAGTCGCTTTGCCGGTAATGCTTACCCAGATAGGTGGGGCATTGGTGGGTGTGTTCGATTCGATGATGGTGGGGCATTATGCCACAGTCGATTTGGCAGCGGTGAGTTTCTCTAATGCGATATTTTTTACAGTGATGGTGTTTGCCCAGGGCGTCCTGATGGGTATCACACCGCTTGTGGGCATACAGGACGGCGAACTCTCGGAACACCCGGAACGCAGCGAGACTATTCGCCTGCGTATCGCATCATTGTTCCAAAACGGTTTGCTTTTCACGCTGATAATAGGTGTCATATCCACCTTGCTGTTGGCGGTGTGTATTCCCTTGTTGGGGCATTTCGGACAAGACCCGGAGGTTATACGGGTGGCACGACCATACTTTATTATCTGTGTGGTTTCGCTGCTGCCGTTCCTCTTGTTTTGTGTGCAAAAACAGTTCTTAGAGGGCTTGGGAAACACGATAACGGCTATGTTGATAGTATTGTCGATGAACGCGCTGAATGTGTTGCTCAATTGGGTGTTTATCTATGGCCATTGGGGAATGCCCGCAATGGGAGCAACGGGCGCAGGATTGGCAAGTCTCATAGCGCGGGTCGGAATGCCGGTATGCTTTTTCGTGGTGATAGCCTTTCACCATAAGTGGCGCGGATATGTGCGTCTGTTCTCGCATCGACTTACCTCGTGGAAAGAAATACACCATCTGGCACAGATTGGTTTCCCAATCGGCGGGCAGACTTTGTTCGAGTCCGCTACGTTCACATTGTCATTTATCGTCGTGGGGTGGATTAGCAAAGAGGCTATCGCTGCACACCAAGTAGCATCGCAGATTTCCAACTTGACGTTCATGCTCGCACTCGGTATCGGTGCGGCAACTACAATCCGCGTCTCGCACCAGTTGGGAAAAGGCGACTTGTATGCGGTACGTATGGCAAGCAATGCCAGTATCCATCTCGTCATTCTGATGAACACTATCGGTGCGGTGACGATGATAAGCCTACGCCACTATATTCCGTGCCTGTTCACGGCAGATGAAGAGGTAATTGCGATTGCTTCGCACCTGCTCATTTTTGCGGGATTGTATCAGTATTCCGATGGCCTGCAGGCGGTTGGAGCAGCGATGTTGCGCGGTATCACAGATGTAAAAGTGCCGATGGTCATTGCCTTCGTGTCCTATATCATTGTGGGGACAACGGTCGGACTCACCTGTGCTTTCTCATTCGGCATGGGTGCGTCGGGTATATGGGTCGGCTTCATTGTCGGACTTACTTTTGCGGCAGTGTTGTTCCACGCACGTTTCAATCGCCAATACAAGAAAATATGTAATTTGAGAAAGTAGTCCTTTCGTTAAATTGTTTGTAATGAAAGATTTCTTAGATAGAAATGCGTTGTGGCTGTCTATGCTGATAGGTGTGATTGGCTATCGCTTGTTCCGACATCTGATGATGTTGCTTCCGCCGATGATATTTCTGATGCTCTTCTTCACGTTCTGCAAAGTCAATCCGTTAGATTTGCGCCTGCGCGTGTGGCATGGTGTGGTGCTGAGCATACAACTCTCTTTGGCGGTTGCGGTTTATTATGCACTGCTATATGTCTGTAACTGCCTGCAAATCAGTGCTGTACAGGCGTCTGTTATCGCGCAGGGGATTATGGTGTGTATCATCATGCCCACGGCTACGGCAGCACCTATCATTGCCGGCAAATTAGGTGGGTCGATACAGAACCTGACCTCCTTCACGCTATTGAGCAATTTTGCAACGGCGATAGTGGTGCCTGCGTTTTTTCCGGTAGTTAATACCGCCTCCGATATGACGTTTTGGGTGGCTTCATGGGTGATTTTGCGCAAGGTGGGACCCCTCTTGTTAGGCCCGTTCTTTGCTGCATGGTTGCTTCGTTTGGGATACAATGCCTGCCGGCGTCTGCGCGGGTCGGAAAAAACCTTTGCCCTATCGCATACATGGACCTCAATGCCATTCTATATTTGGGCGGGAACGTTGGTCATTCTGATGGCGGATATTACCAATACACTCCTTGCGCAACCGTTTGATTATCAGGTGGTAGTATGGCTGTGTGTAGGCTCGTTGGTGGCGTGTGTGGTGCAGTTTTTTCTCGGCAAGCGGATTGGATATCGTTTCCCGGCTGCCACTATCGGTGAGGAGAGCCACGACGAGGAAATCAACCCCGCTGCCACACCACACGATATGCCTTCGGTGAGTCGTGTAACGGCAGGGCAGGCTTTCGGTCAGAAGAATACCACGCTCGGTGTTTGGATGACACAGGCATACCTCAATCCGTTGGCGGCACTGGGACCCGCAGCATATATTATTTGGCAAAATGTCTTCAATAGTCTTCAACTTGTTTGGATGGCAAAAAAACACTAATCAATGAAACAATTTCGCTTTTTGACATTTTTCTTACTCGTTGCGCATAGCGTCTTCTGTATGGCGGAGACCAGGGCGTTTCCCACTGCCGAGGGGTATGGCAAGTATGCTACTGGCGGGCGTGGTGGCAATGTGTATTACGTTACCCGTCTCGACGACTGCTCCGACGACAACCTTGTGGAGGGAACGCTGCGTTGGGCATCGCGCAGTGGTGATGATACGCCTCGAACGGTGCTTTTTCAGGTCTGTGGCACTATCTATCTGAATACCAAACTCAAACTCGCACACCCGAATATCACCATTGCCGGACAGACTGCCCCGGGAGGTGGCATTTGCATCGCGGGCGCGAACATATATATATGTAAGCCGAATATCATCATACGCCATATCCGCTTCCGTGCAGGCGACATCCCCAATACCAACTATCCATGTTTGGGGGTGGAGAATACACGCAATGTGATTCTCGACCACTGCTCTTTCACATGGTCTATGGAGGAGTGCCTCACGCTCTACGATTGTGATTCCACTACGGTACAATGGTCGATTATCGGTGAAGGACTCTACAACTCGAAGCACCACAAAGGGCAGCGTTCCTATGCCACGCAGTGGGGTGGAGAGCATGCCACTATGCACCATTGTCTGATTACGAATTGTGTCAGTCGTACCCCGCGTTTCAATGGTGTGCGGGATGAAGCGGACCTTGCACACGGCAAGCATAACCACGATGCACAGGTGGACAACGAGTTCGTCAATAATGTGATTTTCAATTGGGGAAAGAAAAGTTCTCTCTATGGCGGCGAGAACGACACCACCAAAAATCACGACGCTGATGGCAATCCCGCAGGCTACAACCATGTATATATGGTAAATAACTATTT
This sequence comes from Bacteroidales bacterium, assembly GCA_050872525.1. Classification (GTDB taxonomy): domain Bacteria; phylum Bacteroidota; class Bacteroidia; order Bacteroidales; family Paludibacteraceae; genus Colicola. The sequence continues at coordinate 20,445 of JBNMHB010000009.1, read as the reverse complement.
CCGTTGCGGACCGACCACTATGGTTGCCAAACTCTCGCAACGTTATTTTGTGCAGGGTAGTCGCAAGTCTGATTATGGACGTTGGTTGCTCTCCGGCAATCGCTTTGAATTATCCAATCCGTACAATGCGCCCACACCTTGTTGGCGGGATTCGGTGTTGGAATTGGTTAATAATGACAACTTGTATGGCTACACCGACAACAATCCGAATCGTGCGTTTAATCTGGATGGTGCCACTGCTGACGAAGCACACTACAATCGTTATATTCTTTCCGTTCCCACTGCCACCATTGGTATTATCGCCGAAGATACGCAGATGGCTTATCAGGCTGTCTCAACGGGCGCGGGGGCTTCTCTGCCACGCTATGACGAGCAGGACTTGCGCATGTTGGGCGAGGCGGCAGGCACCGTCAATCCTCAGTTTGCGGGCGCAACCAAGCCTCAATGGCTGGGTATCATTGATTCGCAACACGATATTCGTTTCTCGCGCATGGATTGTTTCTATGTGGGCGATTCTGTCGTTACGGGATATCCGTTTTTGGACGCTCTGGAGGGCGATTCTATGGCACTCGATTCCGATTTCGATGGATTGCCCGATGAGTATGAACTGGAGATAGGGCTCAACCCGAATGACTCTGCCGACGCGGCACAACTGACCGACTCCGGATATTCTGCATTGGAGGTGTATCTCAATGGTGTGGCAGATGGGACGATTGACAAATCGCGATATGAACATCTGCCGTATATTTCGCAACAACCATCTCTGCCGGATAGGTTGCCTTCGGTGCATACTTCTCAAGAATCTTCCGCCTACGACTTGCTCGGGCACCCTGTTTCTACTCCGCAAAAGGCAGTTGTCTATATACAAAACGGAAAGAAATATGTCTTAAATCATTAAAAAACACGATTTTTGCGTCTTTGCTTGTATAGATAGAAGATTTTGTGTAACTTTGCAGCGTATTTCAAAATACCTTAAGTATATTATGCAAAAACAAAATGTTGTAGTGCGCTTCTGTGGCGACTCGGGCGACGGTATGCAACTCACGGGGACAATGTTCTCCTCGTTGAGTGCGATTCTCGGTAATGAGATTTCCACCTTGCCTGACTTCCCCGCGGAGATTCGCGCCCCGCAAGGTACACTGGGTGGTGTATCTGGCTTCCAAGTCAATTTGGGTTATGGCGTTCATACGCCGGGTGATAAAGCGGATGTCATCGTCGCAATGAATGCTGCGGCATTGAAAGTCTGCACGTTAGGTTCCAAGTTCAATCAACCCGGAGCCGTGTACAACGAGGCAGATTCTATGTACGGCAAGCACGCTGTGGTGTTGGTTGATATGGACGCCTTCACCGACAAAGACCTTGAAAAAGCCTTGTACAAAACGGATAATCCGTTCACGGAATTGGCTATTCCGGATTCTGTACAGGTGGTGCCGGTTAATCTGACAACCCTGACCAAAGAGTCCCTCAAAGACTCAGGTATGGATAACAAGTCGATTCTTAAATCGCGTAATATGTTCGCACTTGGCGTAGTTTGTTGGCTCTTCGACAGACCTATCGACAAGGCAATTCATTTCCTCGAAGGTAAGTTCAAAAAGAAACCTGCTCTTATCGCACCGAATACCAAAGTGCTGGTGGATGGTTTCAACTATGGTCAAAACCTCGCGCTCTCTATCTCACAGATACATACGGTGGAACCTGCTGACGCGAAACCGGCGGAGCATGGTACTTATACCTCTATTGCTGGTAACAAAGCAACGGCATGGGGTCTGATTGCTGCCGCACAACGTTGTGGCAAGCGTCTCTTCCTTGGTTCGTATCCTATCACTCCTGCTACCGACATCATGCACGAGTTGGCAGGTCGCAAGGATATGGGCGTTATGGTGGTACAGGCAGAGGATGAAATTGCCGGTGTATGTACGGCTGTCGGTGCTGCTTTCGCTGGCGATTTGGCTTGTACTTCCACTTCCGGACCCGGTCTCTCCCTCAAATCGGAGGCGGTAGGTCTGGCTGTGATGGCTGAACTTCCTTTGGTTGTGATTGACGTACAGCGTGGTGGTCCTTCTACGGGTCTGCCTACCAAAACCGAGCAGACCGACCTCTTGCAGGCTGTGTACGGACGTAACGGCGAGTGCCCCGCAGTGGTTGTCGCAGCATCATCCAGTGCCAACTGTTTCAATTTTGCTTATGAGGCTTGTCGTATCGCATTGGAGAATATGACACCCGTCATTCTGCTTACCGATACGTATCTCGCTAATGGTACTGCCCTTTGGCGTATTCCGAAGTTGGCAGAATTGCCCGAGATTCACCCGCAAGGCGTTCCTGAAGACCTCAAAGGGCATTACAACCCCGCACTCCGCGACGAGCGCAGTGTACGCTATTGGGCTACCCCCGGTATGGAGGGCTACGAGCACCGTAATATCGGTCTGGAGCGCGATGCCAAACGTGGTACTATCTCTACCAACCCTGAGAACCACGAGATTATGGTACGCGCACGCCAAGCCAAAGTAAATCAGGTGGCAAATAGTATTCCTCTGCTCGAAGTGCAGGGTAACACACAGAGTGATACCTTGTTGGTAGGTTGGGGTAGTACTGAGGGACACCTCCGTGTGGCTGCACGCGAACTCAACTGTGCCCTCGCACATTTCAACTACATCAACCCTCTGCCACTCAATACCGCTGAGGTTTTGCGTGCCTATAAGAAGGTAGTGGTTTGCGAACTCAATAGCGGGCAATTTGCTACCCTGCTCAGATCGCACGTACAGGACGTTAATTTCCTGCAATACAATGAGATAATGGGACAACCCTTTGCGGTTGAACGTATTGTTGAACATGTAAAAACACTGCAATAATGGACGCTTCTCAATTTAAATCCGACCAATATGTACGTTTCTGCCCGGGCTGTGGAGACCACGCTATCTGTGCTGCTCTCCAAAAGGCTATGGCGCAAATAGGTGTGCCGACTTATGACACGGTGGTCATCTCGGGTATCGGTTGCTCAAGCCGTATGCCGCACTACCTCAATACCTATGGTTTCAATACTATCCATGGGCGTGGCGGTGCTGTCGCTACGGGTGTCAAGACGTCTCACCCCGAACTCACCGTTTGGCAGATGACCGGCGACGGAGACTGCCTCGCTATTGGTGGTAACCATTTTATTCACGAAATCCGCCGTAATGTGGATTTGAATATCTGTCTCTTCAACAACCGTATCTACGGACTGACCAAGGGACAGTATTCGCCGACATCGCCTAAGGGATTCGTTTCTAAGTCCAGTCCTTTCGGTACAGTTGAACGTCCTTTCGTACCTGCAGAACTCGTTTTCGGCGCACGTGGCACATTCTTCGCACGTACTCTGGATGTGGATATGCCTACCACTGTCGATTGCATGGTTCGCGCACAGCAACACAAGGGCGCATCGGTTATCGAGTGCTTGGTAAACTGCGTTATCTTCAACAATGGCACCCACTCGTGGATTGCTGACCGTGAAACACGCGCCGACCGTTCTATCGTGCTGCGCCACGGCGAGAAGATGATTTTCGGTAAGGACAACGATAAAGGTCTCGCTCTCGACTACTCGCAAGGACTTATTCCGCGCCTGATTGTCGTTCCGGCTGACGACGAACGTGTACTCGTTCACGACGCACACGAGCAAGACCCCACTATCCACCGTATGTTGGCATTGATGGGTCAGCAGCAGTATATGGAAGTAGGTGTAGATCCTGCTGCCAACGACCTGCCTATCGCATTGGGCGTTATCCGCGATGTAGAGGCAGAGACCTACGACCAAGCCGTCAACAACCAGATTAACGAGGTACGCGGTCGCAGCAAAGCACAAACTTTCGACCAACTCACCGCCACCCTCGAACAGTGGGAGATGTAATTGGCAGAAAGCGGTTTGCTAAAATATAAAATGGGTAACCTCAAAAACCGGCTACCCCAAAAGACCGCCTCCCCCATAAACTGGTAACCCCAAAAGAAATAATCTGCTCATAAGGCACTCTCTCTACAAGCAGACCACTTGACAAAAATCAAGTGGTCTGCTGCTTTTTATCCTTTTGTCTATCCGCTTTTTTATACCCTAATGGTTGCAGCAAAAGACGGCAACGACACGGCAACGAGACGGCGAAAAGAGCCGTCCCAAAGACACACTTTGCCATGGAATACCGTCACAGTGTCTGCACGGTACACCGTCCCCAAAAACGCACAAATAAGGAAAGAAATTCGCAAAGCACCGCTTTGTGGCGCTTGTCGCCACGCGAATTTCTATCCCCTGCTTGGCGTGGTCGGTTTTCTGTTCTCTTTATTTCGTTACTTCCACTCCTTAGTATGGTATAAGTCTGTGGATAACATCGTTCACGTCTTTAATGTGATACTATCATAATTCGTAAAAATAATCTCATACGCCACAGATATTTTGGGGATAGAAAAACATCATCAGCGTTCCATTAAAAATGGGGACAATTTTAAAATAATAAACTAATAAATCAACCATAGCCCATCAATGTCGAAACTCATAATCTTATTATTCTACTTATTGATGTGGTTGGATGAAAAATAGGTAGGTCATAATATAATAAATTATTCCTTTACCAATATCTCCAATACACTGATAATGATGCCATCTCCAGGAACCCAAGTTGTAACATCGTTACATCGTAAATTATGCATTGAGTCTGTTACGACCCAAAAGACGGCAACGAGACGGCGAAAAGAGCCGTCCCAAAGCAGACTGTGCAGTTTCGAAATCCCATCCATTTTTGCCATGCAACACTATTTTGTATGGCAAAATATCATTATCAAGGTACGCATACGCACGCGTAGAACTATGAAAAATGCGTTTTTTGCATTTTTTTTGCGGAAATATTTTGCTATATCCAAAAAAAGCAGTACCTTTGCACCGCTTTTCCGCCGAACAAGGTTTTGGAATAGATTGGAAGACAAACCGGCAGCGCAGAAGTGCAGCGAGAGTTGGAAAGCAAACCGCCTCTATAGCTCAGTTGGTAGAGCACTAGATTTGTAATCCAGCGGTCGTTGGTTCGAGTCCGACTAGAGGCTCAAAGGTTCTTTGAAGAAATGGAAAATAGAGTTGAATAAGAATGTGTAAAGAGTGAATGTGGCGCAAAATGCCTTCATAATTCACAAGTCTTAATCAAACTTAGGGGTGTGTTCCAGAGTGGCCAAATGGGGCAGACTGTAAATCTGCTGCTTTTCAGCTTCGGTGGTTCGAATCCATCCGCACCCACTTACTATTATAAGTGCGAAGAAGTGCGTTGCGGGAATCTTGCACAAGTCTTTAGGGGGCTTCGCAGTTCGACGCAGACACAAGACCTCGCGCGGAGACGAAACATCGTTTCGGGTTTCGCGGAAATAGCTCAGTCGATAGAGCACTAGCCTTCCAAGCTGGGGGTCGCGGGTTTGAGTCCCGTTTTCCGCTCCAAAAAATTTTGTTGCTAATGTAGCTCAGTGGTAGAGCGCATCCTTGGTAAGGATGAGGTCGCGGGTTCAACTCCCGCCATCAGCTCCATTGCAAACGGAAGTTTGCGCGTATGAAGAATGGGAGGGTTGTGCCTTCTTTTCTTTGTGCAAGACATTAAACAACGAATAATAACTCATTATTAACGTTAATAAATTAATTACTACTATGGCAAAAGAGAAATTTGACCGCTCGAAACCGCACGTTAACATCGGTACTATCGGTCACGTTGACCACGGAAAAACTACTCTTACCGCTGCTATCTCCAAGGTTCTTCATGAGGCTGGCTTCGGTTCTGAGGATGTTAAATCTTTCGACCAGATTGATAACGCACCTGAAGAGAAAGAGCGTGGTATTACTATCAACACTGCACACATTGAGTATGAGACTGCTAACCGCCACTACGCTCACGTAGACTGCCCGGGGCACGCTGACTATGTAAAGAACATGGTTACTGGTGCTGCCCAGATGGATGGTGCAATCATCGTGGTTGCTGCAACTGACGGTCCTATGCCTCAGACCCGCGAGCACATCCTGCTCGCACGTCAGGTGAATGTTCCTCGCTTGGTTGTGTTTATGAACAAATGCGATATGGTTGACGACGCAGAAATGCTCGACCTCGTTGAGATGGAGATGCGTGAACTTCTTTCGTTCTATGATTTCGATGGTGACAATACTCCTATCATCCGCGGTTCTGCACTTGGTGCACTGAACGGAGACCCAAAATGGGTGGCAAAAGTTATGGAGTTGATGGACGCTGTTGATAATTGGATTCAACTTCCTCCGCGTGCTGTTGACAAACCTTTCTTGATGCCTGTTGAGGACGTCTTCTCTATTACCGGTCGTGGTACTGTTGCTACCGGTCGTATCGAGACAGGTGTTGTTAAAGTAGGTGATGAGGTTCAGTTGATCGGTCTTGGTGCAGAGGGTAAGAAATCTGTCGTTACCGGTGTCGAGATGTTCCGTAAGCTTCTTGACGAAGGTGAAGCAGGTGATAATGTTGGTTTGCTCCTCCGTGGTATTGATAAAGACGAAGTTCGTCGTGGTATGGTGCTCACTCACCCGGGTGTTGTTAAACCTTACAGCGAGTTCAAGGCTTCGGTTTATATCTTGAAGAAAGAGGAAGGTGGCCGTCACACTCCGTTCCACAACCACTATCGTCCTCAGTTCTACATCCGTACTATGGACGTTACCGGTGAGATTACTCTCCCCGAAGGAACTGAAATGGTAATGCCGGGCGATAACTTGGAGATTCAGGTTAAACTGATTTATCCGGTTGCTTGCTCTGAGGGTCTGCGTTTCGCTATCCGCGAGGGTGGTCGTACCGTAGGTTCGGGACAAATTACCAAACTGATTGACTAATATCAATCCTTATATTTCTCTCAATAAGTAGCATAGGGCTTTTGAAGTCCTTGCTACTTGAGGGAGAGAAATATATCCCGACATAAGTCGGCAAAGACAAAATTGGCAATCGTAGCGTAAGCGTAGATTGGTAATTTTGAGAGGAAGAGTTGCAGAACGTAAAGTTCGCAGGGCGAATTTCAGTCGCGTGGTGCACTCCGACGAAACGGAAGTCCTCCAATGGTAGGAGAGCGGTCTCCAAAACCGTTAATGTGGGTTCGATTCCTGCCTTCCGTGCTGTTACAAACGTAAAATATGCTTCCAATCTGACTTCGGCTGTTCGTTGGAGTCGGATTGTTGGCGTGAAAGATAGATAATACTGAAAAGAAAACTACTTATATGAAACTTGTAGAAAATATCAAGGAATCGTACAACGAATTGGTTCATAAGGTGAGTTGGCCTACTCGTAAAGAGTTGGCTCAGAGTGCGGTAGTAGTGCTAATCGCTTCCATTATTTTGGCACTTATCGTATGGCTTATGGACTGGTGCTTCGAGTCTATCATGACATTTGTCTATGGCTTATTCTGATAACCGATTGTAAAATTGTCAAATCGTAAAATTAGACTATGGCTGACAGCAAATACAAATGGTATGTACTCCGCGCAATCAGTGGAAAGGAAAACAAGGTAAAAGAGTATATCGAAAGTGCCTTGGTTACTTCTTCGCTGTTCAAGGAGTATGTGTCTCAAGTCTTGATTCCTACCGAAAAAGTGGTGGCTTTGCGTGGCGGAAAACGTACCATCAAGGAACGTAATCTGCTGCCAGGCTATGTATTGGTAGAGTGCTATCTCTGCGACGAGAGTTATCCTCTTTTGCGAAACATCCCCAACGTACTCGGTTTTATGAGCAACGACGGCTCGTCCGTTAAGCCTGCTCCCGTTCCTCAATCCGAAATCAATCGTATTGTGGGTAACGTTACCGAGGCAGATGAGGAATTGCAACTCGAGGAAACCTATCTCGTAGGAGAGAAAGTGAAGGTCATCGATGGTCCGTTCAACGGATTCAATGGTGTCATTCAAGAGGTGGCGCAAGACAAACACAAACTCAAAGTGGTTGTTACTATCTTTGACCGCCAGACTCCTCTGGAACTCGGTTTCAACCAAGTAGAAAAAGAGTAGGAGACTTCTGTTACGAGTCGTTAGTTACTACTCGATAGTTTCATTTTAATCAACCGGCCGAGGATATCACTTATCCGCTATCAGGCCAAAAACTATTAACAACGTAAAACTAAACAATTATGGCTAAAGAAATTGCTGGTTTTATCAAACTCCAAATCAAGGGTGGCGCGGCCAATCCTGCACCTCCGGTTGGACCTGCACTGGGTTCTAAGGGTGTGAATATCATGGAGTTTTGTAAACAATTCAATGCCAGAACTCAGGACAAAGCAGGTAAAGTATTGCCTGTAATCATCACTGTTTACGCAGACAAGTCGTTCGATTTTATCGTTAAGACTCCTCCTGTTGCTATCCAACTTCTTGAGGCTGCCAAAGTAAAAAGCGGTTCGGCACAACCTAACCGTAACAAAGTGGCTTCTATCACAGAAGAGCAATGCCGTCAAATCGCTACCGATAAGATGGTGGATCTCAACTGCTTTACCGTTGAGAGCGCAGAGTCTATGGTAAAAGGAACCGCTCGTAGCATGGGTATTACCATTAAATAACTAAACTTCAATCACTATTATGGCAAAATTGACAAAAAATCAAAAGCTTGCTGCTGAGAAGATTGAAGCAGGTAAGCTCTACACCGTGGCTGAGGCAGCAGCTCTTGTTAAAGAGATTACTACCACTAAGTTCGATGCAAGCGTAGATATCGATGTACGCCTCGGGGTTGACCCGCGTAAGGCTAACCAGATGGTTCGTGGCGTTGTTTCGCTCCCTAACGGAACCGGTAAAACTGTCCGCGTTCTCGCACTCTGTACTCCTGACCAGGAGGCTGCTGCTAAAGAAGCAGGTGCTGACTTCGTAGGTCTGGACGAGTATATTGAAAAGATTAAAGCCGGATGGACGGATGTAGATGTTATCATCACCATGCCTCAAATCATGGGTAAGATTGGTGCTCTTGGTCGTGTCCTTGGTCCGCGTGGTCTGATGCCTAACCCCAAAAGCGGTACGGTAACTATGGATGTTGCTAAGGCTGTTAAGGAGGTTAAACAAGGTAAGATCGACTTCAAAGTGGACAAATTCGGTATTGTACACACTTCGATTGGTAAAGTTTCTTTCAGTGCTGAAGCTATTGAGCAGAACGCAAAAGAGTTCATCGACACTATTATCAAACTCAAACCTGCTGTTTCGAAAGGTGACTACATCAAGAGCATTTATCTTTCCAGTACTATGAGTCAAGGTATCAAGATTGATCCCAAATCAATAGGTTAATCACACTTAAAATTGAGACAATGAAAAAGGAAGATAAAAACGCGATTATCGTTGCACTTCAAGAGCAACTGGGTGAGTATCAACACTTCTATATTGCTAATATAGAAGGTTTGAACGCTCAGAAGACCAGCGACCTCCGTCGTGCATGCTTTAAAAACGATATCAAACTTGTAGTCGCAAAGAATACACTGCTCCAAAAGGCTCTCGAAGCAAAGGGAATTGATGCCCAAATTTTCGAAGCACTCAAAGGCAACACTGCGTTGATGCTCTGCAACACCGGTAATGCTCCTGCTAAACTCATCAAAGAGTTTACCAAAGGCGATAAGACCGGCGACGCTAAACCTCAACTCAAGGCGGCTTTTGTAGAAGAGAGCGTGTATGTAGGTGCTCAAAACTTAGAGTTCCTCTCGGCTATCAAATCGAAGAACGAACTTATCGGCGACCTCGTTGCACTCTTGCAATCGCCTGCTAAGAACGTTATCTCTGCTCTCCAGAGCGGTGCTAATACACTCCACGGAGTCCTCACGACTTTGGGAGAACGTGCTGAGTAATCGGCAAAACAACAAAAATAACTAACTTAAAAAAATAATTTCTAAAAAATAATACGACAATGGCAGATCTTAAAGCTTTTGCTGAACAATTGGTTAACCTCACGGTTAAAGAAGTAAACGAACTCGCTCAAATCTTGAAAGACGAGTATGGTATTGAACCCGCAGCTGCTGCTGTAGCAGTTGCTGCTCCTGCTGCTGGCGGCGCTGAGGCTGCTGCTGAGGAGAAAACTTCGTTCGACGTAGTTCTGAAGAGCGCAGGTGCTCAAAAACTTCAGGTTGTTAAGGCCGTTAAAGAGCAAACCGGTCTTGGTCTGAAAGAGGCTAAAGACATCGTAGACGCTGCTCCTGCTACCGTTAAGGAAGGTCTTGACAAAGCAAGCGCAGAGGCTCTCAAGAAGGCTCTCGAAGAGGTAGGTGCTGAGGTTGAACTCAAGTAATAACCAACCACTACGTGGTAATAGGTTTAGACCCTGACAAGGGGTCTAAACCTTTTTCACTAAATAAGGTAGAAGTATAAAACAATTGAATATCTGGTAATTATTGTGCGGTTTTGATAAAATTACCATAAAGTATAAAACCATCTATTTAGTTCTAAATAATTCATTACCAGCAGTTTATCTTCTGCTATAACAACTAACCATCCTAAAATAAATGGCTACAACTACAAAACAACCAAGGGTCAACTTTTCGCGCATGCAAAAGCAAATGCCGTATCCTGACTTCTTGGAGATTCAGTTAAAGTCCTTCCACGACTTCTTCCAAATGGATTCTACTCCGGAGCAACGTCGTAACGAAGGCCTGTACAAGGTGTTTCAGGAGAATTTTCCTATTCAGGATACCCGAAACTCCTTTACGCTTGCATTCTTGGATTATAGCATTGACCCTCCTCGCTATTCTATTGAGGAGTGTATCAAGCGTGGTTTGACCTATTGTGTACCTCTCAAAGCAAAACTTCGTCTGAGTTGTGAAGACCCGGACCACGAGGATTTTGATACAGTGGTTTCGGATGTCTATTTGGGTACTATCCCTTACATGACTCCCAAGGGAACGTTCGTCATCAACGGTGCCGAGCGCGTTGTCGTTAGTCAGTTGCACCGTTCGCCGGGTGTGTTCTTCGGAACATCTATGCACTCCAATGGTACCAAACTCTATTCGGCACGTATTATTCCGTTCCGCGGTTCGTGGATTGAGTTTGCTACCGATATCAACAAGGTAATGTATGCTTACATCGACCGTAAGAAGAAATTGCCTGTTACCACGTTGCTCCGTGCTATCGGCTTTGAGTCGGATAAAGATATCCTCAGTTGCTTCGACTTGGCAGAGGAAGTAAAGTGCAACCGCACCGAACTGGAGGCTTGTATAGGTCGTCGCTTGGCTGGATATGTGATGAAACCTACTTTGGAGGATTTCGTAGATGAGGATACGGGGGAGATTTCGTCTATTGAGCGTAACGAGATTGTGGTAGAGCGTGAAACCGAACTGACACCGGATGTGATTGATATCATTATGGAGTCGGGTAGTAAGTCGGTGCTTCTCCACAAGAATGAGAATCGTGAGAGCGACTACTCTATTATCTTCAATACTCTCCAAAAAGACCCGGCTAAAACCGAGAAAGAGGCTGTTCTCTATATCTATCGTCAGTTGCGTAATGCAGAGCCTGCCGATGATGCAACGGCACGCGAGATGATTCAGAACCTGTTCTTCTCGCAGAAGCGTTATGACCTCGGTGAGGTAGGTCGCTACCGTATCAACCGTAAGTTGAATATGTCTATTCCCGATGATGTTCGTGTTTTGACAAAAGAGGATATTATCGAGATTATCAAATATTTGGTCGAACTGATTAACTCCAATGCCGAAGTGGACGATATCGACCACTTGTCGAACCGTCGCGTTCGCACTGTGGGGGAACAACTCTACAATCAGTTTGGCGTAGGTTTGGCGCGTATGGCGCGTACTGTGCGTGAGCGTATGAACGTACGCGATAATGAGGTATTTACGCCTACCGACCTTATCAATGCGAAGTCTATCTCTTCGATTATCAATTCCTATTTCGGCACTAATGCGTTGAGCCAGTTTATGGACCAACAGAACCCCTTGGCAGAGATTACCCACAAACGCCGTATGTCTGCTCTTGGTCCCGGTGGTTTGAGTCGCGACCGTGCCGGTTTCGAGGTTCGAGACGTACACTATACACACTATGGTCGTCTTTGCCCGATTGAGACGCCTGAGGGTCCGAATATTGGTCTGATTTCTTCGCTTTGTATCTATGCCAAAATCAACGACCTCGGTTTCATTGAGACTCCGTATCGTGAGGCAAAGAACGGTGTTGTGGATTTGGACAATGAGCATATCCGTTATTTTAGTGCAGAGGACGAGGAAGAGAAGATTGTAGCACAGGGTAATGCTCCGTTGGACGAGAATGGTAAGTTTATCCGCAACAAAGTTAAATCGCGTCTCGGGGCTGATTTTCCCGTTATTGCGCCCGAACAGGTCGATTTGATGGACGTGGCACCATGCCAGATTGCGTCTGTGGCTGCTGCTCTGATTCCTTTCTTGGAGCACGATGATGCTCACCGTGCATTGATGGGTTCTAACATGATGCGCCAAGCAGTACCTTTGGTTACTAGCGAAGCACCTATCGTCGGAACCGGTATCGAGGAGCAACTCGTAAAAGACAGTCGCACACAGGTAGAGGCAGAGGGGGCAGGTTTGGTAACCTATGTAGATGCCGATGTGATTCGTATTCAGTACGATCGTTCTGAGGAAGAGGAGTTTATCTCTTTCGAGCCGGCAGAGAAAGAATACAAACTGCCTAAGTTTGAGAAGACCAACCAAAATACAACGGTTGACCTTCACCCGATTGTCCGCAAGGGCGACCGTGTAGAGAAAGGACAAATCCTCACAGAGGGATATGCTACCCAAGGTGGTGAGTTGGCTCTCGGTAAGAACTTGAAAGTGGCTTATATCCCATGGAAAGGTTACAACTATGAGGATGCTATCGTGTTGAGCGAGCGTATCGTCCGCGAGGATATGTACACCTCTGTTCACGTGGTTGAGCAACTTCTTGAGGTGCGCGAGACCAAGCGTGGTATGGAGGAATTTACCGCCGATATTCCTAACGTAAGTGAGGACGCTACCAAAGACTTGGATGAGAATGGTATTATTCGTATTGGTGCACATATCCGTCCGGGTGATATCATCGTAGGTAAGATTACTCCTAAGGGAGAGACCGACCCGTCGCCGGAAGAGAAGTTGCTGAAGGCAATCTTTGGTGATAAGGCGGGTGATGTCAAAGACGCCAGCCTCAAAGCAAGTCCTTCGTTGGAGGGTGTCATCGTAGGTAAAAAACTCTATTCGCGTGCTATCAAAGACCGTAAGGCAAAGATGGAGGACAAGGAGGCAATTGCTAAGATGGATATCGAGTTCAACGAAAAGACCGAGGCCTTGCGTGAGTTGCTTCTCAATAAGTTGGTGAAAATATTGGAGAATAAACAGGCTATTTCTGTTAAGGATACTATGGGTACAGAACTCATCTCCAAGGGGCAACACTTTACCAAAGAGCGTCTCAGTATGCTTGATTTCCAATCGGTTATGCTTGATGGCTGGACTTCTGACGAGCATAAGAACGCTTTGGCTGCGCAGTGTATCATGAACTACATCGCTAAATATAAGGAGATGGATGCCGACCTGAAACGTCGCAAATTCAACCTGACTATTGGTGATGAACTGCCTAACGGAATTATCCAAATGGCAAAGGTTTATATTGCTAAGAGTCGTAAGATTCGTGTCGGTGATAAGATGGCAGGTCGCCACGGTAACAAGGGTATCGTCAGCAAGATTGTCCGCGTAGAGGATATGCCTTACTTGGCAGATGGTACGCCGGTAGATATCGTCCTTAACCCGATGGGTGTGCCTTCGCGTATGAACATCGGTCAGATTTTCGAGGCTGTCCTCGGTTGGGCAGGTCAGGAATTAGGCGTTAAGTTCTCTACACCAATCTTCGATGGTTGCTCTTTGGACCAACTTGATGAATGGACAGACAAAGCCGGTTTGCCTCGTGCCGGTAAAACACAACTCTATGACGGAGAATCCGGAGAACCGTTCGACCAGATGGCTACTGTCGGTGTTACCTACTTTATGAAGTTAGGACACATGGTGGATGACAAGATGCACGCACGTTCTATCGGTCCGTACAGCCTGATTACGCAACAACCTCTTGGTGGTAAAGCACAATTTGGTGGTCAGCGTTTCGGTGAGATGGAGGTTTGGGCACTTGAGGCACACGGTGCTGCTCATACCTTGCAAGAGATTCTCACCGTTAAGTCTGATGATGTTACAGGACGTGCCCGCACCTATGAGGCTATCGTCAAAGGTGAACCATTCCCGACGCCAGGGCTTCCTGAGTCGCTTAATGTTCTCCTGCATGAGTTGCAAGGTTTGGCACTTTCAATCACAATGGAATAATTTATCACGATTATGGCTTTTAAACAAGATAATAAGAAAAACGGTTTTACCAAGATTTCAATTGGTTTGGCTTCGCCTGACGAGATTATGCAACTCTCCAGTGGTGAGGTTCTCAAGCCAGAAACGATCAATTACCGTACCTACAAACCGGAGCGCGATGGTTTGTTCTGCGAGCGTATTTTTGGTCCGACCAAGGACTATGAGTGCCATTGCGGTAAGTACAAACGTATTCGCTACAAAGGTATTGTCTGCGAGCGTTGCGGTGTAGAGGTTACCGAGAAGAAAGTTCGTCGTGAGCGTATGGGACATATTAAACTCGTTGTGCCTGTGGCTCATATATGGTACCTCCGTTCTTTGCCAAGCAAGATGGCTTCCTTGTTAGGTATCCCGACCAAGAAACTGGATTCAATCATCTACTACGAGAAATATATCGTAGTCAAGGCGGGTGCATTGGCAGGTCAGGAGATTGGTGAGAAAAACAAAGATGACAAAAACCGTCTGCCTATAGAGAATGGTATGTTGCTGGACGAAGACCAGTACGCACAGATTTTGGATATACTTCCCGAAGGCAATGACGCACTGGAGGATAACGACCCCGATAAGTTCATCGCAAAGATGGGTGCTGAGGCTATCTACGACCTGCTTTGCGGTATCGATTTGGACTCGCTGAGTTACAAACTCCGTGATATGGCAAGCAACTCAACCTCTGTTCAGCGTAAGCAGGAGGCATTGAAACGTCTGCAAGTTGTAGAGTCGTTCCGTGCATCGAAAGGGAAAAACCGTCCCGAGTGGATGGTGTTGCAGGTTATCCCGGTTATTCCTCCCGAATTGCGTCCGTTGGTTCCGTTGGATGGTGGACGTTTTGCTACCTCCGACCTCAACGACCTCTATCGTCGTGTAATCATCCGCAATAATCGTCTGAAACGTCTTATCGAAATCAAAGCACCGGATGTCATTCTCCGCAACGAGAAACGTATGCTTCAAGAGGCTGTTGACTCGCTTTTCGACAACTCGCGTAAGACTACGGCGATGAAATCGGAGGCGAACCGTCCTCTGAAATCCTTGTCTGACTCGCTCAAGGGTAAGCAAGGTCGTTTCCGTCAGAACTTGCTTGGTAAGCGTGTGGACTATTCGGCACGTTCCGTTATTGTTGTAGGTCCAGAGTTGAATATGCACGAGTGCGGTCTGCCTAAGGAGATGGCTGCCGAATTGTATAAACCGTTTATCATTCGCAAACTCATCGAGCGTGGTATCGTGAAAACGGTGAAATCGGCTAAGAAAATCATCGACCGTCGCGAGCCCGTTATCTATGAGATTTTGGAGCATGTGATGGAGGGACACCCTGTCCTGCTCAACCGTGCGCCGACCCTGCACCGTCATGGTATCTTGGCGTTCCAACCGAGAATGATTGAGGGTAAGGCTATCCAGTTGCACCCGCTCGCTTGTGCAGGTTTCAACGCCGACTTCGATGGTGACCAGATGGCTGTCCACTTGCCTCTTTCCAACGAGGCGGTCTTGGAGGCACAACTCCTTATGCTTGGTTCGCACAATATCTTGGACCCCGCCAATGGTAATCCTATCACGGTGCCTTCGCAGGATATGATTCTCGGTCTCTATTATATTACTAAGGAACGTATCGGCGTCAAAGGCGAGGGACTCACGTTCTACTCTCCCGAAGAGTGTACGGTGGCTCTCAACGAGGGGCGTGTCGATATCCATGCTAAGGTAAAAGTGCGTCTCAACGACATCGTGGACGGCAAGCAGGTTAATCATATTGTAGAAACCACTCCGGGACGTGTGATGGTCAATCAGTACGTGCCTGCAGAGGTGGGTTACCAGAATGTGGTGATGAAGAAAGGTGCTGTCAAGTCTATCATCTCCAAGGTCATCAAGACTTGCGGTGTGGCACGTACGGCACAATTCCTCGACGATATCAAGAACCTCGGTTACTACAAAGCTTTCCGTGGTGGTTTGTCCTTCAACCTCAACGATATTCTTATCCCTGAGGAGAAAGCGGGTATCATCAAACGCGGTCAGCAAGAAGTGGAGAACATCACCGAGATGTACAACTTCGGTGAGATGGGCGACGATGAGCGTTACAACAACGTCATCGCGGCTTGGAGCAAAGTCGATACCGAAGTTACTGACATCCTGATGAAGCACATGCAAGAGGCTGACCAAGGTTTCAACTCTGTATATATGATGATGGACTCGGGTGCGCGTGGTAACAAACAGCAGATCAAACAGTTGGCAGGTGTACGTGGACTTATGGCAAAACCCCAGAAGGCGGGTGCTGCCGATAGTCGTCAGACCATCGAAAACCCTGTCATCGCGAACTTCAAAGAGGGTATGTCCGTGTTGGAGTACTTTATCTCTACACACGGTGCGCGTAAGGGTCTTGCCGATACCGCTCTGAAGACGGCAGACGCTGGTTATCTGACCCGTCGTTTGGTCGATGTATCGCACGACGTAATTATCAACGAAGAGGACTGTGGTACTTTGCGTGGTCTTACTGCACGTGCAATCAAGCAGAATGATGTCGTAGTGGCTACGCTGACCCAACGTATCCTCGGACGTGTGAGCGTGCATGATATTCACGACCTTGACGGAAACCTCATCGTCGCTGCAGGCGAAGAGATTCGTGAGGCACAATGCGAGGCTATCGAGGCGGCAGGTATCGAGGAAGTGGAGATTCGTTCTGTACTCACTTGTGAGTCGAAACATGGTGTCTGCGCTAAGTGCTATGGACGTAACTTGGCTTCGCGTAAGATGGTTCAGAAAGGTGAGGCTGTGGGAGTCATTGCTGCACAAGCCATTGGTGAGCCGGGTACGCAGTTGACCCTCCGTACCTTCCACTCGGGTGGTGTCGCTGGTAACGCTGCTACGCAGAATACCTATGCTATTCCGCGCGAGGGTATCATTGAGATTGAAGATCTCCGTACTATCACCACCGAATCGGGTGATGTTATTGTTGTGAGCCGTCTTAACGAGATGCAACTCAAAGACGAGAAGACCGGTGTGGTACTCACTACTTTCAATATCCCTTATGCTTCCAAGTTGTTCGTTACTCCGGGTAAGAAATACGACAAGGGCACTGTTATCTGCGAGTGGGACCCCTACAAGGCTTCTCTCGTTATCGAGCAGACCGGTCGTATCCAATATGAAGACGTCATCGAAGGCGTTACTTCGCTTACCGAGGTGGACGAGCAGACAGGTAAGAAAGAGGTTTCTATCACCGATACCAAGGATAAGACCAAGATGCCTTCTGCACACATCATCGATGCTGTAGGTAATGTGCTTCGCACCTACAACTTGCCTGTAAAGGCAAACCTCGTTCACACCGATGGCGAGGAAGTGAAAGCGGGTGATTTGTTGTTCACTATGGCACGCGCGTTGGGTACCGCAGGCGATATCACCGGTGGTCTGCCACGTGTTACCGAACTCTTCGAGGCACGTAACCCGTCTAATCCGGCTATCGTTGCCGAGATTGATGGCGAGGTATCTTTCGGTAAAATCAAACGTGGTAACCGCGAACTCTTCGTTACTTCCAAACTTGGTGAGCAGAAAGCATATCTTGTGCCGCTGTCCAAGCAAATTTTGGTTCAGGAAGGTGACTATGTTCGTGCCGGTGTAGCCCTCTCTGATGGCGCTATCACGCCCGATGACATCTTGGCTATCCAAGGTCCGACTGCCGTACAAGACTATATCGTCAACGAGGCACAATCTGTCTATCGTATGCAGGGTGTGGAAATCAACGACAAGCACTTCGAGATTATTGTCCGCCAGATGATGCGCAAGGTTGAGATTCTTGATGCCGGTGATACACGCTTCCTCGAAGGACAGATGGTAGATAAGATGGACTTTATGGACGAGAACGACCGTATTTGGGGTAAGAAAGTGGTTACCGATGCAGGTGATAGCGAACTACTTCAAGCAGGTCAAATCGTTACCGCTCGTCGTCTCCATGATGAGAACTCTTCGCTCCGTCGTCGCGACAAGAAAGTAGTTGAGGCACGTGATGCGGAGTGCGCTACCGCTAAGCAGATTCTGCAAAGTATTACCCGTGCAGCACTCGGTACGAAGTCCTTTATGTCGGCTGCATCCTTCCAAGAGACCACCAAGGTGCTCAACGAGGCGGCTGTACAAGGTAAGGTGGACTATTTGGAGGGTATGAAAGAGAACGTTATCTGTGGTAACTTGATTCCCGCAGGTACGGGTCTCCGTGAGTTCTCTAAAATTATCGTTCACAACCGCGAGGAGTATGCTGCCCTTCAGGCTGCACGTGCGGCTGCCGACCTGGCACTCAATGGTACCAACGAGGAAACCGAAACCAATTAACAAGTAAAATGGACAATGTGCACTTAGTTACAACTAAGTACAACTATTACAAGTCCACAAGCAATGTATAGCAAAATCGAGGCGACCGCAAACCGATCGCCTCGATTTATTTTTTATCCCCAATATATCCCTACTATAACTCCTACAATTTTTATTCTTCTTATGGTAACTTCATCGCGGCTCTGTCGCGGGTCTATCGTGGGTCATCATATTCTTTTCTAAATGGATAGACCAACCATACTTATCTAATATGAGTTTGATATAAGGTACTTATAGCAAATAGTTTTTGTTATAATTGCTGGCGTATAGGTCATTTTGCAGGCTGGGAAAAATGGTGGTATGAATTGCCTCTAAAAATCTCTTTGTTGGGGATTGCGTAGTATGCGGCTTGGGAATCCGCGTAATAGTCTGAAAAAACGATTTTTTGCATAATTTCTTTGTCTTTGACTGCTCCATACAAAAAGCACTTTTTCTCGTTTATTTGCGGCATTTTTAGGGGTTTTGAATGTCACAAAGATACTATATATCAGAAAATACAAAAAAAATCAGCCTGCAAAATGACCCATAGACCAAAAAGGAGACTATCTAATAATGTAAATATACATTGAGTACCTTACGCCAAGCGGTCAAAAATACCTATACCCCCTCTTAGGGCAACACTGCCTATAATTTCCGCCACCACCATATTGCACAAAAAACGGCTACCCGATTTGCATCGCGCAGCCGCCATTCAAATTCTATCTAATAAAAACCTGACTACCTAATCAGGTTTTTAATGACTAGCTATTACTTGTCTTTATTAAAGTAGAATGCAATATACAAGTTGGCACCGATATTATCTGTACCAAAATGGAATCCATGCGAAGCGGGAGCCACCTGTTCGGTAAATTTCTCCACTTGTTTCGTCTGCATGTTCCATCCCTCGTAGATAGAGGTGCGAGAAGGATTTACTTCGTAGTACAAGCCCACATTAACATTTGCGCCGAGTGCAATCTTGGGTGCTACGAACCACTCTACACCCACGCTGCCATAGACACCAAGCATGTGAATCAGTTTGTCAGCCTGCGACGACAAAAGACGTGCGTTAGGCATATAACCTGCCGTTGCACTATATGTCGGGGTAGGAATAAACGTACTGGTACTTGCATCTGCACTGATAGTCGGGGTTTGGTTCATCTCGGTAATAGCATTACCATAGTTGAATCTGTAGGTGCGCTGTCCAAAAGCATAGTTCACGCCACCGCCGAATACACCTTGTACGGGCCGAGTTTTACCAACGCGATACTCCACGCCTACTGCGATACTACCATACGTAAGGTTAGCCTTGCGACTATCCACTACTTTTGCCTTGCTCAACGGGTCCAAGTAGAGTGCTTCATCATCGAGCACATAATGGTTTTCCGCTTTAGAAGTCAGACCTAACCCGATATTGGCTTTCAAGCCCAACTTATCGGTGAACATATACGAACCCATGATAGACACCATCGGGTTGGCACCAATCGTTTTTTTCAACAACGGGTCGCCCGCCAATTTGTCCAAACTATTCTGTCCGGTGTATCCGCTCAATAAGTTGCCCACAAAAGTAGCCAATGGGTCAAGCGAAAAACCTACGGAGAAATCGCCCTCTGCAGGCATCCATGTAGAATAGTCTTTTTGGGCTTTTTGCTCGGGAGTCTCTTTCTCACGAGCCGCCATTGCAGGGACCGCCATAGCAGCCACAAGCAAAATACTGAGAATCTTCTTCATAATCAATTATGTATTAGAAGTGATTAGTATGCCCAACCAAGCGGGTTGTGAGATTTGTATATCATGATACCCTTATCGTTTTTCTTGTCGATGTCAGGAT
>JBNMHB010000008.1:0-33852 GCA_050872525.1 Bacteroidales bacterium | reverse complement strand
GAGATTTTTTGCAACAACTGCATATTCAGAACATAAAGCAACTTGCGCCACTTGATATTGCCATTGTTTAGAAAACGATAGAACATATCTTTTTCACAACGGAACAACTTATTCAACGACGAATCTGAGTAGCGATAGGCATTCTTTACCGTAAAGAATGGGAAAACGATGAGTAGGTTGAGCACCTGCAAGGGGGTAAACTTGCAGTTTGCTTTTTTTGCCATTCCAATTTGTTTGGGCTGTATATGTATGCGTTCCATTACCTCCATTAGGATATAGGCTATAAACTTTGACATTTTGATTGAAAGTGCAAAAGTTATAAAGCTACGTTAGCAATTCTCCTAAGCGGTTAATTGTCTGAAAAGCAGATAGAGTAGTTGATTATTGCACGTAAGGTCTTTTGCATGAAAGTATCCCTCGTACTTTATTACCGACTTGTCGAAAATATAACGAGGAATAAAATCAGTAATTTGAGCGAAAATATATCGTCCAATATGCATATTTTGTCGTTTTTGACGATAAAATTACTCAGACACTTTCAAATCAAAAAAATCAAAGAATACTTGTAACTATATAAAATTCAATTAGTTATAACAACATCGTAATAGTTTATCGCAACAGTAGTAATGACTTATAACAACTTATAATGACTTATGATGACTTTAAGGGCGAATATAACGCGCGTTATATTCGCCCTCTCTATAATTCAAAATTAGAACTACGTGGTTATGACTCGGTGATTTTGCCGTCGCGGAACTCCCAACGGCGCCCTGGAAAACGCTCGGGCCAAAGGGTGTTGTGAGTGGAGACAATGACCGTAATACCCGCCCGGCTGATACTATGGAGAAGTTCCATAATCTCATTGCCCGTTTCGGGGTCGAGGTTGCCTGTGGGTTCGTCTGCCAGAATAATCTCTGGCGTATTGAGCAGTGCGCGGGCGATGACCACACGCTGTTGCTCGCCACCGGATAGTTGGTGCGGACATTTGTAGGCTTTGTTTGCCATTCCCACCTGCTCCAACACCTCCTGCACATGCGTCTTCATCAGATTTTTGTCTTTCCAGCCTGTTGCCCTCAAGACAAAAAGAAGGTTTTCTTCTACGCTTCTGTCGGTGAGCAACTTATAATCCTGGAATACGATACCGAGCCTGCGGCGGAGATATGGCAGTTGGCGGCGACGTATCTTCGCCATATTCTGCCCCAACACTTCCGCAGACCCCGCTGCGATAGGGAGTGCGCCATAGATGGTCTTCATCAGACTGGATTTGCCACTCCCGACCTTGCCAAGCAGGTAAATCATTTCACCTGCCTGCACGGTCAGACAAACATCGGTAAGCACAATCTGCTCCGCCTGATGTATCTCAACATCTTGATATTTAATCAGTTCAGACGCCATCCGAGACTACTCCTCCATCTTGTTGATTTTGTCCTCCAACTCTTTGAGTTGCGATTTGAGGGTGTCAATCTTCTTCTGCATATCGTCCACCAACTTGTTGGCAGTCTTCGATTTGCCTGTGAAGAAAAGGATATTGTTCTCCGCCGTTTTTATTTCCTGTTGCAGATTGGTGTACATACGCATGAGTTTCTGGCGGTCGGTCAGGTTCTCTACCCGCTTGGTAAACTGTGCCTTAGCCGCAGCCTTCTTCTGCTCGTATGCCTCGCGTGCGCCTTTGGTTGCCTCGCGTTTGGCATTGAAGAACTCATCGCACGTGTCGGAGAATTTTTTCCAAAGGTCGTCAGAGTACTTGCGTGCCACCGGTCCGACTTTCTTCCACTCGTTTTGGAGGGCAATCATTGCGTCGGTAGTGTTTTTCCAATCGGTGCTGCCTTTCAGTTGCTCCGCTTTCTCGATGAGTTCGCGTTTCTTACGGAGGTTCTCGTTCAGCCCCTCGCGCAACTCCTTATAGAAAGAAGTCTTGGCTTTGAAGAACGCATCGCATACCGCACGATATTCATCATAGATGGCTTGGTTCTGCTTTTTGGGCGCAAAACCGATTGCGCGCCACTCGTTTTGGATTTCCTGAATCTGCCCGGTAGCGTCCTCCCATTGGCGTGTGCTTTTGAAACCGGAGAAATCCACCTCGCGCAGGCGGGCGATGAGTGCCTGTTTCTTCTCAAGGTTCTCTGCCTCTTTGGCATGAAGTTCATCGAAATATGCCTGGTGCTTTTTGTTGATGATGGTGGAAGCCTCTTTGAAACGTTGCCACAATTCCTCACGCAGTTCGCGCGCTACGGGACCTATCTCAGCCCACTCCTCATGGAGTTGTTGCAAGGCACGGCTTGCCTCAACGATATTGGGATTCTCCTGCAGTTTCTCTGCCGCCTCGCAAAGCAATGTCTTCGCCTCGAGATTTTTCTTGAAATCGAGGTCGCGCAATTCGATGTTAATCTTCACCAAATCATAGAATTGCTCTTGATATTGTTGATAGAGTTTGCCTATCTCCTGCACATTCTGTGGAGGAACGGCACCGATGTTTTTCCACTCGGTACGCAGGTCGCGCATTTTCTTTACGTTGTCCGCCACATCTGCCGTCTCCGCCTGTGCCATTTCTTTCATCTGCTCCAATATATTTTGCTTGCGGAGCAGATTCTGCTGCATTTCAGCCTCAGCCTTGGCAGCCGCCTCGGCTTTTTTCTGTTTGTACTGATTCAGCAACTCGCGGAATTGCATTTCTGCCTCATCTACAGCGGGTTGCCACATCTCAAGCGTCTCTCCGGCAGCGGCAGCCGCCTCCTCGGCAGCCTTTTTGGCAGCCTCCAACTCTTGGTGATACTCGCGATAGAATTGTGTTTTGAGTGCTTCGACACGGTCTTTTACCTCCGAAACATTCTGCTCAAGCAGAGTTTTGAGCGCAGCAACGAGTTGCTGTTTCGTCTCTTTAGGTTGCTCCTGAGCGTTTTCGACCTGTGGCGTTTCCACTTGTTTTTCCTCCTGCAGAGCCTCTGTTTGTGGCTGCTGAGCGACAGTTTGTTGTTCGTTTTCCATAAAGATAGTACGCCTTTTCGGCGCGGTACATTGTGCCTAAGTGGCAGAATTAAAAAGCCTTACGTGGCAAGTTTATATTTACGCGACAAAAGTACAACAAAATTTTTATATATGCAAAAAAAAGTGTACCTTTGCACGATTTTTGCGGACAAGCAGATTGCTCTCGCATAGAAATAGTTTTTACAATGATAACAATAGAACAATTAAAAGACATTCAAAACAGGGCAGAAAAACTGAAACAATACCTCGCCATCGACGAGAAACGTATTCAGTTGGAGGAAGAAGAACTGCATACACAAGCCCCCGGATTTTGGGACGACGCAAAAGCCGCCGAAGCACAAATGCGCAAAGTGAAAAGCATCAAGAGTTGGATTGAGGGCTACGAAGGCGTGCGCGCAGCGGTGGAGGAATTGCAGTTGGCTTTTGAATATTATAAGGAGGAGTTGGTTACCGAAGAGGAAGTGGATGCTGCCTTCGCGCGCGCAACACAAGAGGTAGAAGACCTCGAAATGAAAAATATGCTTTCGCACGAAGAAGACCAGATGCCTGCCGTGCTGAAGATAGTGGCAGGCGCGGGCGGAACGGAAGCACAAGACTGGGCAGGACAACTGATGCGAATGTATCAACGCTATTGCGAAAAACGTAACTACAAAATCACTATCACCAACCTGCAAGAAGGCGACGAGGCAGGTATCAAAACCGTAACTTTCAACGTGGAAGGCGATATGGCATACGGATACCTGAAAAGCGAAAACGGTGTACACCGCCTTGTGCGCGTCAGTCCGTACAATGCACAAGGAAAGCGCATGACCTCGTTTGCGTCGGTGTTCGTGGTGCCTTTGATTGACGACAGTATCGAGATTAATGTGGACCCGTCCGCTATCAGTTGGGACACTTTCCGTTCGTCGGGTGCCGGCGGACAGAACGTGAACAAGGTGGAATCGGGTGTGCGTTTGCACTATAAGTTTGTAAATCCGCTCACCAATCAGCCCGACGAGATAGTGATTGAGAACACCGAGACACGCGACCAACCCAAAAACCGCGAAAACGCCTTGCGCCACTTGCGCAGCCAACTCTATGAATTGGAATTGGAGAAACGCCGGCAGGCAGCAGCCAAAGTGGAAGCGGGGAAGAAAAAGATTGAATGGGGAAGCCAGATACGCTCATACGTGTTCGACGACCGACGCGTGAAAGACCACCGCACCAACTATCAGACCTCCAACGTTAACGCCGTGATGGACGGAGACATCGATGGTTTCATCAAGGCATATCTGATGGAGTTTCCTGACTAATATATAAATAGGAGTGCTATTTACAGGGCTTGGTTTTTCGATTGAAATCAAGCCCTGTTTTCATCTTCTTTGATGCGATTAGGATTGGGTGGTAGTATCAACGAGAGGAAGGAGGACTTCGCCGAGTTTGTGTTTGATGTAATGCTCGTTCATAAAGTGATTCTGTAGGTCGGGAGTCATCTCGCCATGCGCAAAGAACTTCTGATAATCGCGTTTGATATCGCCCAATACAGGGTCGTTTGGGGTATAGTGGCAGATGGTCATCGGTGTATCTTTGGGTGTGAACTTCTTGAAACAGAAGAGGTCTTGCATTGTGAACTTAAACTCGGTATCGCCATTTTCACGACGCCCACGATACTTGTTGGTGCCTACAAACTGCTTGAGCGAGGACATCGGATTCAGCACCGGATTTATCACTAATTTGCGTCCTGCGAAATCAGAACAAAGCACATAGAAACCACCTAATGAACTGCCTATCACGCACTTAACATCAGGATTATCCTGCAAGAAACGGTTGATTTTATTCACCGACTCCTCCACATGGTGGTTCACCTCTATCGGACACCAGTCAAACTGCGGATAATACTTTTTCAAATCACCTACGGTATGGGAGTGTATCGACCCCGCGAAACCATGGATATACACAATCTTTGCCATTTTCTGTACCTCCTATTCTACAATTTTCACTTTACTTTTTGCTATATTTCATTGAAATACTGCTTGAGATTCATATCGGAATCAATCTCCATCTTCCGACGCAGGCGGTAGCGCATCATCTCCACTCCGCGCGTACTGAGGTTCAGCAACGGTGCTATCTCCTTGGTCTGCAATCCCATCTTGATATATACACATAGACGGCGTTCCTGCTTATTCATCCACGGATATTTTGCTTTCAAGCGACCTATGAATTGGTCGTTGACCATATCAAAATTATCCTCAAAGCGTTTCCAGTCTACCGAAGTCTCCGTATTGCTTTGCAAGCGTTGAACAAGCGTTTGCATTCGCAGTTTGGCATCGTCCATACGCCCTGCGTTCATAAAATCTGCTACGCGGTGCAGTTCGCGTACCACCGAATCCGTCCATTCTTTCCGATTGTTTTCCGACAAAATCATATTGCTCAATTCCTGACTCTTCTGACGCAATTCAAACTGCGTTTTGTCGTTTTCGAGTTTCAGAATTTGCATTTCCTGTTCATGTAATTGCTTGCCGGCTTCCGCCTCCACACGTTCCTTGTTGAGGCGAATATGACGACGTACACGGAAGATGATATACATTATCGCCAACACCCCAAGAAGCACATAAAGCACTATGGCATAGGCGGTTAGGTACCATGGGCGCGCCACCGTGATTGACAAACTACGCTCCACCACGCCGGTAGGAGTAAGCATACGAATATCCAACCGATATGCTCCTGCACGCAATGCCGTAAAATCACGATGAGTAGATGTGGATGGAATGGTGTATTCTTTCTCCACCGGCCATAAACGAGTGGCAAACCATGTGGCGTCGGTGGCGACATTGCCTCCGCTATATTCTACACGAAGAGAATAGATATTCGCCGGCAACGAGATTGCACCGGTTCGGAGAGGGTATGATTCGCCATACACTTTTTCTTCTTGCGGACTACTGGTTCGCACAGAACGGATATAGAGAGTATTGTCTGATTGCGGAGAGTGTTTTGGGACAGAGAGCGACAGAGGACTGATTTTGCAGACTCCGCTGATGCCACCAATCACAGCCTCGCCCGATTCCAAGAAAGCGATGTTGGCAAACCCGCCTATCACAAACTTTCCCATAGGCATTACTTCTATCGGCGCAGCATAGTTTCTATGTTCGGCATCATAGATACAAACTGCCAATTTGTCGTTGCACAAGAGCCAGAGATTCTCCCTCTTGTCCTTGCGCACAAACGTATATCGTACATCATAAGGCAAATTCACATCGGCAGGTTTGCCCTGACGCAATACCCCATCCGAGCCTACAATACCCAAATAATCCTCGCCCGACACATATATTTTGTCGCCCACGCGCGAGAGCGAATATGCCATACGCGCTGTGGGATGCGGCAATGCCAATTCACAACGCAGACTGCCCTCCGCACGATTCACTATGATATGTTCCACACCGCGTGAGGTCAGTGTCCATATATTGCCCTGTGCATCCAACTCATAGTACAATGCCGTTTCGTCAAAGCCATTCATGTGGCGCAATTTCCATCCCGTCTCGGTCCATTTTAACAGATTAAATCCGACATACGTCCCCACTATGGCATACCGTTCGTCATTGGTTGGCGTTACGTTCCAAACGCCATCGGCAGTCTCTATGGGATAGAAACGATTACCACGCACCTCAAACAATCCACGGTTGTGGCTGCACAAAAGTGTACCATGCAGTTTGGTCAGATTCCATACCTGCCCCAGCGAACCTTCGACCAAGGTCAGATTGCCATTACGCAAACAATATAGCCCCTGATTGGTACCCAGATAGAGGGCACCATTGTATTCACAGGCGGCG
This sequence comes from Bacteroidales bacterium, assembly GCA_050872525.1. Lineage (GTDB taxonomy): Bacteria > Bacteroidota > Bacteroidia > Bacteroidales > Paludibacteraceae > Colicola. The sequence goes on along the minus strand of JBNMHB010000008.1, from coordinate 27,061 downwards.
TAACCGGAACCATAGTCCACTTGCATATTGTTGAGCCGCTCAATAGGCAGCATCAGTTGTACACAATCAATACCCTTATCCAAACCTATCCAAAGATTGCCCTGTATATCAAACAAGAGACTCAAGACTGTGTTGTTTTGCAGACTATTTTCGCGCGTCAAGAAACGGCAATTTTGTCCCGACAAGTCCGTCAACACCACGCCATTTCGCACTGTGCCAAATGCCATAAACTCATCGTTGATAGCCATCGTATAAAGTTGATTATCAATGATATATTCATCGGCTGCCGTACGAAAACGCTCCATTGTTTCGCCATTATACAGATATAGTCCCCTAAAATCGGTGGCAATCAGAATTCCACGCTCGCCATAAGGCAAAAGGGAACATACAACAGAACCGTGCAAAGTCTCCGAACCACGCAAAGCATGCAAACGATTAGCACTCAGCACATAGACATCGCGTGCCGTAGCCACAAAAAACTCATCTCCCACCAAGAGTGATGTACGAATGACATCTCCCGGGTCTATGACTTCCACGTGATTATCTTCCGTGAGCAGAAAAATATAGTTTCGAGTCTGCACATAGAGTCTGTCTTTGCTCCAAAAAATCTTCCATACCTCCCCAAAATGGCGATACCTGACCGGTATATTCTCCACCAAGGAGCGGTATGTCAGAGTGCCATGGCCGTCCGATCGGAATACGCCAAATTCATCTGTACCGCCTGCATATATAGCCCCCGAACTATCGGTTGCAATGGCACGCACCACCGTAGAATTACCTATCCCGTACAATTCCCATCGACTGCCATCGTATTCCAATATTCCATAGTTATTCGCCGCGTATATCCAACCGTTTTGTTGTTGGAGCAATGCCCAGTTCTGGGTACCCGCACCATAATCATCGGGGGTAAATGTGCGCACAAGAGGCACCCACTCCGCATACAAAAAGAGAGAAAAAAACATCGCAACGATGGTCAATGTCCAACGAGCAGTATGTGTATTTTGAATATGAAACATAGTATGCAAACGGTTTCTAATAGTATTATGGTGTGCAAAATCCCCAAAATGTATTGCGCCAGATTCTGAATAAAATGTATTTTTTCGAGGTGCAAAATTACAAAAAAAATACAAATAACCCAAATCCTTTTAGTATTTCCATTGCCTCATTTGCCATTTCTGTTTCGTATTCCCATTTACCTATTGATTGGGGACCGGAAAAAGGGCAGGAACGGTGTACCGTCCGCAGTGTTTTTTACACAAAAAACCTTATTTGCACGGCTCTCGTTGTCGTGTAGTTGTCGTCTTCCACCTTACTCACGCTTGAATGGTGACCGAGTGGGTACCGAGTGCATAAAGAGTGCATAAAGCACAGAAGAACTTTAAAAAAATAGAAGGAGACATTAGCAATTATGACCCAAGGACCATTTGTACCCAACATTTTTGCCCAGAAAATAAACAAAATTCTCTACATATGCTTTTTTTTTCGACCAAGATGTTGCACATATCGAAAATTTGCTGTACCTTTGCGACCGACTTGGTACGAAATATGTACACTTGTCAAAATAATTATCTTAAACACACAAAAACAAAAAAACATGAAGAAAGTTCTTTCTCTTTTGTGCGCCGCATTGGTAATGCTGAGCGCAAGTGCAACTACTGAGTTATCCACTCGGTTGCCAGAAAAAAATGCCAAGTTGCCCAAATTGTCGCAACCCATTCCGACATTCGATCACAGTCGCATCGTTCCTGCTAACACTGTGGCTATAAAAAAAGCACCCGCAGCAATCAACGATGGCAAAATTGTGGCAGATTATGCACAAGTTATGTTTTATACTGCATCTCTGAATGAAAGCGGAATTGCAGAGTACGAGTTTGCCTTTTTCCAAGGTGATGATTTTGCTGCTTATGTTGTTGTTGAGGCAAACGCAGATAGTAGCAAGATTGCCGGAACCTACAACACACTCCTTGGAGGACGCGTATTGGTGGCTAAAGGTGATACCACAAATGTAGAATCTGGTTCATTGACTATTTCGTATGATAATACTTCCAAGAAATATCAGTTTGTAATGAGTGCTACTTGTGCAAACAAGCAGACTTATACTCTGGACATTGCCATTCTCGCAAATGAAGTAATTGCTATGGACTATATGGCATACATAATGTACCAATGGGGATTTGGTGACAATCCGTATATCGAACTGCAAGACGCGCCTTTCGAGCCGACCGGCAAAACGATTGAAGTTATATTCCGCGGCGCAAGTAAATGTACGGATAATACCGCAAGTACAACGGAGCCATGGGTTGAGTTCATGGGAACCAATGGCGATACCATTGCGCTTATTGACATTCCTACCACAAATATGATTGGTACATTCGGCAAGGCTGGCATCGACTACGAATATACAGCAATTAGTTTTGATGGCGGAAACACCATAATAAAATCAAAAGAGTATGACTCGAACACTATCACTGTTTCGAAAAGTGCTGATACTATTGTTGTAGATGCTTCTATCATGTTCAAAGATGGTAATATCTACCATATTGTAATGAAGAACTACATTCCTACTCCTACTCAGACAGTCAACGTAGATTTCGTTGACGGAGAAGTAAAAATTGAGGACGGAATTACATATTTTTATGCAGAAACGGAAGCCTATGGTATGCTTTTGGCTCTGAACGGTACAGGTGCGGGCACCTATGGTCTTGAGGATATTCTCGCTATGAACTCGGCACGAGGTAGTTATTTCGCTGACATGAATACAAAGTATGTAATCGATATTGCTGGTGGTACTATCACATTGGCAGCAGACAATTCGTTCACGGCTCAATTCATCAGTTTCGATGCATGCCAGTACAATATCACCTTCACTCCGAAGAAAACGGCTATCGAAAACACCTCGGTTGATGCTGTGAAGGCACAAAAAGTGATTCGCGACGGACAACTCGTTATCATCAAAAATGGCGTAGAATATAACGCACTCGGCGCACAACTCTAATCTTTCCGGATTTTGTTTTTTACACGCAGGCTTCCGATATTCGTTTATCGGAAGCCTGCTTTGGGTTTGTTCGGAAATAATAATTTGCTTATATCAAAAAAAAGCAGTAACTTTGCACGCTTAAAATTAGGACAAGCATATATGAAATTTATAGGAATCATACCGGCACGATATGCCTCGACACGTTTCCCCGGCAAACCATTGGCGGAGATATGTGGCAAGACGATGATTCGCCGTGTCTATGAGCAGGCTATGCGCGTATTGGATACCGTGGTGGTAGCCACCGACGATGACCGTATATATGACCATGTTACGCAGTTTGGCGGCAAAGTGGTGATGACACGCCCCGACCACAAGTGCGGCACCGACCGTTGCTTGGAGGCTTATCATCTGATTACCAACCCCTTATACCGTGAGCAGAACAACGCAGACACTGTGATTATCAATATCCAAGGTGATGAACCGTTCATCCAACCGGAGCAGATAGAAGCCATCATGAGTTGCTTTGCGGAGAAGCAGAACGGCATTTGTGGCACGGAAATTGCTACATTGGTTAAACCGTTCACATCGCAAGATACGTTGGCGGACTTGGAAAATCCCAACACACCCAAGGTGGTGTTCTCCCAAAGGACACACGAGGCGTTGCTTTTCTCGCGCAGCGTGATTCCTTATTTGCGCGGCGTGGAAAGAGAAGCGTGGTTGGCACAAGGCAAGCACTACAAACATATCGGAATGTATGCCTATCGTGCCGATATTTTAGAGGAAATCACCACCCTGCCACAGTCGGAAGCCGAGTTGGCGGAGAGTTTGGAACAACTGCGTTGGCTCGAAAACGGCTATCGTATCCGCGTAGCGGTGTGCAATACACAGACCATAGGTATCGACACTCCCGCCGACCTCGAAAAAGCGATTGAATACCTAAAACAGAGAGAATATATAGTATAAACAATTGTAAAACAAACGATTATGAACAACACACCTACTCCCCATATCGGGGCTAAATTTGGCGATTTTGCCGAGACCGTGATTATGGCAGGCGACCCGTTGCGTGCTAAGTTTATGGATGAAAAATTCCTTGAGGATGCTGTGCAGATAAATAACATTCGCGGTATGCTTGCATACACCGGTACCTACAAAGGCAAGCGCGTGAGCGTGATGGGACACGGAATGGGTATCCCCTCGATAGGTATCTATAGTTATGAATTATACAATTTCTATGGTGTAAAAACCATTATCCGTGTCGGCTCGGCAGGCAGTATCCACAAGGATTTGCATATCGGCGACCTTGCTATCGCAATGGGCGCATGCACCAACTCGAACTACGCTGCCCAATACGAACTGCCCGGCACCTACGCCCCTATCGCCGACTTCGACCTGTGTCGCCGTGCCGCAGAGGCGTGCGAGAAATTCGGCTACCACTACAAAGTGGGCAATGTGTTCTCGTCTGACACTTTCTACACCGAGAATCCGCACAACGACAAATGGATAAATATGGGCGTGCTTTGCGTTGAGATGGAGGCTCCCGCGCTCTATATGAACGCCGCACGCAGCGGAAACAAAGCATTGGTTATCTGCACGATAAGCGACAATATCATCACCGGCGAGGCTACGTCTGCCGAAGAACGACAGAACAACTTCACCCACATGATGGACGTAGCATTCTCGCTTGTATGAGCAGACGATTGCTCCTGATACTTCTCACATTGTTGCCCTTGTGCCTGACGGCGCAAGAGCAGCAGTCGGAGTATTCCCGTGAAAACAACAAGACCGAAGAACAGACCTCACGCAACCATCTGTTCAGCGGTTTTTCCGGTGGTATGATGTTGCATTTGGGCTATGCTTTTGCCCAATCGCCCGACGAGTTGTTTCGCAATCCGTCGCTGATGACGGACAAGACGTTGCCCAAATCGGGCACAACAATGGGTATCGGAGGGGCGTTGCGCGTACACCTGCTGAACCATATACACATCGGTACAGAGGGGTTTGTAAGCACTATGCCCTTGATGAAAACAGGCAGTCAGATACGCACAGGGTACGGAGGTATCTTGTGTGATTATTATGGTAATTGGGGCAAGCGAGTGCGCCCGCAGGTAGGTATCACGGTGGGCGGAGGAAGTACAAACCGATTGTATGTGCCATACGACGGCGAGATTGTAGAGGGGGAGGACAAAGACGGCACCGGCACAAAATACAACGCCTCCTACACCAAAACTCCGTTTTTTATGCTCGACCCGTATATCGGATTGGAGATTACCATCAACAACCACGTCTCGCTCCTCACGCGTATCGACTGGGTACTGCCCTTCGGAGCGAAAGGTTCCAAACTGAGCGACCAAAAGGTAACGTGGAACAATTTTATTACCCCAGCAGGTCCGCGCCTGTATTTTGGATTCATGTTCGGACACCTGAAGAGGTAACATATAACGCATAATAAACAACAAAAATACATATAATTATAATTGTACATGAAACATTGTACATTGTAAAATCATTTTATGGATAAAAACACTTGGATTGGCTTTCTATTGATAGCCTTAATTATCGTGGGTTTCTCGTGGGTAGGTCGCCCCTCGAAGGAAGAATTGGCGGAGCGTCAGCGTGTGCGTGACAGCATTGCGTTGGCACAGCAAATGGAGCAAGAAGCACAGTTTATCTCCGACCAAATCACAGCACAACTGAAAGCCGACTCTGCACAGCAGAATGGGCAGAACATCGAAAACCTGCAACAGCAACTCCAAGCCACCTATGGTGCATTGGCAACGTCGGCACAAGGCGAAAACAAGACCACTGTCTTGGAGAATGAGAAGTTGCGCCTCTACATCGATAGCAAGGGCGGACGTATCGCGCGCGCGGAATTAAAGGAATATAAGGCGTATGGCGACAGCGTGAACCCGCTCTGTCTTTTCCGCGCCGACGAGGCAAAACAGAGTTTCACTCTCATCACTGCCAATAATCGTATTCTGCAGACCGCCAACCTCTATTTTGAACCTATCGAGCCGGAAGTGGGAACGCTCATCATGCGTCTCCATACCGACCAAGAAGACGCTTACCTCGATTTCGTCTATACCCTGTCGGAGAACGATTATATGGTGGGGATGGCTATCCGAGCACACAATATGCAGACCGTTTTGGCACAGAATGTAAATTCGCTCGAAATGCAATGGCGGCAACTCATTCCGCAACAAGAACGCGGACGCAAGTTTGAGGAACGCTATGCACAACTGCAATATATGCTCCTCGACGGCGATATGGAGAAACTATCCGAGAGCAAACACGCCACCAAAAAAGAGAGTGCCAAAGTACGCTGGATTGGTTACAAAGACCAATTCTTCTCCACTGTGATGATTGCCGACGAAGCGTTCACATCGTCGTATTTTGAGTCCTCCCTGCAAGACAAACACAGCCGCTACATCAAGGAATATACTACTACAACCAGTGTCGGCTTCGATGTTACGGGGCAGAACGAGACCTATCTGCGATATTTCTTCGGCCCCAATCACTACAACACCCTCAAGGCATACGACAAAGATGTCGAGAAAGAAAACCGACTCCACTTGCAAGAGTTGGTGCCGTTAGGTTGGAAGATTGTCAGTTGGATTGACAAGATTCTGGTGATTCCGATGTTCGACCTCTTCACCTCGTGGGGGCTGCATATCGGTCTGGTGATTCTGTTGATGACCTTGGTTATCAAACTGATTATCCTACCGTTTGTGTTCGCATCCTACAAGTCGAGTGCCAAAATGCGTGTACTGAAACCGCAGTTGGACGAAATCAACGCCAAATATCCGCCTGAGAAAATGCAAGAGCGTCAGCAGGCAACGATGGCACTCTATCAGCGTGCGGGCGTAAGTCCGATGTCGGGCTGTCTGCCTATGCTGTTCCAGTTCCCGATTGTGATGGCTATGTTCTGGTTCTTCCCCACCGCCATTGAGTTGCGTGGCAAATCGTTCCTGTGGGCGGACGACCTCTCCACATACGACACACTCATCTCGTGGGGGACGAATATCCCGCTTCTGGGCGACCACCTGAGCCTTTTCTGTCTCTTGATGACCATCACCAACTTCGCATACACCTACATCACGATGCAGACGCAATCCACCGACCCGAGCATGAAGTTTATGAAGTGGATGATGTACCTCATGCCGCTGATGTTCCTCTTCGTCTTCAACGACTACGCTGCCGGCTTGAGTTACTACTACCTACTCTCGCTCTTCTTCACCATCCTGCAAACGATGATTTTCCGCTGGACTATCAACGACAAGAAACTGCTTGAGCAGATGGAAGCCAATGCCAAGAAGAAAGGCAACGGGCAGAAGAAGTCCGGTTTTATGGAACGCTTGGAGAAGATGCAACGTGAGCAACAACGTATGGCACGCGAAAACGCCAAAGCACAAGCCAAGAAAATGCGATGAAACATCTGATGATACTGACAGCCCTTTGCTCATTGAGCATGGGGCTGTTTGCTGAAACAGTAGCGACAAACAGCGACAAGGGGCTGACATCTGACAGCATAACAATCAAAACTCGCTACACGTTTAGCGATTTTTTTGATGCGTTGGATTTGCCAACCGTTTTGGGCGCAGGTATTACGCCCAACGGTATTGAGGGAGCGACCTTCAATTCTTCTATGCGTCTCGGTTGGCGGCACCACAAGAGTTACGGAACATTTGCGTTTATCTCATTCGACACCCACAGCAATACGTATGATTCACTATGTGTGGCAGGTGCCAATGTCCGCACGGGCGAGGTGTGGTATTACGAAATAGGTATGGGCGTGGGTTACAGGATTCCGTTGGTGAAAGACATACGCGGTTTCTACGCACAGCCCTATTTCAATCATTGGGATTTCTTTGTATCGGTTGAGCCGGGTGTATCTATTCCGTATGTCAAGACGGTGGTTCCATTGGATGGTACGGGCGATGCTTATCAACTCAAAGATAAGTTCTCCGCAGTTCCCACCCTGCGTTTTGCTGCAGGCGTGGAATGGTTCATAGTGCATAACTTTGGCGTCTTTGCTGAAGCAGCATATATTCAGCACCTTACGCCGACTATTATTGAGCAGGCAGCCATCGACAAAGGGTTGATAAAAGCCCCATCGGGACCAATAGTCCTGTCGATAGGTCTGTCGTTGTTCTTCAATTGAGACACCTACAAAAATAGAGACTGCCGGAACATATCCGATAGTCTCTATTTTTTATAAAAAATGCCGTATAGCATCCTGCTCGAGAAAACTCCTAAGAATAGGATTTGAGGTGTGTCCTTTCCTTTGTAATCCGACTGCCTCCACCGCTCTCCGACTTGCGTCAGGTCATCGCAGGCGAGTATCGGCACGCCATTGGTCAGACATTGACCCCGGTTATTTTTTTTTGTTGAGTTTTCCGGTCTCTGTGCTATACGACACTATTTCTTCAGTTGAACTCTTACTATTAGTTATTAGGTCTTAATATCAATCATCAATCGCTTATGTGCCACCCCAAGGTTAATACCAAGCGGTGTGTTTGCGTGCGTATATCGTAAGGCGTTGCCAACTGATGAGCATACAAATCCATTTTTTGTATTCCACACTGATAGGCCGCCTGTGCGATAATCGCTCTGCCACGATACCCCAAACCGAAACTGATATACTGCGTACTGCGTAAGTTTTGGAAATGAGTATCTGTTCGCACTGCGTTATATATATGCTCCACAATATCCGTGCCATTTCTGAACGAAGACTCATAAACATAGCCCGCATTGATAAAAAAACGGCTAATCGGCACAACTTCTAACCCTGCACGGAGCGTATGCACATCGTACATGTTCTTATTATGTTGGTAGTCATATTGCAGCGACAATAGTCCATATTGTTTGGCTTGAAAGGCGATGCTTACACTGCTGCGCAGAGGCAAACTGAACCCCGAAAAGTCAGAAGAACAAGACGGAGTAGTTGCTGTACGAACGGAATCGGTTGAGGCAGTCATATTTCCCGTATTGCTGATACGGAGCGTGGCTGCACTTGGTGTTTGGAACGATGCACCCAAACGCAAGCACTCTATAGGACGATAGATAACGCCCAACGAACCATTCACGCCGATTCCCGACATCGTTACACTCGCCTCATTGTACAATCCTCCGCCTTTCCCAAAATTCTCCCTATATTCGGTAGAGAAACCATACGAATAGGACAACATTCTCAATCCGGCACCTACATACACACGATTGGAGATATTCATACCCCAGTCAAAAGCATACTGGTTCATATAGCCGTACTCCCTGATTCGCAGCGAGTTATCCACTGTTTCCCCCTCCAACAAAACGGGGAGCCACTGACCTATGTTCATACTATCCGGATTGATAAGATAGGTGTCGTATGCCAAGCAACTCAACCACCCTACTTCCAAATCATTCCAACGCGAAGCAGGTTGCAATGCCTCCTCTTTCAGTCCGTTGGTATTCATACATATCACATCTGCCAACGAATTGGGTTGCGCTTTGGCGGAGGCGGAAAACAAACGGTCGAAAGTGCGCAAGCGAGAATAGGAGAACATGATGTTGTTGAATATCACACCTTTATCTTTATATGGGTCGCCGAAAGCGAATACCCACGAGGCTTGCGGTCCCGTAAAATCGAAATCGTGTCTCCACCCTGCCCCCACTTGTTTGGTTCGGTCGTAGCGATTGTCTAACGAAATCATCACCTCCATACGCCGATAGAGTCCCAATCCGGCAGGATTGTCTTTCACTGCCGACGGGTCGCCGCCGATAGCAGTCATCGCACCACCCATACCCACATAACGCGCAGTACCGGTAAGTTCTTGCTCACTCAGACGCTGCGTGTTTTGAGCATCTTGGGCAGAAAGTGCGGTTGCACTCAGTGCCAAAAGCGTGATAACTATGTAGCGAATCGATTTCATATTTCAGTTCACCATGCTGTTTATTACAGACGCCTAATCACTGCTTTCACCACAGTATCAGTGCGTTGCGTATTGGCTTCTTCGATAAAGGTAATTTCATACGGGCGGTTGCCGGTATGGTCTTCTTCCATTTCCATTCCGTCCGCAGTCTCCTCTGTGTACACCACGCGAACTGACTCTTGCGGTACATACTGCGGGGTATCCCAATAGTACACATCGTCCACATAGTCATCGGCGCGAACCGACAAAGTCAATCCAACGCCCACCACTATCAAGGTCAAGGCTGCTATGTAACGATAATGTTTCATTTTTATCTGTTTTTGATTATATCTTGCGGAAACCAATGATTTGGCGAACTTCCTCAATGGTCTGTTCTGCACGCTCCGATGCACGCTCGGCACCCATTTTCATCACTTTGGCAAGATATTCGCTATCGTTCTGATAAGCAATTATCTTCTCACGGATAGGTGCGCAGAATGCGTTGATATCTTGTGCCAACTGTTTCTTCATATCGCCGTAGCGAATCGCCATATTATTATATTGGTCGTTAAAGTAGTCGTAGGTCTGCTTATCCGACACCAATTCCATCAACGTAAACAGGTTCTGAATCACTTCCGGCTTCTCCTGATTGAGCATCGTAGGTCCCGCATCGGTAACGGCACGCATCACTTTCTTGCGTATAACCTCCTCACTATCACATAGATAGATACAGTTTCCCTCCGACTTGCCCATCTTTCCACTACCGTCCAAGCCGGGTACTTTCACCGCCTTGGCGTTAAAGTAGAACGATTCCGGTTCCTTGAAAAACTCGATATTGTATATGCGATTGAAGCGGCGGGCAAACAGACGCGCCATCTCCATATTCTGCTCTTGGTCCTTCCCAACCGGAACTTTATCTGCTTTGTGCATCAGGATGTCGGCTGCCATCAGCGTAGGATAAGTCAGTAATCCCGCATTCACATTATCCGGTTGCTTGCGCGCCTTATCCTTAAAAGACGTAACACGCTCTAATTCCCCCAGATACGCATTCATATTCAGATACAGATACAATTCCAACACTTGTTTCACGTCGCTCTGCACATAAATCGGTGCTTTCTCGGGGTCGATACCACATGCCAGATACTCGCAGAGTATAGTGCGTACCGAATTGCGGATATTATCAGGTGTAGGGTGTGTAGTGAGAGAGTGCCAATCCGCAATAAAGAACATACAATCGTACTCGTTTTGCATACGTACGAAACTCTTTACTGCCCCGAAGTAGTTACCCAAATGCAAGTTACCCGTCGGGCGGATGCCACTAATCACTCTTTCCATATTAGGTTGCAATGTATTGTATATTATAAGGTGTATAGATAGTGTTTATTATTCCTCTTCGTCCTCAAGCCCGACAGGCAGACCGCGGTTGATACGTTGGTCCAAAGCCGTCAATGTCTCGGTATTGGCTACACCGGGAATCTCCTGAATCTTCGAGTTGAGCAATTCCATCAAGTGCTTGTCATCCTTGGCGTACAATTTCAGCAGTATGGAATAGGAGCCTAACGTAAACTGTGCTTCCACCACCTCGGGTATCTTCTCCAACTCTGCACTCACCGACTTATACATCGAGGCTTTGTTGAGCATAATCCCAACATACACACACAGTTGGTATCCCAACATCTTCGGGTTCACTTGATACCCCGACCCAAGAATAACACCCGTATCATACATTTTTTGTACACGTTGGTGTACAGCCGCTCTGCTCACGCCACACGCATCAGCCACATCCTTAAACGGTGTACGCGCATTATGAGTTATTATACTCAGTATCTTACGGTCCAATTCATCTATTTTTTCCATAATTGTCTAATGTATTGTTCTAAAATAATCAAAAAGTGTACCATCGTGTTAGTAAAACACGCAAATTTGGCACAAAAGTACTGCTTTTTTTGCATATATGCAAGTTTTAGTGTACTTTTGCAAACTATTTAACAGAAATACATACAATATGACACTCAACGACTATATAGAACAACATTCTTCCACCGAAAACGAAGCATTGGCTTTTATCACCCACGACACCTATGTGAATATACTCAACCCGCACATGCTCTCAGGGCAGGTGCAAGGGCGGTTGCTTTCGATGTGGAGCAAGATGATTCGCCCCAACAAGATACTGGAATTAGGAACTTTCACAGGCTATTCGGCACTCTGTTTGGCAGAGGGGCTATGCGAAGGGGGCAGGCTTACCACTATCGAACACAACGATGAGTTGGAAGATACCATACGCCGCAATCTGTCCCTTTCGCCTGTCGGTGAAAAAATCGACTTGCTGGTGGGCGATGCCAAAGAGATTCTTTCGGGCAGCACTTTCCACGCGGACGAGTTCGACCTCGTGTTTATCGATGCCGACAAACGGGAGTATTGCGCCTACTTGGATTTGGTCTATCCGCTTGTGCCTGTGGGCGGATGGATTATTGCCGACAACACACTTTGGGACGGACACATCATCGACCCTGCCTACGACCGCGACAAACAAACACTCGGTTTGCGTGCTTTCAACGACCAAGTGGCACACGACAGCCGATTGGAGAAAGTGATTCTACCCCTCCGCGACGGACTGACCCTCATCCACAAGATACGGTAAAACTACCGCGTCGCAAAATTAGGCATCACCAACCTTGTCTATTACGTAATAGAAAGATTATCAAAAGCATAAGAAATCAAAGGAGACTGTCCGAATCCATCAGACAGCCTCCTTTTTATATAAGAAAAACACGATTATTCCTCGTCGGCATGTGCAGCAGCGTAGTCTTTGAGGAGTGTTTCCTGTACGTCTGCCGGCACAAGTTGATAATCTTTGAAGTTCATAGTGAAAGTGGCACGACCACCGGTGAGCGAACTCAACGTAGTACTGTAAGAGGTCAGTTCTTTCAGTGGTACTTCCGCGTGGAGGCGTGTGAAATTCTTCTCGGTTTCCATACCCAATACCATTCCGCGGCGACCGGTGATATCGCTCATCACATCGCCCACGAGGTCATTCGGAACAAGTACTTCTACTTGATAAATAGGCTCCAACACTTTCGGATTGGCGTTGCGGAAAGCCTCAGCAAACGCATTACGTCCTGCCAAACGGAACGAGATTTCGTTGGAGTCAACCGGGTGCATCTTACCATCATACACTATCACGCGCACATCGCGAGCATAACTACCCGTGAGCGGACCTTGCTCCATACGATCCATGATACCTTTGAGAATGGCGGGGATAAAGCGTGCCTCGATAGCACCGCCGACGATAGAGTTGATTAGCACCAACTTACCACCCCACTCCAATGGCACTTCTTGTGTATCCTTTACAGAGATGCGATACTCTTGGTTGCCGAATTTATATACTTCCTTCACAGGCACACCCTCTTCGTAGGGTTCTACTATCAGGTGAACCTCACCAAATTGTCCCGAACCACCGGATTGTTTCTTGTGGCGATAGTCAGCACGTGCGGCTTTGGTAATGGTCTCGCGATACGGAATCTTCGGTTCCTCAAACACCACTTGCATCTTTTCGTTGTTCTCCAAACGCCATTTGAGTGTACGGAGGTGGAACTCGCCCTGACCGGAAACAATCATCTGTTTCAACTCTTTCGACTGCTCAACTACCCATGTCGGGTCTTCTTCGCGCATACGGGTAAGCAACGCTGCCAATTTCTCGTTGTCTGCCTCGCTGACAGGGCGGATAGCACGACGATAACGCGGCTGAGGATATTCTATCTTGGCATAGTGCAAATCACAATCTTTCGCATTGAGGGTATTTCCCGTGCGGGTATCTTTCAGTTTCACGGTAGCGGCGATGTCTCCTGCCGACACTTCGTCCACAGGAATACGGTTGGCACCTGCCACCATATACAATTGCGAGATACGCTCTTTGCTTCCGCGGTCCATATTCTGCAAGTCGTCGCCCGCTTTCACGGTACCCTGCATTACGCGGAAATAGTTAACCTCACCGATATGCGGCTCCACCGAAGTCTTGAATACATACAGGCTGGCTGGTTTGGTCGGGTCGGGACTGATACCTACGCCCTCAATGGTCGGATACTTGAAATTGGCTGGTTCGGGGGCCATTGCGCTGAGGAAATCCATCAGACGACGGATACCCATATCTTTGAGTGCGCTGGTGCAGATGACGGGATACATCGAGCCATCGGCATATACAGAGCGCAGACCGCGCATGATTTCCTCATCGTTCAACCCCTCGGAGAGGAACTTGTCGAGCAGTGTCTCATCTGCCTCCGCAGCCTGTTCTTGCAGTTGCTGACGCATTTCGGCTACGCGCTCTTGGTGTTCTGCCGGAATCTCTTTCTCCTCAGGAGCACCGCCTTCGGGACCCCAGACGAGCATTTTGCCCTTCAGTACGTCTATCGCCGCGTTGAAACCTACGCCGGCATTTACTGGATATTGTATCAGGGTGCACTTGTTACCGAAATTCTCTTTCAGTTGTGCAAATGTATTGTCAAAGTCTGCGTCCGGGTGGTCGCATTTGTTAATAACGAAGGCCAATGGTTTCTTGGCTTTCTCCACCAGACGGAAATTGTTTTGTGTACCTACTTCGATATCGTTATTGGCAGAAAGCACGATAAGTGCCGACCCTACCATCTGAAGTGCTGCGACAGTACCACCACAGAAGTCATCTGAACCTGCGCAGTCGATAATGTTAAGTTTCTTACCTTGGAACTCGATGTTGCAAACCGTCGAAAAAACGGAATACCCATACTCTTTTTCTACCGGAAAATAATCACATACGGTTGATTGCGCTTCAATCGAACCACGACGTTTGATGACACCACTCTCGAAAAGCATAGCCTCCATCAGAGTGGTCTTACCCGATCCGCTACCGCCCAACATAGCGATATTCTTGATCTCGTTTGCTTGATAAACTTTAGCCATAATTGTGTTGTATTATATAAGGTATTTACAGCAAGAACACTCTCGGCACCCTCAGACAGGTCTCGTCGCCCCAAGACAAGCAACTACCAAACCGCAACAATGTTCTCGTTTGCAAAGATACAACAAAAACCAAAAATATGCAAGCAAAAAATGCAAATCATGTTGCAGAGCATATTTTTGCATATTTTTGCTATGTAATAAAAAGTGAGGTGGATGTCAGGAGGATGTCAGGAGGATACAAAGAAAACACAAAGAGAATACAAGAGAAATACAAGGAGAATACCAGAAAAACACCAGAAAAAACACAAAAGCCCTATTGCGCTATCAGCAACAGGCCCTCATCGAATAGTGAGTAGGTGATTAGTAGGTGATTAGTAGGTGATTAGTAGGTGATTAGTAGGTGATTAGTAGGTGATTCTGCTTATCCATAAGCAACTCATAATTCATAATTACCCTCCCCTGCCTCCTTATTCCTTATTCCTTACTCATAATTATATACATAGCGATGTATCGCACGTATGATGTCTGCAGCATCCTTTTCGGGTTGCAAATCGGAGGTTGCCATCAGGCGCATGGGCAGGCTCTCACCCCCTACCCTGTAAGCGGGTTGTGTATAGGGTATATCGTTCCAGATAATCATGCCGTTTCGCTCGTAGAAACCGATACGGCGGGTGCTCATCTCTGTGTCAGGTATCTCCACTTCGAGTACAAAAGGTCGCGCCACATAGTCTAAGACTGCGCGGAAGATTTGCTTGCCATATCCGCAGTTGCGCAAAGCGGGGTCTGTGGCAAAATGCTCGCCATAGATAAACGAATCAAAATCCCAATAGGTAAGGAATCCGATAGGTTGTCCTTCATTCTCGGCAAGCACACAATGAAATACAGGGTTGGCATCTACGTTGTTGCGTTGTGCCAAAGTATCGCGTCTCTCTACTTCGGGAAACGACTCAACCCACAATCGCTCCACAAACGGGTAGCATGGGTCGGCAGTGGTTATTTCTCTGAGTTGTATCATAATGCCCGCAAAGGTACAACAATTTTTCCACATACACAAATCCGTGTTTTTCACTCTCCCTCATAGGTCTTAAAGTTTTCCACCTGCTCCAATACTTTTCTGAACACTTCTTCGTCCCACTCGGGCGGATAACCGCTTCGATATAGCAATTTCGATACATCGCGTGCCAGATCGCGTTTCAGCGTACCATTGTTCAACCAGTCGGCATAGACCGCCGTGCCTGCCACCAACTCATTGATACTCCGCGACAACGCCACACATCGCTCATTCGGATAATCGAATCCGTGCATATCACGCACCTCCACCAATATATCGTAGAATGCTTTTTCCTCAAAGGTGATGCCCAAGTCTCGGAACTTGCTTTTGTCGGTCTGCAGTTGGTGAAATATATCCACCAACTGCCCCGACAGTTCGTTCACACGGTTGTCTATCAGTTCCTGTATCGAGCCCAGCGTCTCACCGACCACATTGGTGGCAAAATCCAACTTGTCGCGTGTGTTGTACGCCTCCACCACCTTTTCCATCATATCGTCGAACCGCTTGGCTGCCACTTTATTGGTTCTGCTATATTCACGGATAGCACATTTCAAAACACGCAGTAATATCTGAAATTTCGTATGCGGCAGTTTCACGCTCGCTTCTACTTCACGCAAGTAGTCATCGGTAAATATCTGTTCTTCGTCATTATCTTTGAACACTGACTCTACGCTGCCGCACACTATTGCCTCGCGCACCATCTGTTGCACTTCGCGGTTCATTGCTTCTGTGTCACGTTGCCCTTGCGTCATCTTGCTCACAAACGAGCAAATCGCCATATAGCATTGTGCCCATGCCGTTTCCTCGTCTTGCAATACGCCCGCCGGCTGACAGATATTATACGCCGAGCGCAATCGTTTCACATGTTGTTTGAAAAGTGTTTGATACGACACTTTCTGACTTTTGCTCACCTGTGCCATCACATACTCCGCCGCCTGCTGCAGGAACTGCAACCGCGTCAGCGGGTCGGACGCAAAGAATGGTGAAAAGTTCAAGTTTTGCGTGAGCGCACGCAGTCCCTCCAGTTCGTTCACAAACACTGTATAGGCTGCCTCCACATCATCTTCCGTAGGTCCAAACTGCTCACCGCCATACGCCTTTATCGCCTCGCACATATTCTCCCGTATGCCGATATAATCCACTATCAACCCGTACTCTTTCCCCTCGTATTTGCGGTTGACACGCGAGATGGTCTGTATCAGCGTATGTTTTTGCAGCGGCTTGTCGTTGTACAGCACCGACAAACACGGCACATCGAATCCCGTTATCCACATATCCACCACTATCGCCATACGGAAATTGGATTTCTCCTGTTTGAATTGCTTGTCCAGCATTTTTCTGTACGGTTTGTCGCCCAACAGGTCGTACATCTCTTTCGGGTCGTTGGCATTGCGTGTCGCCACCATGTTCACCATCGGCAGCGGCTCCAATCGTTGCAACTCCTCTCTGGTCAGCAGGCTCTCGTTCTCGCACCGCTTTGCCTCGAACCATTGCGGACGCACCTCCCGTATCTTGGTGTAGAGGCGGTAGGCAATAGGTCGGTTGGCGCATACCACCATCGCTTTCTGTACCACATCGGGTTTGGCATCGCACAGCCGTTCATAATGCTCCACAATGTCTATCGCCACACGTCCTAATCGTCCGTCATCCGCCAGTATCACCTCCATCTTCGCCATCGCCTCTTTGCTCTTGCGCACATCCTCTTCGTTTGAACCCTCGTCGGCACATTGCTTGTAATACGCCTCTATCTGCGCGGCTTTCTCTTTGTCGAGCATCACCCGCGCCAGACGGGGTATGTACTTCAAGTCCACCGTGATACCATCGTCCACCGCCTCTTTCATCGTGTACCTGTCCACCACGCCGCCGAACACGTGTATCGTCTCATCGATGGGTGTCCCCGTAAAACCGACGTAGGTCGCATTCGGGAACGCGTCGCGCAGGTATTTGGCAAAACCGTAGGTTACAAACGCGCCCATCGTCTTGGCATCGTAGTGCCCGTTTATCGCCTCGCGCTGCCCTTCTATCTTCAGTTGCGCCCCCACGCCCGTTTGCGTACGGTGTGCCTCATCGCTGAAAACGAGGATATTCCCGCGGTTGGAGAGCAGTCCTGTCGCCTCGCAGAACTTCTGTATCGTGCAGATGAACACCCCGCCCGAACTGCGCAGCGTCAGTTCTTTGCTCAAATCCTCGCGACTCTCTATCACACGCACTATACCTGCCGAGAGGAAATCCGACGAATTGCAAAACAACGCACCCGATTGTTCTTGCAAGTCCTCTCTATCCACCATGATTATTACGGTCGGGCTTGCCAATCGGGCTTTATCGCTCCGTAACATCAGTTGCCGTGCCAAAAACAACATTGTGTAAGTTTTACCGCACCCCGTGGCACCGAAGTACGTACCGCCTTTGCCGTCTCCGCCAGCACTGCGCAAATGCTGCATAATGTTGGCAAATAGTTTCTGCGTGGCAAAGAACTGCGGATAGCGACACACTATCTCCTCTTCTTTCTGCGTCTGCAGGTCCGGAAAATAGACAAAATCCCGCAGCAAGAGCAACAAGCGTTGCGGCTCAAACGCGCCTGCTATCAGTGTGTTCAGTTCTGCCAGTCCTGCCGTGGAAGCCTTGTCCTCGTTATGTATCTTTTTCCACGCATAGTAGTGGATATACGGCGTATAGGTCGTACCCAAACGCGTATTGCTGCCGTCGCTGATACACGACAACGCACAGTATTTCATCAGGTGCGGTATGTCGCGCCTATAGCGGATATGTATCTGGTCGTATGCTTTGGCTATGGTGGCGTTGTAGTCGGTAGGGTTCTTCAGTTCGATGATACACACGGGAATACCGTTCACAAACAGCAGCACATCGGGTATCCGCACATCGCGACCGCCGTTGTAACTCACCACATACTGATTGACGCAGCGGAACACATTGCGTTCGGGGTGCATAAAGTCGATATACTCCACAAACAAGTCCTCGTCTTTGTGATAGCGATGAAAACTATACCCGTCGCGATAGAGGCTCACCACACTGCGCAAGGTGTGATACTGTGTGTCGCCACCGGTGTTGCGCAGGTTGGCTATGATACCGTCTGCCTCATCGTCGCCCAATGCCTCTTGGGCATACCGCCCCTGCAGATAACTGCGCAAGTCATCTTCTATCAAGGCTTCCGACAACTTACGGTTGGTCATCTCGCCGCCGTGCGTAGCAGTCCAACCATAGTCTGCCAACAACTGCATCACGCTCTCTTCGTATTCGCTCTCGTATAGTCTTCCGTTCATTCTTCTGTCTGTTTGGTTAAGTATGTCTGTTTTACGGGCGGCAACGCCCGCATATCATGCCGTCAAGAATAGGTGATTCAGCAAGGGATAAGCAAAGGATACGCAAGGGATGAGTATAGGAACTCTATAAGAACTCTATAGGAACTCTATAGGATGAGCCAATCCAAAACACCTCTTGTCTTGCCTCGTTTCCTTCCGTTTCCGTATGTCTGCATTTTCTCTGCTCTTTCTCTGCTCTCTCGCTGCTCTTTCTTTACCTGCTTTCCGTATGCTTTTTGCCTATTCTTTGCATTCGCTTTGCCGTCCTATTATCCTCTGTTATGTTTCCTTTGCACACTCTCGGCAGATTCACCGCCCTGCCCGAGGCATTACCCCGGCTCAGCGGTTCATCTATTCTTACGAATGTGCTGCTGCCACTGCAGTATCGCCCACCGAGGCAGCGACCAATATAGGGCACATCTCGTTAATCATCTGCCGCAATCGCTCCGCATACTGCTTGCGACGATTATACACATCATATATCGCCACAATCGACTTCTGCACTTCTATCGGCGGTATCGGTATCTCCACATCGCACATATCTTCCCAAGTGAAAGTCTCTCTTGCCGACCCCCACGAATGATACCGCGCATATCGGTCAAACTCGGGGCGCGTTAAATACAACATCAAATACTTAGGCAATAGTCGTTCCTCATCAGTTCTAAATACAGTCGAAATAGAAGACAACAGGTATGTATTGGTTGTATCATTGAATCCCATCGACATCTTATCTCCTCTGCGCGATGTGTCCGACACAAAAGCAATCATATTTGGGCGTAACAATTTATAATTATCCACTCCAACATTCTCCATATCTGCCTTGGTTTCAATGAGTTCTTTCGTTGTAGCCAATCCTCTAACAGAATTTGCACATAAGCCAATGTTGTTTCTTTCATCGACTTCGGTGATATACTTTCCTATTTTGTGTAGGGGGTATTGTTGTCGTAGTTGTTCGATATATGCGTCGCAGACCAACTTAAGGTCATCTAATTTGTTTTGCATAGCATTCAGATTATGTTGCATAGCCTTATACACCGCCACATACTCTCTCTGCACCTCTATCCCCGGCAACGGTATTTCAATATTGCAGAATACATCCCAATCCAAGTTTGCCCTTACGCTGCCATCACTAAGGAATGCACCATACCGATTCTTTTCTTCCGAATTGAAGAACATAAACAGATACTCGGGCAGCACCTCATCGCTCGTAACATCAAAAGTGGTATAGGCTGGCGACACAAGGCAATCAAAATCATTGTCATACATCCCTATACGGATGCACATATCCCGTCCTGTCTGCATACCACTAAACACAAACCGCCCTTTCGTTACCACTTTATAGTTCTTTCTGTCAAGTCCGTCTGTGGCTGCCACCGTCGGCACAAACAACTTATCTTTGTTTATGCCATAAAACGGCAAGTCTCTATCTGCACCATTCCGTATATTCGATATTGTAATCAAAGAACCTATCTTCGCCATATCTAACACTTTCTTTTTTATATAATCACTTTATCTTTTCTTTCTATACCTTCATATAGAGAATTCAGATGCGTTCGATTACGTTCTAATAACTTATACAAAGCATCTATAATCTCTGGCATTTGTTGTATGATTTCCTCATGTTTAGTGGCTCTTTCCACGGAGGTGCAATGTGAAAAATTGTGTAGAATTTTTAACTCATCAAATTCATCGTCATAAAGTAGTTTTAATCTATTATCTATCTCATCCTTATTACCTGGTAACTGAATCAGTGTATAAATTTCCAAGAAACGTCGAATTATATTTGGCATTATGTAGTATTTGTCTTCAGGACAACCTTCTTCCTTAAAAGTATCTATTTCCGAAAATAAATATACATATTCTGACTTGCACTTGCCAAAAGATTTTGGAAGTTTCAAAAATGTAGACCTTGTCTCATTTTCTCTTTTTACAAGGTACTTTTGCGTGGCATTCTCATCTTTTCCACGTTGAAAATTATTGGCATCATTTAGGAAAGAAAAGAACTCAAAATTATGCGTTGCAACAAATAATTGTGCACAATAGTCACACACTTTTTCTGGTTTAGAACTATCCAATCCTTTACGAAAGAAGAAATCATTTATTAGATAAGAAACCTGCGCAATATGATTGGCATCTAAACTTGAAATAGGGTCATCAATAAAAACTATTGTATTCCTCAATGCATCGCCCAAACTTTCTAAATCTACCATAAAGTGAGAAAAGGCAATTGCCATTTTCTCTCCTTCGCTTAAGTTTTTGGCTATCTTTCCATTGCGATACAACTCAAAATGGTCATCATTGACCACCTTAATCGAAATGTCTTTTCTGCACAGAAATCGCTGTATATACTTTTCTAACTTGTTTTTTCCTTCTAATATAGACTTTATGGATGCCAATAGCCGTTCATTATCTTTCTCCTTGTTCTCTATTTCTTGCTGTAATTTTACATTCTCACCTCTTTCTGTATCGGCTTCTGACTTAATCTGCAAATATTTTTCCCGTTGTAAAAAGGAAGCCACTAAATACTCTTTATATGCTTTTCTGGCACTATCGCGAGTAGTCTCAAAAGAATTAACAATATTGTTATGTTCCTTTATGATTTCTTCTACCTTATGAATCCACTCATTTAAGTCATTTTTAGCCGTAGTGTCGTGTATCGCTACATCTATCTTCAAAAATAGATTTTCCTTTTTCTGTTCCAGTTGTCTGTTTAAGTCATCCAACAATGCAATATAGTTGTTACTACATTGCTCATATTGTGCACTGAGTTCTTTGAACTCTGTCTGGCAACTATCCATAAAGTCGTTAGGGCTTATTTTAGCCAACCATAGTTCTTCTACATTTTTCTTTTCTGCAAATATATTCTCTTGACAAGTTCTTATTTTCTCTTTCAAACGTGCCGCCTCATTTGAGTAGAATGCATTTAAGTATGCAACACGTTCTGCCGTTAATTCACCGCCACAAAAAGCACATTTTCCTATAGCCAATGCAGAGTCTTTGTGCTTGTATATATGAAGTCCGGATTTTGCCCAATCAAACAATTCTGTATCATTTGACAAGATTGGGTCTAATGTTGTTTCCGTGGGGACATCCATACAAATATCACAAACTGAATTCAGCAAAGAAACGTAATTCAAATCATAATGTTCGCAATTTATAGTTTGTTTTGCATCTTGTGCTAAAGCATTATTTTTTATACTATTCAATTCTTCTTGTGATATGTTAGTGTATTTACTAAGAGGAATTGACAACGATTGCATAACCGACTTAAAATGCATCTTTGTAAATTCTATAAGGCTATTAAATTCACCCTTGATGCGCTTTGATTCATCCGTAAATTTCTTTTCAAAATCAGTTAGTTGCTTTTCTTTTTCCGTTGTTATCTTTGCTTTTAGAGATCTTATTAACAAATCATTAGCAGCTATTTGCTGTTTAATATCCCCTCCTTCTCCAACGATAAATGATATTCCCCTTATGGCATTATCTGTATCAAAATGCAACTTATCACGCACAAAGTCACTATTAAATACCTTTATTGATAATGCAGAAGAATCCCTATTTCGTTCCGTGATTTTACTATTATCATCTAACTCAACTTCGAACTCAATATTTTGGTATTCTTCGTCAACCAATGCACTTTTATCCAAGTAAGAAAACAATCTTGACAAAGTTGTTTTACCAGAATAGTTCCAACCATAGATAATGTTCTTTGCCTTAAAGTCTGGCAAATCACCCTTCCTTTTCCAGTCGTCGAACACACCAAAGTGTTTAATTGAATTTATATGTTTAATCATCATAATATTATCTTTATTATCCCAAACTTGCAATAAAATTACTAAATCACAGCGATTTACACAATCCTTTCTTTATATCTGCGTTTACGAAGGTACCATTTGCAAATCATCACACTTATTTTCCTTGCAGTCGTTTAACCTCCTCATCAAAGTCGGATATATAGTTTTGGTCTTGTATCTTACGAAAGACTTCGTACTCGCTTTCTGCTTTCAGTTTGGCTTCTAAGGCAGACACTTTGCCGGCATCCAGTAACAACGGATACTTCGCCAACGACAAGAAATCATCCAACACCGTTGCCCACTCTTGCATAGTGGTGGGTATCTCTCGTTCGGCGCGGTCTTCTGCCAAATCGAGATAGGCAGAAACCAACCTATTGAGCGCATTCAAGTCTTTCTGACTGAGATAGTTCTTTGCCACCGAAACATCCGACTTGAGTATCTTTCCATTCGGCGCATGCCGCCATGTAGTCAATCCCATGTGAGGCTTGGTAGCATCAGCCGAATTATATATCAGTTCCGCTGCCGTCTGCCCCGATATAGCCCAATGCAACTTATTCTGCACGGTAGCAAAGAACTCGCGTGTGATAGGTGAATCCTTGTCATAATCGATAGCGAGGGCATAGATGTCGGTTACTTTCTGATAGAATCGGCGTTCGCTGGCGCGTATCTCGCGTATATCTTCCAATAGTTGTTGGAAGTAATCATGCCCGAATTGGTCGCCCTGTTTCAAACGCTCTTTATCCAACACATATCCTTGCGTAACAAAAGTGGTCAGCGTCTTCGTTGCCCATATACGAAACAATGTGGCTTGACGACTATTCACACGATACCCCACAGCCATAATAGCATCTAAATGGTAGAAATCCACTTCACGCTCCACATTTCGGGTACCTTCTTTTTGAACTATCCGAATTTTTTGGATAGTTGCCTCTTGTTGTAGTTCTCCGCTTTGGTAGATTTCCTTCAAGTGATAGTTGATAGTACGCACATCCACGCCAAACAACTCTGCCATACGCTTCTGCGTCAACCAAAAAGTGCCGTTCTCATATCGCACTTGTATGTTCACACTGCCCGTATCGGTGGTGTAGAGCAATATATTGCTTGTTATATGGTCGGCGTGGGTTGCCGATACGGATGTTTTCTTATTTGTCATATCTATCAAGTCTAATAAGTTGTCTTTTTATCCGATGTATTTGAGTAGCGCAGCAAGCAACTATTATTGCCTTGGCTATACACTGCAAAGTTACTGATTTTTATTGACTTATGCAAATCCGACTATGATTCCCGCGTTTTTAGATAGTTTCTTCTATCTCATACCCGATAGCGCGGAAAGCGGCACGAAGTTCCTCTTGGCTTTTGCGCTCATCGGCGAGGAGCGACCGCATCTCGCCTTGGATACGTGCCATCTCTTTGGGGTAGTCGATGTCCAAATCATGGTCGATAAACTCGATATATTTGCTCGGCACAAGGCTCCACCCCTTGTCGGCAATCTCGCTGCGCGACACACTTCTGTATAGTTCGGGTACGGCGTAAGTGCTGCCGTCGGTACCCTCTGCCTGCCAAGTCTGATAGATATGCACCACCTCGGCTATCTGTTCGGGCGTGAGAACCACCGATTTCTGCTGTCCCTTATCTTTCTTGTAGGTGGCAATATGCGTGTTCCATGTGCGCAAGTCCATAAAGAGTATCTCCCCCTCGCGGTTGCGTTGCTTGCGCCCGTGCCACTCTCCGCCACGCTTGTTCTGATTGAGAATCCACAGTGTAACGGATATATCGGTGGCATAGAACATCTCCCGCGGCAGGATGATAATCGCCTCCACTTTGTCGTTCTCTATAAGCCGCTGACGGATAAGGCGCGTATCTTCGTCGCCCAACGCCCCGTTTGCCAATAAGAAACCTGCCACACCGCGTTGCTTCTCCAAGTGCGCCAGAATATGCAGTATCCACGCATAGTTGGCATTGCTTACGGGCGGCAGTCCGTATCCTTCCCAGCGATAGTCAGTGGTCAGTTCCTCATCGGTACGCCATTTCTTGAGGTTGAATGGCGGGTTTGCCATGATGTAGTTGAACCAACGCCCTATGTGTTGGTCGTTGGTAAACGAAGATGCGGGTTGTTCGCCGAGGTTATGACTGATACCCCGCACCGCCAAGTTCATCTTGGCAAGTCGGTAAGTCTCCGGCTGGCTCTCCTGCCCATACACATTCACCGCCTTGGTGTTGCCGCCGTGGGCTTCTATCAGGCGCATCGACTGCACGAACATGCCGCCCGAACCACATGCGGGGTCATAGAGCGTTCCGTCGAAAGGCTCGATGAGCGATGAGATAAGTTCCACTATGCAATGCGGCGTATAGAACTCCCCCTCCTCTTTCTCGGCATTGACGGCAAACGCCTGCAGGAAATACTCATACACACGCCCTATCAGGTCGCCTTCGTGGAAATTGGCATTGGTAATCTTGTTCACCTCGTCAATCACCGACTTGATGACTTTCGGCTCTACGTTGGCAGAAGTAAAAATCTTCTGTGGCAACGCCCCACGCAGGGTGGTATGCTCCTGCTCCATACGGTTGAGAATGGTATCCAACTGCGTATTGAGTGTAGCATCCGCTTTCAGAGCAAGCACCGTCTCCCACCTGCACTCGGGCGAGAGATAGAACACATCCTCATAGAAATTGGCGTCTTCTATCTTGGCGGCGATATAAGCATGGTCTTTCACGAGGTCGAAACCGTCCTGCTCAAAATCGCGCAAGATGCGTTGCCGCTGCAGGTCGAACTTTTCGCCCACAAAGCGCAGGAACACCAATGTGAGCAGCATATCGCGTTTATCTGCCATCGATGCTTTCCCGCGCAGCAAGTCGCGACAAGAAAAAAGGACTGTTTCCAATTTGAATTCTTTAGCAGAAGTATCTTTCTTTGCCATAAATGGTTTGGATATTGATTTAGGGATATTAATTCAGTTTACAAAGTTACACAAAAAGTATTGCAAACACAGAAATGTCTTACACAGATTAAACCTTTTCAGACACGTCTGCTGATATGGTTGATATGTTCTCTATGTTTATCAGGGATTTCTCTGTGAAATTTCTTGGCTTGTCTGCACACCTTGTGGTGCCGATTATAGTAGAGTATGGTGGAGTATAGCGGACTCGAACCGCTCACCTCAACACTGCCAGTGTTGCGCTCTACCGGATGAGCTAATACCCCATTATGCGCCGTTCACGCATCAAAAAGTATGCAAAGATACACAAAACATTTCACATGCGCAAATGTCAATCGCAAATTCCCCATCTGCCTTCGTTTATAATCTTGTAGTTATAGCCTTGTAGTATTAAAACAATTATATGTTCAAGAAAATTCACGTCCAATTACACGAAAATTAACATCAGTTCGACATAAGAAACCTATAGCGAATAGTTTTGGGGTTATTGATTTGGTTGTCCCATTGTATATTTGACTATATTTGATTTAATTTTTCGCGTATTTGTTTCTCCAATGCGGTGTGTGTTGCGCCCCGTAAGGTGGTGTATGGTTGGGTTTTATGGGGCTTTATTTTGAACTTATGTAAACGTCAGTTCGATATAAGATACGTATGGAGAATATACAATGTTGGTTGTCCCATTGTATATTTGTCTATATTGGGTTTAATTTTTCATGTATTTGTTTCCCCAATGCGGTGTGTGTTACGCCGTAAGGTGGTGTATAGTTGGGTTTTATGGGGGCTTTATTGGGGACCTATGTTACTCATATTCAACGTGATAAACATTGTATATTGACTGCAGTCAATGACTTTCTGAAATTTCATGGATTTGAATCGTTGCAAAACGACCGTTCATGTATTATCTTTGTATCGGCTTTCGAGAAAACAAAATGTTTTACACTGAAAATCGATTGAAACGGCATTATCTTACG
The DNA here is from genome assembly GCA_050872525.1 of Bacteroidales bacterium. GTDB lineage: Bacteria > Bacteroidota > Bacteroidia > Bacteroidales > Paludibacteraceae > Colicola. Next base: position 187 of record JBNMHB010000008.1, on the reverse strand, counting down.
TATATCCTACGTGTATCTTACGTATATCCTACGTATGTATCAGGTTGAAGACTGCTATATGTCTTGTCCTAAAATAGGTTGACTGTTTTGTCTGTTAGGACGGGGATAAGTTGACTCGGTGTTAAACTTATTCCGAAGAGAGGTTGACTATTCCCTTTCTGGAGGGGAGACTTTTCTCAGTTATGTG
>JBNMHB010000007.1:0-38669 GCA_050872525.1 Bacteroidales bacterium | reverse complement strand
GGCAGTCATAACCTCCAAAGAACGGAGTACGTTGTCGATATTATCCATCGGTTCGCCCTCTCCCATATAGACCACATTGGTCAGCGGGACAAACCCGCTCTCAGCACTTTGTGTTTTGCAGAGGGTCTCTGAGGTCAGCGGGAAATAGAGAATCTGGTTGAGTATCTCTGCGGCAAAAAGTTGTCCGTGGAAACCCAGTGTACCTGTCATACAGAAACGGCAGCCCATCTTGCAGCCCATCTGGGTGGAGACACACAGCGTAGCACGGTCGCCGTCGGGGATATAGACCGATTCGATATATTGGTTCCCAATTTGGAACAAGTATTTCTTAGTGCCGTCTGCGGACTCGGCGTGTGCTACGGGGGTATGGCGACCGATGACGTATTGCGCTTTTAGTGCTTCACGCCCCCGAAGCGATATATTGGTCATTTCGTCAAACGAGGTCGCACGGCGGATATAGAGCCATTCCGCCAGTTGTTTGCCTGCAAACTTCGGCAAACCTACGCTTTGCGCCACTTCCTGCAACTCCGATAATGTTTTTCCTAATAGTGTTTCCATTGTCTTTCGCTGAAGAATACAAAATTGTGTATATTCCGCAAAGATACGCTTTTTGCAGGATATACACAAGTCTTTCCTTTTCTACGTTGAATCAAAATTTGCATAATTGGATTATTTCTACTAACTTTGCAACAATATTTTAAGAATATGTGCGTGAAAAGCATAAATTGGGAGAATTGAAAGAGGTATTCAAAGCAGAATGTGTGATGTAAAAAAACAATCATAAATGATAATAACGATGAAAACGATTAAGTTCTTGACAAGTATGCTGCTGGCTGTGTCCTGCATCAGTCTGACAGGGTGTGAAAAGGAAGAAACCGTTGCACCTACACCAGATAAAGTAACGACTGGTGAAGCAACCGAGATTACCACACAAAGTGCGGTATTGACAGGTAGGGTAAATGTGGATATCAAGGATTATAACTCGGTGGAGTTTGGGATGATGGTATCTGATAATTTGCAGGATATGAATAACCGCAAGGGCGATAAGGTGTTGGGCAAGACGCTAATTGGGAAAGATTACACTATCGCATTAAATGGATTGACAGATAATACTAAGTATTACTATTGTGCTTTGGTACTTCTCAATGGGACCCAATATGAGTTCGGTGCTATCAAAAATTTTACCACACTGAAAAGTTCTATGGTAAAGGACGATGGATTCTCCGTCAGTGCCACTAAACTGGTTCGTTTCTCACCAGGCAACTTGCAGTACACCCGCTCAACCGATACATGGTCATTTGCGGAACATCAGTACGATATGATTGGTACGGATAATGTGGTTGGTGGTATCGCAGCGATAAGTACAGAGTATGGTTATTACAAAGAAGGTAGTGCTGTAGCAGACAAAATAGACTTGTTCGGTTGGAGCGGTAATACTGGTAGTGCAGAGTGGGGTATCAGTACTTTAATGGATGATAGCGATTGTAGGGGTGATTTCGTGGACTGGGGTAAGAATATAGGTGATGGTAAGACGTGGTACACGTTGACGGCGGATGAGTGGTATTATGTTCTTTTTGAACGTACCAATGCAGACCAACTCACAGGTGTAGCACGTATCAATTTCAATGCCGATGGTACAAAATATGCCAATGGTCTGATCTTGTTGCCCGACAATTGGACTTGTCCTGCTGGCGTAACTTTCAGAAATGGTTTCTCGTCGACGTTTAGCATACAGGAGTATGCTTTTTGCCAAACCTTCACTTTGAGCGATTGGCAGAACTTAGAAGCCGCTAATGCTGTGTTCTTACCAACTTCGGGATACCGCATCGGGGCGAATGTGTACTACGTGCAGCCCGCTGGCTTCTATTGGTCTGCTACACCTATCGGCTCGGGCTACGCGCGCTACCTGTACTTTTACTCTAATGGAGCGACCACGGATCTCAGTTACTACGACTATGGGCATGCAGTCCGTCTTGTTCGAGATTTAGATTCAAAATAGTAGCGTCAGCCCGTGAGGGTGGTTGCTACGTTGGTGGCCATTTTTGCTGCAACTGCTGTTTTTCTTGGGGAGATAGATAGGGAGAAAATGTGACTTAGTGCAGGTTCTATAAATACTCTCTCTTATTCAGTCTTATTTGTTGGTGATGTTGACATCCATGTGCGGGTAGGCGAAGCCGAAGCCGTGTTGCGGGAGTTCGGTATAGAAACGGAGGTTGAGGTCATAGAAGACACCCCAATAGTCCTCTTTGTGCACCCAGGCACGGACAACAAACGAGATGTCGTTCTCGTTGAGCGAAGCGAGTGCCACAAACGGGTCCGGAATCGGCAGTCCGTCGGTATTCACCGCCGAGCGTGAGTTTGTCTTCGGGCGTTGGTCCGCCGAGGTGAGAATACGCTTGTCGGAGCGCACAATCTCCAGAATCGCCTCCATACATTTCTCTGCGTCGGACCCATATTCCACACTTACCGTCCAATTTACACGTCGCAATGGTTGCGCGGACACGTTCTCGATATTGCTGCTAAACAATGCTCCGTTGGGCAGCACAACGACACGATTGTCGGGCGTCAGTACCTTGGTAGAGACGATAGTAACCTCCATCACCGTCCCCGAAACACCGGAGGCTGTAACGAAATCGCCCGCTTTGAACGGTCTGAATATCAGCAACATAATACCGCCGGCGAAGTTCTGCACCGTCCCTGACAATGCCATACCTATTGCCATACCTCCGGCAGTGAGCAGGGCGGCAAACGAGGTGGTATCTACGCCGAGCGTGCCGATGGTGGCAAGCACAAGAAGCACCGTGAGCGTGATACTGACAAGGGACGAGATAAACGTCGCCAAAGTCCGCTCCGTGTGTCTGCGCTCAAAGACGCGCACCAACAATCTCTTCACGCGCTTGATGAGCCATGCGCCTATCAGGTAGATGACAAACGCGACAAGCACTTTCAAACCAAAATGAATCGCACTATCCAAGACCCCATGCCAGAACGACTCGGGGTCGGTGGTTGCCTGCTTGATGATATTCTCCGTTACCGCACGGATAGAGTCGGAAGGCGGGATAGTGGGTGTGGGTACCTCTATATCAAGAAAAAGCATGGTTCTGATTAGGAATTAAGAATTAGGAATTAGGAGACAACCTTTCAAAAGCCGCTTAACCTATGCTGTCGTTGCCGTCTCGTTGCCGTAAATGGTATTATGAATTATGAGATTGTGTTCATCATTCATCATCATCTCAGGCGGTCGGCAGCACGGACGAGCGCCTCGTCCTTGAGTATGCGGCGGGTAGCCATCAGCGACAGAACCACGTTGATAAGCGGTATGCCAGTCCATACATTCAGATACCAGTCGGCGTCCTCCAACAACATACCGTGGATAGGTTCGTTGCCTTTCACGATATAGGCGATGTAGAGTGCGAGCAGGGCATAGTATCCAAGGCACAACACCACGTTCACCACATTGATTCGTGCCTGCAACAGTCGACGTTTGAACAGGAAAATGTTCACCAACGCGATGACCGGCACGGCTATCGTAAGCACCGCCAACGGCCATTTTTGGAAGGTGGTCAGTGCGATATATTCCGTACCCGTCGGGGGCAGGAACTGTACCGGCGCAAAGAAACAAAGCAGTGTGCCAAGCACCACTACCAAAAACAAATAGACAGTTTGAATACGTTGTATCATAATTATATTTATTTATCTGATTATCAGTCGTGTAGGAGTATAGGTAGCGAGATGTCCTATACCTCCGTTGATGTTTGAATATATTTGTATGCTCTCTTGGTTGCCCAGAGAACCTATTTCTGCAATGATATCCTCAATATAATCGTCACCGTAGTCGTATTTCTCATCATACATTTCACCTGTAGGAAACTTATCATCGCTCGAATCATATTCGTCTTGCGATAGTTTGACAGAGGTACGATACACATAATAGTCATAGGAGAAGACGTCCACATCTATGGAGAGATTGAGCAGACGCAAACTATCTTGCCGCACTATATGGCTATTCCGGTTTTGGTCTGCAAAGAGTGCAATACGACGGCTTTGCTGAAGTTGTGAAGCGGGGATATAGAGGTATCTGGATGCCTTGGCACCATAGTACTTACAGCCTCCTCGTCTGTTGTTGAGCGCGATATTCCATATATCTCCTTCGGCATAGAGAAAGGTGAATGGGATAGTATCAAGCACGGTTATAGTGTCGTAGGTTATACGTGTATAGGTGTAGCCATACTTCTCATCATACACTTTCTCCTCTTTGCGTACCTCCCTGCTAACGATAGCGGTGAATGCACCCTCGTTGAGACGGATTCCGACAAGGGCATCGGGCGAATATGTGTATGCATCGATGTCGAGGGCAAATTGCGCCCAACCGTTTTCGGTGATTTCGGGGTATAGGTCGGTGGTATGAACGGCACTGACAGATACCGGTGCAGGCACAGTCTGTATGGCAGTGGCAGTGCCTAATTCAGCATGTTTGACTTCCAACTCGATATAGTCCCCTACAGCAAGTGTGTAGTCTTTCACAACATAGTTTTTTTGTTCGGCATCGTAGGTCGCTGTGTGCCATTCGCCATTGTTGAAGCGCATACGCACTGAGGCATCGGACAAGTACAGCCGAGGAGGCTCCAAGTGTCGATATTTAACGGTGTCGCCATTGCTATACACTTTCTCATACCAAACGGTATCTAATTTGATTTCGCCCAATATGGGCGTGGTGCTACATGCAAAACAAGCGGGGTTTTTACCCATCTCCATATCTGCCGAAACCACCAATAGTTGTTCGTCTGTACCTCCTTTATATTCTATCTCGCGTCGGCACGAAACAAAGCAAACCACAAAGACAAGCGTTCCCAACGCGCGTACTGCCAACCACCCTTTGGTCAGGAAGCGTATTTCCTCGTCAGAGAAGTGTGTATGTAGAAATTTCAATAATTGTTTCTTCATAGTCGTTAGAACTTGAATTGATAACTGATACTTGGCATGATAGGGAATATGGATATCTGGTACAACTTGCCATTGCTCGAAGGGAAAATCATATATGGGTTCATGTGGTTGTACACATTATATACACTGATATTCACAATATGCTCTGCGTTTTGCAACCATCCACCCCGTGAGCGTGCCGGGTCTCCCGAACGCTTGTGCGGGACATGGAAATTGATACCAAAGTCAAGTCGGTGATAATCAGGCATTTTGAAGTTGTTGCGCTCCGGTGCATATTCTATATATTTACCTAAAGTCGGGTCGTAGTAGCCCTGTGTGGTAAGTGTTGCGCGGTTGCCTGTGCCATAGACAAACGTGGCGGCAATATCAATTTTTTTTGTGATGTCATATTGGAGCGTGATAGACAGGTCATGCTCGCGGTCATACTTGGCGCGGAATGGTCTGCCAAAGTTTATCTCGTCGAATTGGCGCATTGTCCGGCTCCATGTATAGCCAATCCATCCCGTTACGGGTCCGATACTTCGCTGTAGCAGGACTTCCACGCCATAACTCCAACCATTACCAAGTGTAACTTGTTCGTCCCAATTTGCAGCACTCCCCATAAACGATGCTCCCTCCTTGTATTCCATCAGGTTTTTGGAATACTTGTAGTAGCCTTCCACGGATATTTCCAATTGGTTGAGCAGGTTGTAACTCAGTCCCGCCGCCACTTGCATGGAGCGCATCGGGGGTATATCTTTGGTGATAGGCACCCATAGGTCGGTAGGCATAGAAATCGAAGTATTGGACAACAGATGTACATACTGCGACACATAGGAGTACGAAACCTTGAATGCTAAGTCCTTGTAAATCAATGCCCGCAAACCCAATCGCGGTTCAACAGACGGATACGCTTTGCCGTTCACTCCATAGAGTGCCCCCCGCAAGCCCATATTGAGTCGAAGCCACTGCCATGGCGAATAGGTGTCCTCAAAATACAGGGCAGCCTCATGTCCGTGGATTAAGCCACCTCCGATGGTAGTATCTACCCGCATCATCTCTGTTTTGGAATCTGTTTCCAACATATAGAAATTGCCCACCGAGGGTTGAAACAGGTGATAGGTATAGTTGCCTCCGAACTTGATATCATGCTTGGCAGTAGGGGCATAGTCGAACTGTGCGTTCAGCGTAACATCGTGTATATTAGAGGCATAGGTCATCGTTTGGTCGAACACATAGTTGATTTCGTCCTCTTTGTATTTCTCATTAAGCGACTGTCCCAACTTATATTGATAGCGCGTGTAGGATGTTTGCACATGGCTATAAAGACGCGGTGTAATTTGGTGTTCCCAGTCCACAGCCGCCAATATATTGCCCCATCGGAAACGTGCGCTCATTTTGTCGATATCTTCTTCAATCTTGTCCGAATAGCGCATATACATCACGTCATCTCCCATATAGTAGGTGGCAGAGAGTCGGTCGCGGTCGGAGAACGTGTGCGACACCTTGGCATTGACGTCGTAGAAATAATAACCTCCTGTCATGGAAAAACCATCTTCGTGCGTTACGGCAGCAAGGATAGGTGCCATAAACAGGTCGAAATAGGTTCGTCGTGCCGAGAGGTTGAAAGTGGTCTTTGCACGCGGTTCAAACCCTTGTTTGAGTGAGTCGAGTTGCGCTTTGGTGAAGATAGGTCCCTCCACGTTCATCTTCGCAGCAAGCAGTCCAACCGTGATACCGCCATGCCAAAATGCCGAGTTACCGTCGTTCTGCCGCACATCTATCACCGAACTCAGGCGCGACCCGAATCGTGCAGGGAAGTTACCTTTGTAGAGCGTTACGTTTTTGATGGCGTCGGCATTAAATACCGAGAACATCCCCATCGCATGATTCACGTTGTATAGTGGCACACCATCTAACGTGATGAGGTTCTCGTCCGGTCCACCGCCTCGCACATAGATTCCTGCGCTGCCTTCCGACCCGGATTGCACACCGGGGAGCAGTTGTATCGCCTTCAGCACATCTACCTCGCCACCTATGGCAGGGATATTTTTTATTTGCGAGATGGGCACTTCTATGGCTGACATCTGTGCACTTTGCGGACTATTGATAGATTGGTGTCCGACTACCGTTACCTCTTCCAAGCGTGTGGAAGGGCGGAGCGGGAAGTGTATCACCGTGTCTTTATCTAAAAGGAACGCGCGTGCGTGCGAGGGATGATACCCTACATAACTAATCTGCAACGCATGTTCCCCCTCCGGCAATGTCAGCGTATAGAATCCTGCCACATTCGTTACTACACCTTGGCGCGAAATTGTGTCATACACCGACGCTCCAATCAGACGTTCTCCTGACTCTATATCCGTTACATAACCGCTCACTGTGTATCGCTGTGCCGTTACGGGCACGGCTAACAACGTGATAATGAGCAATATATAATTACGTAGAGCCATGGTGTTATATTGTAGGACTAACTCTCACGTTTCTGCCGGTTGGACGACACCGTCTTTCAAGCGGTATCTTTCGCCTGTGGCGGGGCAGGTGGCGAGGCCTTGTTCGTCGAAAACGAGTCTCTCGCCATTACGGCTCACCCACCCGATACGGCGGGCGGGATTGCCCACCATCAGGGCGTAGGCGGGGACATCTTTCGTTACCACCGCCCCCGCGCCAATCAGGCAGTACTCGCCGAGTGTGTGTCCGCAGACGATGGTTGCGTTGGCACCGACCGATGCGCCCTGTTTGAGAATCGTCGGGCGATATTCCGCCTTGCGACTCACCGCCGCCCGCGGGTTGATGACATTGGTGAACACCATACTCGGACCAAGGAACACATCGTCCTCGCAGCGCACGCCCGTATAGACCGACACATTATTCTGAATCTTACAGTTGCGCCCCAACACCACATCGGGCGAGATAACCACATTCTGCCCGATATTGCAGTCCTCGCCTATCCGGCACCCCGACATAATATGCGAGAAGTGCCAAATCTTCGTTCCGCGACCGATATTGCACCCCTCGTCCACATAGGACGATTCATGCACAAAATAACTACGAGACTCCGACTCCCCCTCATTCCCCCTCAAAGAGGGGGATGTACAGAGCGGGTTATGTGTATTTTCTATGCTCATTGCTTGTTCGATTTTGGTTGTTTACGGGTAGCCTATAAGGAGTTCTACTCAGTCCACCGGGCTTCGTTTCGTTCCGATGCTCAGTGCACATAGTGCACCCGTCAGTCGCTTCACCCTTGCTCATCCCTTGCTTATCCCTTGCTGACTGCTCACTCTTTTCCCCGACTCTTTTTCGCGGGTCTGTCGCGGGTCGATTAGAAGAACGCTTTGAAGATATCGTTTCCGTTGGCGAATATCAGCAACGCCAGCAGCAACCAGAATCCTATCGTGTTCGCAATCTCCAAAAACTTGTCGCTCGGTTTGCGGCGCGTGATGATTTCCCAGAGCAGGAACAAGATATATCCACCATCGAGTGCGGGTATGGGCAAGAAGTTCATAAACGCCAGAATCAGACTCAGGAAAGCGGTCATATACCAGAACGACTGCCAGTCCCAAATACTCGGGAACATGTTTCCGATGGCGCCGAAACCGCCCAACGACTGTGCCCCCTCTTTGGTGAATACCAATCGGAACTGCTTGACGTAGTTGCCCAACAGGTCCCAGCCATAGCAGATACCCGCCGGTATCGCCTCCCAGAAAGTGTAGTCGGTATGCTCAATCTTGAAGAACGCATATTTCGATTTCTGATAGACGCCCAATCGGCATTGGTCGCCGATAAACAGGTGCGCAGTCATCGGTTCGCCCGCGCGATAGAAGTCCAGCGTGATACTGTCGCAGGGGTGTTTTTGCAACTCCTCGGTTACCAACACCGCACAAGGCGTTGCCACGCCGTCCACTGCCACCACGCTGTCGCCCGCCTTCATACCCGCGAGGTCGGCAGCATTGTTCGGCATGACGGAATCTACCACAAACGGCACAAACTCCGTGATGAGGATATAGGGTCGTTTCTGATACAAATCGTCGTTGCGCTGTTTTTGTCGTTCCTGCCGGTCGTGTTCGTTTTGCATAGCGAGGTAACGTGTGCCGAGGTCCTTCGACATCACCAATTCCAACGTGTCCGTACCGCGAAGCACCACCACGTTCTGCTTGCCTTCTATGATAAGCCATTCCACTACATCGCTCAGGCTCTGTGGCTCTACGCCGTTGATTGTCAGTATCTTATCCTGCTGACGGAAGCCCTCTTGCTGCAGAAGTTCCGAGTAGTAGAGTCCCGTGTCCACGTTGTGCAAAGGCATGGTGTCGGTGCCCCAAGAGAACAGAATCAGTCCGAACATCACCAACGCAGCAATGAAATTGACCAATATACCGCCCAAGATGATGAACAAGCGTTGCCAAGCCGGCTTCGAGCGGAACTCCCACGGTTGGGGTTCAGTCGGCAGGTCGGTGGTCGATTTCGTCTCGTCCACCATGCCCGCGATGGAGCAATATCCGCCGAAAGGCAGCCAGCCGATACCCCATTCGGTGTTGTCGGGGTCGCGACGCCAGTCGTCGGCGGGCAGAGCATTGCGCTCCTCGTCCGTCATCGGGCGATAGATTTTATTCCCTTTCGCGTCTAATTTCGGCTCGTGTGTAATCTCGTCTTCCACCTCTACCAATGCGGGCTCCACGTTCTTCGCAAAGAAGCGGAAACGCCACCGCCCGCCTATTTTCTTTGCACGAAACAGCGAGATACGCGGATTGAAAAACATATAGAATTTCTCCACGCGCACCTTAAATATACGCGCGAAGGTGAAGTGCCCCAATTCGTGAATGACAACCAAAAAACTAAGAGCAATGATGAGTTGTAACCAACGCATTTTTTTCTAATTATAAATGATGAGTTATGAATGATGTATTAAATCGGCGGCTATCTGTCGCGCCATCTTATCGGTTTTTACATAGTCCTCGTAGGTCGGTTCTTTCAGATAATCAGCGCGTTGCATTGTCTCCGCTATTATCTCCGACATCTGCAGGAAGCCACAACGCCCCTCACGGAACATCAGGTTCGCCACCTCGTTGGCAGCGTTCAGTACACACGGGATATTTCCCCCGCGGCTTATGGCGTGGTATGCCAAGCCGAGGTTGGGGAAACGCTCCAAGTCAGGTTTCTCGAAAGTCAAGTCGCGGGTTTGGAACAAGTCCAAGCGCGGAAAATCGCTCTCCACACGTTCCGGGAAGGTCAGCGCATACTGTATCGGCAGGCGCATATCGGGCGCACCGAGTTGGGCTTTCACCGCCCCGTCGCAGAACTGAACCGCGCTGTGGACAATCGACTGCGGGTGTACCAACACCTCTATTTTCTCTGCCTCCACACCAAACAGCCATTTCGCCTCTATCACCTCGAACCCTTTGTTCATCATGCTTGCCGAGTCGATAGTTATCTTCGCGCCCATGTCCCAGTTCGGGTGTTTCAGCGCGTCGGTTGCCGTTACGCGGAACATCAGTTCGCGACTGAAAGTGCGGAACGGACCACCGCTGGCGGTGAGCAAAATCTTCTCTATCTCGTTGTCCTGTTCGCCCGTAAGTGACTGAAAGATAGCCGAATGTTCGCTATCTACAGGCAGTATCGGCGTATGGTATTGTTGTGCCAAACGGCAGATTATCTCGCCTGCCACTACCAACGTCTCTTTGTTCGCGAGGGCGATGGTCTTGCCTGCTTTTATCGCCTCTATCGTCGGACGCAGCCCCGCATATCCCACCATCGCTGCCACTACGACGTCGATACTCGGCATGGTTACCATCTCCGCGATGGCGTCCATACCCGCCCATACCTTTATCGGCATATCGCTAAGTGCCTCACACAGTGGCTGATACAGACTATCATCAGCAATACACACCACCTCGGGACAGAATTCACGCGCCTGCTTCACAAGCAGGTCTATGCTCCTGTTCGCAGAGATGGCATATACCTCAAAGCGGTCGGAATTCGCACGCACCACGTCCAAAGTCTGCGTGCCGATACTACCCGTACTGCCCAATATCGCTATTTGTTTCATGTACCTATTCTTTCGTTTACTTGCTGACACCCCGCCTCGGATGGACCGAGTGTCATTTTCTCAGAACGCAATCGCCTCTTCCGGATCGACGCACTGCCCATTTTTCCACAACTCAAACCCGAGCAAACGTTTCTCGCCTACCATACCTAAGGTCTCGCCCGCCTGCACCTCTGTGCCGAGACGTTTCTGCACCGTGCCCATTTGGCGATACACACTCAGGTAGTTTTCGTGTTGCACAATCATCGTATAGGTAGCGTCCAACTCCGGCTCTACATAGATTACCGTCCCCTGAAGAACCGATGTAATATTCTTATTATCAGTCGTTTGCACCTCTACGCCGTAGCGGTTCTCATTAGGCAGACAACTACTGACCACCACACCTTGCACCGGTCGGAAGAAACTGACGACCGGCGTAGCATTTTGTGTGTCGAAGAATTGCAGATTATCTTTTTCTTTGTTTTCGTATTCCAATAAAAAGTCCTCTGTGGATTGATTCTTCGCCTCCAACAACTCTGTCCGCATCACTATTTGCATCGAGTCCAAACTCTGCACCGTGTCCGACTGCACCTCGCCCGCCGTGATTTGTTTTATCACTTCCAAATAACGCCGTTGCAATTCCATATCGGAACTTAGCGAATCCACACGTACCGACTCGGTTATCAGTTGTTGGCGGATACTTTCGTTATATCCGGGCAGGATATTCCGAATCGGGGTATAGATTATCAGCAATGAAAAAACGACCAATACCAGCATAAACAGAAGAAACAGGACGCTGAACGCACCCATACTATTCAGACGAATGTGCCATTTCTCATTCAGATTGCTTTCGTCCACCAAGGTCAGTCGGTATTTATACCGTGCTCGGTGCCAAAATCCCCTTTTCTTCCGTTTTTCTTTCATTCAAAAACTATTTTCTTAATCCCTTCAAAATCAGAATTATGCTCCCCCACTCTCATAATTCATAATTACCCCTGCTCTCATAATTCATAATTCTTAATTCATAATTACCATCCCCCCGCAGGCTGTTTCGGAAGAGAAATTCGCAAAGCATAGTTTTGTGGCACAGCCACGCGAATTTCTCTTCCGTCAATGCCTCTCAATCATTCAGAATCAGACCAGAGAATTCCCTGCTCTCATAATTCTTAATTAAGTATCCTGCACCCTTCGCACGGCTTCAATTGCTTGAAGAAGTCGTTGCCTTTGTCGTCCACAAGGATGAACGCGGGGAAGTTCTCCACCTCAATCTTCCATATCGCTTCCATACCCAATTCGGGATACTCCACGCACTCAATCGACTTGATATTCTCCTGTGCCAAGATGGCTGCCGGACCGCCTATCGACCCGAGGTAGAACCCGCCGTGTTTCTGACAGGCGTTGGTCACGTCTATCGAGCGGTTACCTTTCGCCAGCATTATCAGACTGCCTCCGTGGTCTTGGAACTCATCCACGTATGGGTCCATACGCCCAGCCGTAGTCGGTCCCATCGAACCGCAAGCCATACCCTTAGGTGTCTTCGCCGGACCTGCATAGTAAATCGGATGGTTCTTCAGATACTCAGGCATCGGTTCGCCGGCATCTAAGCGTGCTTTTATCTTTGCATGCGCAATGTCGCGACCCACAATTATCGTGCCGTTGAGCGACAGACGTGTGCCAATCGGATATTTCGTCAGGATGTTGCATACATCGCGCATAGGCTGATTCAGGTCGATACGTACGGCATCGCCCTCGCCGGCATTGCGCAATTCTTCCGGAATCAGGCTGCCGGGGTTGTTGTCCATACGCTCAATCCAGATACCGTCTTGGTTGATTTTGCATTTGATGTTACGGTCTGCCGAACAACTGACGCCCAGACCTATCGGACAACTTGCACCATGGCGGGGCAGGCGGACAACACGCACATCGTGAGCCATATACTTGCCGCCGAACTGTGCGCCCAGACCTATCTTGTATGCCTCTTGCAGCAGTTGTTTCTCCAATTCCACATCGCGGAACGCACGCCCCGTCTCATCGCCCGTAGTGGGCAGACTGTCGTAGTAGTGGGTCGATGCCAATTTCACCGTCAGCAGGTTTTTCTCTGCACTCGTACCGCCAATCACAATCGCGATATGGTATGGAGGACAAGCCGCAGTTCCAAGGCTCTTCATCTTCTCCACGAGGAACGGAATCAGCGTGCCGGCGTTCTGGATACGCGCTTTGGTTTCTTGATAGAGATAGGTCTTGTTGGCACTGCCACCACCTTTCGTTACGCACAGGAAACGGTATTCCATACCCTCCGTCGCCTCTATGTCTATCTGCGCAGGCAGGTTGCATTTCGTGTTCACTTCTTCGTACATCGACAGCGGAGCGTTCTGCGAGTAGCGCAAGTTGTCCTGTGTATAGGTGTTGTACACACCACGGCTCAGGGCCTCTTCATCGCAGAAACCGGTCCATACGTGCTGACCTTTCTCGCCATGGATAATCGCCGTACCCGTGTCTTGGCAAAGGGGCAACTGACCCTTGCACGATACCTCTGCATTGCGCAGGAATGTGAGTGCCACATATTTGTCGTTGGCACTGGCTTCCGGGTCGCGTAATATCTTGGCAACCTGTTCGTTATGACTTCTGCGGAGCATGAAACTCACATCGTGAAAAGCCTGTTGAGCCATCTTGGTCAAACCCTCAGCCTCCACTTTCAGAATCGGTTTTCCCTCAAACTCGCCAACCGACACATAGTCTTTAGTCAGCAGATAGTACTCTGTTTCGTCTTTACCGAGTTGAAACATCGGTGCATACTTAAATTCCATATCTATTTTGTTTATGCATTTATACGTTTATTATTTTGTTTATACGTTTATATGTTTGTAGTTTTTATCAAGCGTGCAAAGTTACTACTTTTTTCTGATTTATGCAAATCGCCTATGCTATCATCTCCCCTATCTCCCATGCAATCCTCTGCACTATCATCTCCACTATCTCCCACCCTCATTCGTATAGTTGCAAAAAAATGCTGCTATATATTCCCCAAATGTTGTTGTTCCTCTGCGCCAACATCCTGCTATCCATATCGGGTGGTTGATAGGTGGTTGATAGGTGATTGATAGGTTATTAGTAGGTGATTAGTGGGTGATTAGTGGGTGATTAGTGGGTGATTAGTGGGTGATTAGTGGGTGATTAGTGGGTGATTCAGCAAGGGATAAGCAACCCTCTAACCATAACCACAGCAATCTTATGCTGAAAATCGTAAGAAAAAACATATAGGCTTATTGTGTGTTTCAAAAAAATAAATTACCTTTGCGCCCAAACTTGGATAGTCTCCACGCAGGAGATATTTAGGTTTTACCTTATTACTTATTAAATCTTTACACGATGAAAAAGATTCTATCTATTTTCGCAGCATTGGCACTGACTATCAATGCAAGTGCAACTCCGTTGGCATTAGATGTTGCCAATGTATCCAATGAAAATCTGTTAACGGCACAAGCAGTCGCGAAACAGACTTCCATTACAGGTAAGCCGTCGAAGTACGCACTGGCTAAGCAAATGGCGGATTGGAAAGCAAACAACGCTGCCCGAAACATACAAGCCACGGGCGACACGCCCACTATTGCGGATACGATAGATATAGCTATCGGCAATTTAGAGATTACCGACTTTACTTCTTTTTTGCAAATGTTTTGGTTAGAGGGCTACACTATGGACTATGAAGTAAGTCTGACAATTATGGCAGAATCTGTGGCAGCCGGTACATACACATCTTCTGCCGTTTCTGCCACTATTGTCAATACTCCCCTCAAAGATACGGTGGATGTGCTTAGTGCCACAGTAGATGTATTCGTCAGCGAGAAAAACAAAGTAACCGCATCGGCTAAAGTGGTTAGCAAAGACAATAAGTTATACCGGATCTCGATGGCTTATGTCATTCCCGACCCCATTGATACGCTCGCTATCTCGTTCAAACAGTCTGCCACAAGATATTATATGAGCAATTACAACGGGTATGGATTCGAGGCAGAAGATGATAAATACATTGCAGCCGCTTATGTGAAAACGAACAAGTTAGACGGCACATTCGAGGGTGATGATTTTGATATAGACCATTCCGGTATAGGTATTATCAACGGAAAGGACACGACTATTATCCACTCTATGGCAGGTAAAGTTACATTCACTCCTCAGAATGACACCTTGAATATACTTGCAGAGATTATCGGCATGGATAGTATCTTGTACCAAGTTTCGATGTTCTACGCAATACCGCAGCCCAAAGATACCATGGACCTCATCATTAAGGATGCAGATATGGTAAACCTTACTTCTATGGGAATATACCAACTGCAAGGTTATACCGAAGATTATAAAATGCTTTATATCTCTATCTCGTCTTATACAATAGAGGGCGAATTCACGGTAGATAATTTCTTCGCTCAAGGTGAGTACACTCTCTTGCAATATATGACCGACGATAATCAGGTGGTTTCTGCTACTTTCCTTGCGGGCAACATATCTGTCTCTCTGTCAGACGACAACATCGTGACGATGAAAGGTCAGTTGCTTGCTTCGGATACCATTCTCTACAACGTCAATATGTCCGGAAAGTTCAAGAAAGAAGGACTATCCTACGATGCAGAGAACGGTCCGGTGAACAAAGCGTACACCAATTCAGAAATTGAGTTTGATACAAAAACAAAAGGTAGAATATATGCTACCCTGAAAGCAACCAATGGCTCTGATATGGCATTGATAGGTTTCAACGTTGAGGCTACAGACCCCGACATCACTATCCCTGCCGGTGTTTATACCATCGACAAATCGGGTGATAAAGGCACTGTTATTGCCTGTCCCGGAATACAAGGGGGCAAGGTAACTGCTTCATTCTATGGAAAATGTAATGCCTCCGGCGCACTTCAAACGCCGATGTACTTTATGGTTGCCGGTACGGTTACGGTAGAAAATCGTGATGGCAATCTCTTCATAGAAGTGGACGCATTAAACTCATTCGATATTCCTATCCATATCACCTATACTGTTACAGAAACGGCTTTGGAGAATAGTACCGTAGAATCGTCCTCCACCCGCAAAGTGATAGAAAACGGACAACTGCTTATCTTGCGTGGCAACGATAGATTCAACGTATTAGGCACTAAGATTCAATAAATAGGAAAAAAGACCTATAAAGCATTAGAGGTGAATATCTAATGCAAGAAAAAAGGGCGGGGCGACAAACTCCCGCCTTTATTTTTTTGAAAGACAACAAAACAGAAAAAACGCCTCTTGCAATGTAACATGCGCAGTGCAATATGCACCATAATCTGACAAAACAATGTAATTTATCGAAGTTACACACGCCAAAATGTGTAATTTATCGAAGTTTGATAGGTGATTTTTGCGTAATTTATCGCAATTAGGGGATTAAGGGACGATTAGAGGAAGATGGTTGTGGGGTATTGGATGGAGGTGAGGTAGAGGCCTTGGGCGGGGGCGGATTCGCCGGCGAGGGAGCGGTTTTGGCGGGTGATGAGGTGGGCGAAGGCTGTGGGGGTGATTTTGGCATAGCCTACCTCGAAGAGTGTACCGACGATGGCACGCACCATATTTCGGAGAAAGCGGTCGGCTGTGATGACAAAGACGGCTTCGTGGTCGTTCTCGATGCGCCATTCGGCGGTGGTGATGTTGCAAATCTTGGTTTTGACGTCGGTGTGTGTGCGGCAGAAAGAGGAAAAATCCTGTTTGCCAATCAGATAGTGGGCGGCTTGGTTCATCAACCGAAAGTCGAGTCCGTCTCGTACTTGAGTACGGAGAGATTGTTGGAAGGGGTTTTTGCGGGTGGTGATACGATAGTGGTAGGTGCGCGAAAGGGCATCGAATCGTGCGTGTGCGTCGGGGGCTACAGGGAGGAGGTTATAAATAGCGATGGCGGGTGGTAGAAAGCGGTTGAGACGATAAACCCGTTGGCGACACTCTTCGGTATCAAGAGAAGTATCGAAATGGGCATACATCATCTCGGCATGGACGCCTGCATCGGTGCGCCCTGCAAATGTGAGTGGTATGGGTGAACGAAAAATAGTAGCCATAGCGTCCTCCATTACATCCTGCACCGTACCTCCGGCAGGTTGTGATTGTGAGCCATGGAACTCTGTTCCGCAATATGCAAATTGCAAAAAGTACCTCATATCTTATTATTTACGGCGGTGAAATATGATTTCCGCCATCTTATTGAGTTCGGGGGAGAGTTGCAAGAGCCACGCTATTGCCACGCCGCTCCCCAACAACACTACCGTACGCAGAATACTGCTGAGCCAGATATCGGTGGAGGGAAAGCAATGTAGCCAGAGCGCATTGAGGGCAAAAAGCACTATTATCAACGCTATGGCGAGTGCGGTTTGGCGGTTGGCGACAGAGACACGGCATACACAGCGCAAGATAAGCACCACGAGAGCGAAATAGACGGCATAGGCTATCAGGTTACTCATCGCCGCGCCATCCATTCCATAGAGGGGTATGAGGTAGTTATTCAGGCAGACAGACGCAGCAGTGAGGAAGAACGAGAGGAAGAGCGAGAAGACATAGAAGCGCGAGTAACTGAGCGCAGAAAGGCAGATGGAGAAAGCGGCAATAATGATTTGGTTAATACCGAGGATCAACACTACATTCTTCGCGACAGCATAGGTGCTGCCGTTGGGCAAGAGATGGAAAATAAGGTCGATATTGAACCATATAGCGAGGAAAATGAGTCCGCCGACGAGGAGGAGATTGTTGGATACCCGGCGCATCAAGCGTGATGCTCCCTGCCTATCCTGCTCCTTTATGGCGTGCGCCAACTGCGGGGAGGCGATGGCGGTAACCGAACGGTAAGGGATACTGACCATGACGGCGATATAGGTGGCGATGGCATATATGCCCGTGCTGTCAAGTCCCATCTTGGCGGTAATAAAGAACGAAGATAGTGCGGGTGCGAGTACACTTGCGACAGCAGATATAAAGAGAAAGCCCGTATAGAGGAGGTAGTTGCGGACGAGGGAGGGGTTATTGCGCAAGAATGTCCAGTCGGGGCGTAGAGAGATATGCCCGACAGCAAAGAGGTAGGCAAGGTTAATTAGGGCGGCGACAGCATAGTTGAGACACAGGCCGATGACGAAGCCGTCCATGGAGAGGATACGGAAAGCGTAGAGGAGATATAGAGCCAACATACCGATACGGACGACGAGTTCGCGCACTGCGCGTGGTACGACGATACGCATCAAGACATTGGCGTTGGTTTCGAAGATAGTCTGATAGAGCATAAAAAACGCCAGCGGGAGGACCATATAATAATAGTCCATAAACAGCGGCGATTTGTCTCCAAACCAATTGCCGAGCGGGATGTGGCACGCCCAATAGACAAGGGCAAACAGCAGAAAGCCGAAAAGGGGGACGACCAGTGTATAGAAGAAGAAGCCGTGGTCGCGGGTGTCAGCGTCTTTGAAATAAGGATAGAAACGGATGATGGATGTGTTGGTGCCGAGTTGTGCCAGCCCGATAAAGAGTGTGGCAGCATCAACAAGAACACGTGCCAACCCGATTTCTTCCGCAGACAGGAAGCGGGTAAGGACGAAGAAAGTAGTCAAAAAGCCCACCGCAACCCCTATGTAGGTTACGATGGTGCCTTTGATACTTTGTCTTGCGATGATACCCATATAAAATAATTATTAGTCCTATCAGGCTACAGGGTCTAATTGGACTAATAAGAGAGATCGTTTATTATTTCTCGATGCCGAGTAGTTCAACCTCGAAAATAAGCGTGGAGTACGGAGGAATAGAACCTGCCTGACGTGCTCCGTAGCCAAGTTCCTGGGGGACATAGAAGCGGAATTTGCTTCCTACAGGCATGAGTTGTACGCCCTCTGTCCAGCCGGGGATGACCTGATTGAGTGCAAAAGTGATAGGTTCGCCGCGGTCAACACTGCTATCGAAGACTGTACCGTCGGTGAGGGTACCATGGTAGTGGACTTTTACTTTGTCGGTAGCAGTCGGTTTTGCGCCCTTACCCATCTTGATGACCTCGTATTGGAGACCGCTCTCGGTAACGATAACGCCCTCTTTGAGTTTGTTCTCCTCCAAGAATTTCTTTCCGGCTTCAATGGCTTCACCATACTTGATTTGTGTCATCGTATTCTCGATGTACTCACCTGCGGTGCGGCTATCGAACTGAGTGTCATAGTCGTACATACCGTTGACAAATCCCTGTTTGATAAGTTCGAAATTGGTTGCGACATTCTCCATACCCAGCAATCCGGTGGGTTCCTGCTCGCGGATAGCACTACCGATTTGCTTGCCCATCATAACGAGTTGAGGGTTGCGTGCTCTAACTTTCATAGCCTTGTTGATATTCTCGATGAAGTCCTTTTGCGCGATGCCGTCGGTGTCGTTAGCCAGCAGGTACATACGCATCTGGTCCCCATTGAGCATACCGAAAGCGTAATTGATACTGTCGGTGAAGTTTTTGAGTTCAACGGTTTTCACTTTGCTCGGGCATTTGCCTTTGACGGCTTTGCCAGCCTGTGTATCGGTTGTTTTGCCATAAGACGCCTGGAAGAACGTGCGTGCGTCAGCGGCTTTCATGACAGTGGTGTCGCCATTGAGGGCGTTAACCAGACCTTGGAAGAGCATTTTCTCGTTGAGCGTCCAATGCTCGTTCTCTGCGAGTCCTTTGGATTCAAACGATTTGATACCCGTGCCGACATTGCGTCCTGCTTGTGCCGCCTCGCTCAGCGTTTCCTCTTTGCCGTTGTAGCCTTCTTCGAGAGCGGCGATAAACTCGTTGACGCTCTGTTTGCTGCTATCTTTGGCAAGTTGGTACATCTTAATTTGGGCACCATTGATGAAGCCCAACGCATAGTTGAGGGAGTCGTTTTGACTCTCCAGAACAGCGTCCTTGGCGGTGTAACTATTGCCGCATGACACCATAGCCATAGCCGCAAGGACGATAATACTCATTTTTTTCATTGTTGTATGATGTTATTTGTTTTATTAGTCTAATAGGGCGAATTAGTCCGATGGACCTAACGGGGCTAATTATTCGATGCCGAGCAATTCCACCGTGAAGATGAGTGCTGCATAAGGAGGGATAGCCGCGCCTGCACCCTGTGCTCCGTAGCCGAGTTGATAGGGGATGTACAGTTTGTACTTGCTTCCTATCGACATCAACTGCAAGCCCTCAGTCCAACCTTTGATGACCTGGTTGAGCCCGAAAGTGATAGGTTCGCCACGTTTGTAACTGCTGTCAAAAACTGTGCCATCGGTGAGTGTACCCTCATAGTGCACCTTCACTTTGTCGGTGGCTTTTGGTTTTTGCCCGATAGTAGCCTCGATGATTTCGTATTGCAAGCCACTTGCCGTGGTTTTCACTTCGGGACGTTTGGCGTTCTCAGCAAGGAACTTCTCACCTGCTTCCTTGGCTTGTCCGGCAATTTTCTGCTCCAACTCGGTGAAGAATTGGTTGAGGATAGTCTGCGCTTCCGTATAAGCGATTTCGGGTTGTTGTTTTTCCAAGACGTGCTCAATACCTTTGGCGAGGTCTGCATAGTTGAGTTTTTCGACGCCGCTGCTGAGCAGTTGCTGACCCATAGAGAGTCCGAGTGCATAACTGATTTTGTCCATTTTGTATAGTTTTTATTTGTTAGTCGATATGATTTTATACATTATCTAAAATCTTAATATCCGTGTATATTTTGAGGTTCGACGCTCCCTCGCAGGTGATTCGTAGGTGATTCGTCCGTCCTTCGTAGTCGGTATGTAGTGATCAACGGAAAGCAGATATTAACAAAACCGCATGTTTTTATTTGCAAAGTTCCTGCATGCGGGCGATGTATTTGCCGAGAATATCGAACTCGATATTGACAATACTGCCCTCCTGTATATATTTGAAATTGGTTTCCTCGTGGGTATAAGGGATGATACAAACACTGACATAGCCCTTTCCGTCCACCACGTCGGGTTCGCAGACTGTCAGGCTCACACCGTTGATACAGACAGAGCCTTTGTCCACGGTAAGGTAGCCACGACGAATCATCTCCTTGCTGCTATCATACTCGAAACGATAGTACCAACTGCCTTCGGTTTCCTGCACGTTGATACATCGGGCAGTCTGGTCCACATGCCCTTGCACGATGTGCCCGTCGAGCCTCTCGTTGAGCAACATTGAGCGCTCCACATTGACCCAGTCGCCCTCGCGCAGAAGACCGAGATTAGACCGACTAAGCGTCTCCTGCATGGCAGTTACGGTATAGAGGTCGCCCTCAATCTTCACCACCGTGAGGCACACGCCGTTGTGGGCGACAGATTGGTCGATACTCAGCGCGTCCGAGAAAGGATTGCGCAATGTGAAATGTTTATTGCTTTGTTCTTGCTCAATCTTAACGACTTGAGCCATGGTTTCTACGATTCCTGAAAACATTGAAATCAAATTTAATAAGAATTACACAATATATAATAAAGAGTACGGTGCCGATACCCATTCGCACCCACACCGAAAGAGAGGCGGTAGCATAGTAGATGGCTAACAAGATGATAGTCAGTACTGTATAAGCACCGATACGCTTTAAGTCGTATGGAATAGTGAGGTATTTGCGCCCCACAAAATAGGACAGCAGCATAATGACAAAATAGCATACCGTGCTGCTTGCGGCAGATGCCATATAGCCGATACGTGGTACAAATATCGCTTGCAAAGTGAAAGTAATCACCACGCCGATAATGGAGAAATAGGCTCCCCACTGCGTTTTGTCGGTCAGTTTGTACCAGAAACTGAGATTGAAATAGACCCCTTGGAAGATGTACGTCCAAAGCACAATAGGCACGATCTTCAGCCCCTCCCAATAACTCGGTGCGATGATAAACTTGAGCAAATCGAGGTAGAAAACCATTCCGAGCAGAATCAAATAGGAGAAGATGATATAATACTTCATAGCATCGGCATACGCCTCCACCGATTGTTTATCCTTGTGCTTGGCAAAAACAAACGGTTCGTAAGCATAGCGGAACGCCTGCGTAAACATCATCATCACCATAGCCACCTTGAAACATGCGCCATAGATACCGAGTTGAGTCTGTGCGTCCGCGCCGGTGTAAAAGAAGGGGAACAATATACGGTCGAGCGTCTGGTTCATGATTCCGCACACACCTAAAATAAGCAAAGGCAACGAATAACGAAGCATTCGCTTGAGCAACGCACCGGAAAAAACAGGGGCTTGGCTCTTGCGGGGCTCAACAATAGCAGGGAGCAGACATAGCGTTTGAATAGCCGTGGCAATGATATTCGCCACAAAGACATAGCCTACACCATAGTCGGGGTTGTACCACGCGGAGATAATGCTCCAGTCCTGTATCTTCGGGCAAAGCACCAAGAAAAACAGGTTGAGCAGGATATTGAGAAATACGAAAAGCAGTTTGAGCGCGGCAAAACGAATAGGACGTTTCTTGTAGCGAAGATAAGCAAAGGGGATAGAGGCAAAAGCGTCCATCGCCACCACAACACTCAACAGCGCAATAAACTCAGAATGAGACGGATAGCCCAATACGTTGGCTAATGGTTGGCGGAAAACACAACACAACACGGCGAACAATAGCGAGGTGCTGAAAAGGCTAATCATCGCCGTGGTATAGACCGTAGTGGGGTTCTCCTCTTCCTTGTTGGCAAAGCGGAAGAACCCCGTCTCCATACCATAAGTGAGTATCACCAGCAAGAGTGCCGTCCAAGCATATAGGTTCGTAACGATACCATAATCAGCCTGTTGCGCCAACACATAGGTGTACAGAGGAACCAACAGCCAGTTCAAGAACTTGCCGATGATAGACGAGAGACCATAGATAACGGTGTCTTTCGCCAGAGATCTAAGCCCCCCTCGCTCCCCCTTCAAAGGGGGATGGTTCAGAGATTGGTTCGGATTGTTGCTATTACTTGATCTGTGTTGCATAAAACCTGTTCGTTTATAAATCGGAATACTTTGTAACCCCTTCCGAGCAGTTTAGGATATCCGCCGGCCGATAAATCTTATTTTCATCATTCATCGCCTGCGCCACTCTGCAAGTCCCCCTTTGAAGGGGGATTAGGGGGCCCTACAATAATCACGATTTCGCCTTTGGCTTCACGCTCTTTGAAGGAAACAATCAGTTCCGCGAGGGTACCACGGCGGGTCTCCTCAAACTTCTTGCTAATCTCACGACTGACACTCGCTTTGCGGTCTGCGCCCAGCACCTCTGCCAACTGCTCCAAGGTCTTCACCAAACGGAAAGGCGACTCATAGATAATCATCGTGTGGGTCTGCTCTGCCAACTGTTGCAAACGTGTCTGCCTGCCTTTCTTCTGAGGCAAAAAGCCCTCGAAATAGAACCTGTCGCATGGCAAACCGCTATCCACCAATGCCGGAACGAAAGCCGTTGCGCCGGGCAGACATTGCACCTCCACACCTCGCTCTACGCACGCACGCACGAGCATAAATCCGGGGTCGCTGATACCGGGAGTACCCGCGTCGGAAACCAATGCCACATTCATCCCCGCAGCAATACGCTCCGCCATCGAATCGGAAGTCTCATGTTCGTTGAACTTATGATGTGCCTTGAGCGGAGTATGAATGTCATAGTGCTTGAGCAACACCGATGACGTGCGCGTATCTTCGGCGAGAATCAAATCGACCTCTTTCAACACACGCAAAGCGCGCAACGTAATATCTTCCAAATTGCCGACAGGGGTCGGGACGACATACAGCATAGCGATGATATGATAATTATAAATAATGCCCTACCCTACTCCCCCCTTCGAGGGGATAGGTAAGTTCTTAATCAGAGATGGAATCCACCTTTTTATTCTCCGAATCGTCTATGCAAGGCGTTGATAAACAACTCGTAACCGGAAGATTCGACATCCCAGTTGAAATGACGATGGACATAATCCATAGCCTCGCTGAACGATGAGAGCATATTTAGTTCGGTGATAGTGCGCTGCATCAGTTCACCATTTCGGTCGAACAACTCACGCTGATACAAAAAACGGTCACCAATCGAGATAGCCTGCTTCAAATCGCTCACAGGCGTACCGTATGCTGTCGAGGCTTTCGGAGTTTCTTCCATAGGTTTCTCTATGGCAACTTCTTTCTCTTTGGCAATAGGCTCTTCCTGAATGGGTTCCGCTTCAACCGGAGTTTCCTCTTCTTCGGCAGGCAACTCTTCCTCAGCGGGTGTTTCTTCCTCTGAAGAGGGTTCTTCCTGTACCTCGGACTCCTCTTCGGCTGCCATTTCGGTAGTCGTCTCTTCGGTGTCGTCGTCCATTATCAGTTCCACCTCCACTTCGGGTTCATCTTCCGTAGTGCAGGTTTTCTGTGCGCCTGTCTCTAATGTGAGGATACGCTCCTCCAACTCGTTCACAAGGTCCTGCTGCACAGACTCTGCGGCATGTGCGGCATTCAGTTGCTTCTCCAAATCGGCAATGCGTTTCTCCAATTCTTCAAAGCGTTTATCGATGGCACCCGTGTAGGATGCCACCGATTGTATCAAATGTCCATTAGTCATTCGTATTTCGTTTTGTTTCTATTCTTAGCAGGCTACACGTTCCAGCCATTTTACCATACCGAGCATAATGCCCATCGATACGAGGCAAACGCCGAGGAACACTGCCCAGCAGTACTCAATAGGCCAAGCATTGTACATCACCGGACCTACCCAAATCATCAGGTTGCCGAGTGCTGTTGCGCCCAACCACAGACCTTGGCAAAGACCTACCATGTGACGGGGAGCCACCTTGCTCACAAACGACAAGCCCAGCGGAGAAATAAACAACTCTGCCACCGTCAGGAAGAAATAGGTTACTACCAATACCCACGGACCTGCTTTGGTCAATCCGGCATTAGCCATCTGCTCTGCGTCCATAGCACGGAACTCTGTACCCGAAGGATAGCCTGCGATAGCCGAGAAAACGGTCAGGAACAGATAAGCACAAGCAGCGATACCCATACCGATAGCAATCTTACGCGGGGTAGAAATGGTCTTACCTTTGCTTGCCAACGAACCGAAAATCCACATAATAATGGGTGTCAGCACAATCACAAAGAATGGGTTGAGTGCCTGCCAAATCTCCGGTGCAATCGACTCGGTTACCACAAAGTCACGTGCGAACACCGACAGCGATTGTCCGTTCTGGTGGAAACTGAACCAGAAGAAAATAGCCACGCCCAACACAGCAAACAAAGCGTACATACGTTGCTTAATCTCCTGAGCCATAGCGGCTTTCTCCTCTGCGGTGTAGGTTACCACAGTGTTGGTTTCCTTCTTGGCAGGTTGCGGGAACATCTTCTTGGTGCAGAGGAAGACAATCAACGAAATCAGCATAGCAGCCACCGAAGCGATAAACGAATAGTGGATACCGGTGTTGAATACATTGATATAGTCTTGGCAGAATGCAACATTATCTGTAAACTGATAGCCGCTTGCCATCACTTGTTGCATAGTCTCGGTGAACTTGGTGGTTACGACACCGTCTGCCAAGTATTGGTGGCAAAGTGCCGGCATATCGGCATTATACACCAGTTCGTGTGCTTTGAGCCACCACTGACGCAGCAACGGAGCCACAAAAGGTGCAATCAGACCACCGATATTGATGAATACGTAGAAGATTTGGAAACCCGAGTCGCGGCGGTCTTTGGCTTTCTCCAATTCCTTCGGACCTTTCTTGGCTGCCTCTTCCTCCAACTCGTCGTACATCTTACCTACGATGGCTTGCAAGTTACCCTTGAAGAGACCATTACCGAAAGCAATCATCAGCAATGCCACGCAAGTGAACACCAAGATGCTCCACCATGTAGCGTCGCCGTCCACTTGGCTGAACACAGGCACCGAAAGAGCCACATAGCCCAGTGCCATAATGATCAAACCCCATTGAATCGTCTTGTTGTAGTTTTGAGTTTTGTCGGCTATCAAACCGCCCACAAGACTCAGCACGTAGATTCCACAATAGAAAACAGAATAAATAACGCCCGCTGTAGCGTCAGATAAACCGAATTTAGAAACCAAGAACAGCAGCAGCACTGCGTTCATAATGTAATAACCAAAGCGTTCGCCCATGTTTGCAAGGGCGGCAGGAATTAATCCTTTTGGGTGATTTTTGAACATAAGGTATTTATTATTTAAGTTTTGTTTTTTGTTTCTTTATCTATATATTGCACAAAGGAATAAGCCACTCCCCTGCTCTCATAATTCATAATTCATAATTCCATCCGTGAATGTCCTCCGCGCGGCCGAATTGAACATCTTGCATCGCGTGATACAATCGGCAGCACACCTCCCCCGGCTCTGCTCCATATTTATATACGCGCGCGAGGTCGGGGTCTATGATTTGCGAGATGGGCGATATAGCCGCCCCTGTTCCGCAAGACGCCGTCTCCTGCATCAAGGCAAGTTCCTCCACCGGTATCTGTCGTTCCTCATAAGGGATACCCAAATCCTCACAAAGGGTCATCAGACTGCGGTTGGTAATACTCGGCAAGATACTATCGCTCTTGGGAGTGATATATACCCCGTCCTTCACGCCGAAGAAGTTCGCCCCACCGCACTCGTCGATATACTTATGCTCTTTCGAATCCAAGAACAGCACCCCGCAACCTTGTGCGTGCGCGGGTTCGGTGGCACGGAACGACGAGGCATAGTTGCCCCCCACTTTGTATTGTCCCGTACCAAACGGTGCTGCCCTGTCCACACGGCGGTTAATGATAAACGGCGTTGTTCCGAAACCGCTTGGAAAATACGGACCTATCGGCGATGCCACACAGATAAACTCAAATTCGTGGGCGGGCGAAACGCTCACTTTCGGCGATGTGCCTATCAGTATCGGGCGCAGATAGAGGGTAGCACCGGTACCATAGGGGGGGAGATAATCGATATTCTCTGCCACGCATAAGCGCATTGCCTCCATAAACTTCTCCTCAGGTAACGGCATGATATACACCGACTTAGCCGACTCTTGCATACGCCGCGCATTCTCCTGCGGGCGGAAGATACGCACTTTGCCGTCCACGCCACGAAAGGCTTTCAAACCCTCAAAAGCCTCTTGTGCATATTGTAACGCAGCGGCTGCCGCGTGTATAGAAATATGAAAATCGTCTGTGGCATATACCTCACCCCATTGCCCGTCTCTACAAGAGCAACGCACCATCTTCGCACACTCGGTGTACGAAAAAGTAAGATGTGTCCAATCTATATTTTGCATGCTTCTAATCGTTCTCTCTTAATTCATAATTATCCCGCCCTCATAATTCATAATTCATAATTCATAATTATTCTTACTCCTTATTCATAATTAGAATCACTCTGCCCTCATAATTCATAATTCTTAATTCATAATTACTACTGCCTGTATCAGGTGGTTATCAGGTGGATGTCGGGTGGTTAAGCAATTTCAGTGCCGAAAGCATTCTCTTAATTCTTAATTCAAAATTCATAATTAGTCCTGCTCTCTTAATTCATAATTCAAAATTCATAATTAGCCCTGCCCTCATAATTCATAATTCATAATTAAAAAGGTCGTCCAATATGCTCAGTCTATTGCCGAAACACGCTTCCAAGTCCTGTCCCATCCAATCGGTAGTCGGTTGCAGACTATAGCCGGCGATAGGTTTCATACTTCGGTGGAGCAGTTGCATTATCACTTCGTGCAATCCATTGTTCAGGTCTATCAGATATTTCGTTTCCCGCTCATAGAACGGACGGAAATACTCCTCAAAATAGTCGAAGTAAGGTGTTCTACGATAGGCACTTACGAGCGAAATCCAGTGTTGGTGTTGCCAGCGTGTCTGGTAACTGATTTCCACATCGCGCGTCAGTTGTTTGCTCTCTGCTTTCTTCACCGGCACGGTCAGCGTCAGCGGTCCGTCAGGCGTGGTGATGGTGCAACGGTTGCGATAGGTCTGTTTCGGAAAACTCTCCATCACCTCTATCCGCACCCCTTGCGGGTCTTGCAGATAAGTACGATACCAATCTACGGAACCGAGATAGGTAGTGGGCAAAATCAGATTATTGCACTGCATTCTTTCCAATCCTATTCCAACGGATATGTCCTTTGAACCACGGTTTGTCTTTCTCGATAGAAAGCCAGATAAAGACAGGTCTTCCCACTATATGGTCTTCAGGCACAAAGCCCCAGTAACGACTATCAGCAGAGTTATGCCGGTTGTCGCCCATCATCCAATAGTAATCCATATCAAATGTATAGTCCTCGCCTATGTGCATCGGCTTGAACTCGTAGGCGTCCGCTATACGTTTGTAGAGCCAATAGTTATCCTCGGTAATCCGCAAAGTCTCTCCCCTGCGCGGGATATAGATAGGTCCGTAGTTGTCGCGCGTCCAATGGTTCTTCCCCAACGGATACACCTCGCCGCCCTGTTGTTCGGGTTCAAGCGTGATAGAAGTGATATGGGCGTTCTTTGCCAACTCCGCACGCATACCCTCCGTCAGCGGAAAATGATACACACCGGGTTCAAGGAGATGTCTGTCATCTTTCGACACACCTATCTTATCCAAATAAGTATTGGTAAGTATATGCCCGTCTGTTTGCACGTAGTAGTTCAGTTGCACTCCCTCGCGCACAGGTTCCGCCTCGCCATTTATAAACACCACATTATCAATTATTTGCAGGGTATCCCCCGGCGTACCCACACAGCGTTTCACATAGTTTTCACGCCTGTCCACAGGTCGCACAACAATATCCCCGAACACATCTTTTCGGGTATTCAATGTCTGTTTGCCGTAGTAGTGGCATAGGGTGTAATAGTCGGGGTTCTGCATTTTCGCACACACCGTATCGCCCGCGGGGAAATTAAACACCACTATATCACCCTTTTTCGGACTGTCCCAACCGGCAAGACGTTTATAGTCCCAATGCGGTTTGTCTATATAACTCTTTCCTCCGCCCAACCATTGCGGGAACGTATGCTGCACAAGCGGCATAGAGAGAGGCGTGTTCGGTACACGCGCACCATAACTCATCTTGCTCACAAACAAGAAGTCGCCCACGCGCAGACTTTTCTCCAGCGATGACGACGGAATCTGGTAGTTTTGAAAAATATAGATATTGATAAAATATACCGCGACAAGTGCAAACAAGATGGCGTCCACCCACGAGAACAGGGTATATAGTGCCTTGTTGGCTTTAGGGTTCTCCGGTTCGCCGGCACCTGCCGGTTTATATTTCTTCCACCATGTCCAGCGTATGTATTTGGTGGTAAATGCGTCTATGATGAGGGGGAGCAATGCCAGCCAACCGAGACTTGCCCAGTCGCCCCATGCCACCCACAGCACAAATGCCACATACAACGCACCCCATATCCCCGCCGCTATCCAACCGCGACGAGACACTTGGGCTATTCGTTCTTTTAATCCTTTCATTCTTTCTTGTTGTATATCAATCCCTTATAGGGTATCTTTTTCATTTATCGAAGAGTCCTCCCCTGGTATTCTTCCCTTTTGCATAAGTCGTTTTCTCTTCTTTCACGCTATGTCTATTTGCGGAAACCCAACACTTCGTCCACAGTGTGAAATCCTTTTTTGCCGACCATCCACTCTGCCGCCAACACAGCCCCCATCGCAAACCCCTTGCGCGACTTGGCAGAATGGCTGATACTCAGCGTATCCACATCGCTATCCCATGTTACGGTATGTATCCCCGCCACCTCTCCTTCGCGTATGGAGGTTATCGGCACAGCAACATCTGTCGTTTCTCCCGCCGTGGCGCATTGCACATCGTTAATCGCACACTGCAAAGTCTTTGCCGTTCCGCTGGGAGCGTCCAATTTGTGTATATGATGTACTTCCGTTATACTCGGCTGATACTCTGCAAATTGGCTCATCATCTCCGCCAACTGCCTATTGAGCGCAAAGAGTATATTCACACCAATGCTATAGTTGCTTGCCCACACCAATCCACGCGCTTGCAAGTCCTCACTGTGCTGTGCCACAAACGATTCCACATCCCAACCCGTAGTGCCACACACCACCGGTTTACCTTTGCTCCACGCCCGCAATATATTCCCCTCCGCCGTAGCGGGAGTAGTAAATTCTATTGCCACGTCTGCACCGGCAAACGCCTCAGAATCAAAGTCTTGCGTATTGTCTTTATCAATAATACACACCACCTCATGCCCGCGTCCGCGTGCCATTTCTTCGATGGTATGCCCCATCTTCCCATATCCTATCAACGCAATTTTCATCATATATACCAATCACTATATTGAATACGCCAACCACTCCCCACCTATTGAGCCGAAGACAAACCAACGCCCAAAAGCGCACAAAGTTACTGCTTTTTTTTGAAATACACAAGAGCGTTGTAAAATATGCAAAATGGAAATTATTACGCAAGCACATACTCCCCGTATCTTCCTCAAAACAATATCGGGTGATTAGTGGGTGATTAGTAGGTGATTAGTAGGTGATTAGTGGGTGATTAGTAGGTGATTCAGCAAGGGATAAGCAAGGGATAAGCAAGGGATACACATTATTTTTTTGATAATCGTCATTATTTTCCCCTTGGTATATTGGTCTATATTTTGTAAAACACATCAACTATCCTCCAAAAGGCTCATACAAGAGATGAAATTTGGTACCCTTGCGCTATTTTTGTTTGTATATCTCCCATTTTTTTTGTACCTTTGCGCGATAATTATGTAATTTATGGAGAATTATATCGTTTCCGCGCGCAAATATCGTCCGATGACTTTCGAGACGGTTGTGGGTCAGCGCGCACTTACATCCACTCTGCAGAATGCGATTCGTCAGAACCATTTGGCGCACGCGTATCTGTTCTGCGGACCGCGAGGCGTGGGAAAAACCACTTGCGCCCGTATCTTCGCCAAGACCATCAACTGTCTGCACCCGACTGCCGAATACGATGCCTGCAACGAGTGCGAGTCGTGCCGTGCGTTCAACGAGCAACGCTCTTTCAATATCCACGAATTAGACGCAGCGAGCAACAACTCGGTAGAGGACATACGCAATCTCATTGCCGAAGTGCGTATCCCGCCGCAGATAGGTAAGTACTCGGTCTATATCATCGACGAGGTACACATGCTCTCGCAAGGCGCGTTCAACGCCTTACTCAAAACCTTGGAGGAGCCTCCTTCTTATGCCATTTTTATCTTGGCAACCACCGAGAAACACAAGGTGTTACCCACTATCCTGAGTCGCTGTCAGGTGTACGATTTCTCACGTATCACCGTCGCCGACACGGTAGCCCATTTGCAGAATGTAGCAGCACAAGAGGGTATCACTGCAAGCGAAGAAGCCCTCAACGTGGTGGCACAAAAAGCAGACGGAGGTATGCGCGACGCACTGAGTATCTTCGACCAATTGGTGTCGTTCTGTGGACAGGAAATCACCTACGATCGTGCCATCGAAGTGCTGAATGTCTTAGATACCGAATACTATTTCCGCCTCACCGATTGCGCCTTGCGACACGACGTGAGTGGTGCCTTGCTCCTGCTCAACGAAGTGTTACAAAAAGGGTTCGATGCCGGCAATTTCATCACCGGCTTTGCACAGCACCTGCGCGATGTCCTCGTGAGCAAAGACCCGCAGACGGTGCAACTCTTGGAAACATCCGATGCTATTCGTCAGCACTATGCCCAACAGGCGCAACAATGCCATCCCTTGTGGATATTCCGGGCATTGGAGATAATCAACACATGCGACATCAACTATCGTACCGCCCGCAATAAGCGACTCACGGTAGAATTGGCATTGGTGAAACTCACTGCCCCGCAACCGGCTCCCGCCACACAACCCGTACAGCAGCAACCTGCCACACAGGCTGCCCAAAAGCCTGCACAACAAGCGTCGGCGCAGAAACCAACGCCGGTATCGGCTCCACAACCTACGCCCCGTCCGCAACAAGCGCAGAAACCCATACCTACGGTGTCCTCGATACCCACCATGCCTTCGGTTCCCACTATGCCTTCTGCTGCTCACACGCCTGCCTCGCCATCTACAGCCCCTCAACAGGCACAACAGCAGGCTGCCACTCAAAATCATCGTACCACCCCTTTTACGGCTGACCAATTCAATGACGCGTGGATTGGTCTGGCTACTCATTTTGAGGAACCGCGTCTCCATAGTCTCATTACCGACTACCGCCCTGTCTATCAAGGCACTATGCCCATACTCT
This sequence comes from Bacteroidales bacterium, assembly GCA_050872525.1. Taxonomy (GTDB): domain Bacteria; phylum Bacteroidota; class Bacteroidia; order Bacteroidales; family Paludibacteraceae; genus Colicola. Next base: position 6,546 of record JBNMHB010000007.1, on the reverse strand, counting down.
ACCAACTGCCCAACCCGTGGCAATTAGAGGAACTGAAACTCCATCTGCCCGAGATCTATAGGCTCTTGCGCGAGGCGTTGCAAAACGACAGCATCACGCTCACACTCAGTTTGACACAATACACACGCACCCAAATGGCATTCACCGACGAAGAAAAATACAAGGTGATGGCGGAAGAAAACCCCGCACTCAGGCTGTTAAAAAATGCGTTGGATTTGCAATTGGATTGATATATCGCCATTAGACAGGTGCAGTTGATGATACACATTGTCAAATAGACTGATGCAGCAATACGACTTGAAGAAATACTTGCCTACTACCCGCAAAGAGTTGGAACTACGCGGGTGGGATGAGGTGGATGTCATTCTCTTTTCGGGGGATGCCTATATCGACCATCCCCAGTTTGGTGCTGCTGTCATCGGACGCACATTGGAAGCAGCCGGCTATCGTGTGGCGGTAGTTCCTCAACCCGATTGGCGTGGAGACCACCGCGACTTCACCAAACTCGGACGCCCGCGTCTGTTCTTCGGAATCACGGCAGGTTCCATGGATTCTATGGTCAATCATTACACTGCAGCACGTCGCAGACGCTCCGACGACGCCTATACCCCCGATGGTAAGGCAGGTATGCGTCCCGACTATTGTACGATTACCTATAGCAAAATTCTCAAACAGCATTTCCCTGATGTGCCGGTCGTAATAGGCGGAATAGAAGCCTCTATGCGGCGACTCACCCACTACGACTATTGGGCGGACAAGTTGATGCCGTCTATCTTGGTGGATTCGCAAGCCGACCTGCTCATCTACGGAATGGGCGAACAGGCAATAGTGGATATTGCCCGACGGGGTATATGCCACGACATTCCGCAAACAGGCTACCTCACTGATACACAGCCGGATATCGACGAGAACACCATCCTCTTGCATAGCCACGAAGACGCCTTGCGCGATAAACGTTGCCACGCCGAGAACTTCCGCCTGATAGAAACCGAGAGCAACAAGATTCATCAGCAGACTTTGGTTCAACCGGTGGGCAAACGTTTTGTGGTGCTAAATCCGTCCTATCTGCCGATGACCACAGAGCAACTCGACCAAGTGTACGATTTGCCGTTTCAATACCTCCCACACCCGAAATATAAGGATAAGCGTATCCCCGCCTACGAGATGATTCGTTTCTCGGTGTGTATGCATCGCGGGTGTTTCGGCGGGTGTTCGTTCTGTACTATCTCCGCGCATCAAGGAAAACAAATCACCTCCCGTTCCAAGCAATCTATCCTTCGCCAAATAGAACATTTGCAGACTCTGCCCGAGTGGAAAGGCGTGTTGAGCGATTTGGGAGGACCGTCGGCGAACATGTACCAAATGCACGGAAAGGACATGTCGCTTTGCGAGAAATGTGCAAGACCCAGTTGCCTCCAACCGCAGATTTGCAAGAACCTCAATCAGGACTTCCGCCCTATCTTAGACATCTATCGCACGGTGGACAAACTGCCTTATATCCGACACGCTTTTGTCGGAAGCGGTGTGCGGTACGATTTGATGACAGAGGAATACGGGCGGCAACTCATCACCCGCCATGTGAGCGGACGACTCAAAGTGGCACCCGAACATACCTCGCCTAACGTGCTGAAACTCATGCGGAAACCCTCGTGGGAGCATTTCCTGCGCTTCCGCGATTTCTTCTTTCGCATCAATGAGGAGGCAGGTATGCGCCAACAACTCATACCCTATTTTATCTCTTCTCACCCGGGATGTACCAATCGGGACATGGCAGACCTCGCCGAGTGGACCAAACGTATGCACTATCATCCGGAACAGGTGCAGGATTTCACGCCTACGCCTATGACGCTCTCCACTACGATGTTCTACACAGGTCTCAATCCCTACACTATGCAACCTGTCTATGTAGCACGGAGCGAGAAAGAGAAAAAACAACAAAACCAATACTTCTTCTGGTGGAAAAATGAAAAAAAAATATCACATAAATCCTGAAACCCTTGCGCTGGAACGTATCGAACACGGATTCATCTATTGGTTGCGTCGTTCGGGATGGTACTTGCTGGGAGGTGTCTGTCTGGGAATTGTTTTTTTCGTGGCGTTTTTCTATTTCTTTCCTTCGCCGCGCGAAGCACAACTGCAACAGAAAAATAAAAACCTCGAAGCACAAATTGTCTTGTTGGATAAGCAGGTCAATCAGATGCAGGTGGTAATGCAGGACTTGGGGCAGCGCGACGAAAACCTCTACCGTGTCTTGTTTGGTGCCGAACCGTTGCCACTCAGCGTACGTATGGGAACGGCACACCGTATAAACTACTACGACTCCATTTCCAAGATGACCAACTCGCAGTTAGTGAGCGACTTAACACGCAAAGTGGACCAGTTGGAACGCGAGATTTATACGCAGGCGCAGTCCTACAACGACCTGTTGGAATTGGCAAAAACGCAGGAAGTGCGAATGGAAAATATCCCCGCGATACAACCGGTATTGAATAAGGACCTCAAGCGTGTGGCATCCGGATATGGTGTGCGTGTGGACCCGGTCTATCACGTGCGTCGTTTCCACTCGGGCATGGACTTTACCGCCCCCGTCGGCACCGATGTCTATGCCACGGGCAATGGGCAGGTCGAGTTCGTAGGTTGGAAACAGGGATACGGAAACACCGTGATTATCAACCATGGTTTCGGATACACCTCGCTCTATGCCCACTTGTACAAATCGCTGGTGCACAAAGGGCAGAAAGTCAAACGTAGCGATGTCATCGCTTTGGTGGGAAATACCGGCAAATCCACAGGACCGCACTTGCACTACGAAGTGCGCTATCAGGATAAACCCCTCGACCCGCGTAACTTCTATTTCTACGACCTCTCTCCCGAAGAGTACGACCGAATGGTACAACTAAGTAACAACTTCGGCGATATGCTCGACTAATCTCTGTCTAATCTCAGTCTGTCTGAAACACCACTTTTTGCCCCGCAAAAGCAACGCAAAACGATTTATTTGTACTTTTTATCCCAAATAGTTTGTATAGTTCAAAAAAAAGTCGTATCTTTGCACCTGCTTTTGAAATAACAGAGCATCGGGATATAGTTCAGCCCGGTTAGAATGCCTGCTTTGGGAGCAGGAGGTCGTGAGTTCGAATCTCGCTATCCCGACAGAACACCAACAGAGGTTGCCAATCGGCAACCTCTGTTAGTATATATATCCCGCCTATGTACTCAAAATCAAGAATTACCCATAGACTTCAAAAGTTAGGAACCGGACAAAACAAAAACGTTGTGCATTATTCCTCTACATTCCAGCACAAAACAGGGTTCTCGTTATATGCCGCAAGCAGTTTATAAGTCTCTCCGCCGTCCAACATAGCCGTGTTGTTGCAAATAATTCCGCTATAGGACCCATAGCGTTCCATAGTTATATGCGAACATTGTTTTACGTAACTGCCATTCTCTTTGCAATATACGTCATACACAAATTCTCTATACGTGTGCTTCTGACAATCTTGCTTACTGCGTATCTCCACCAACTGCAAATAGTAATCTATGGGTCGGGTACTGCAAAATTCGTTGAGATACAACTTGGTCTTGTCCCCCACTTTCATACCAAAGTCGTACAGCAACACCGCCTCATCCTTGTACCAATAGTACACTTTTTGTTGCTCAATGTCTTCGCGCAACAAGGCATATAATTGCAGATTGGGTTCGCCCTTCCGGGACACCATCAGTTTCTTGTATGTCTTGCCGGAGATGGTGGTGTCTTCGGCTAACTGCATACTCAAGGTTTCCGATACAGCAGGATGCTCCTCGCCGATAAACTCCGATTGATGAAATACTTCCCATTGATAGCCTTTGGCTAACATAGGTTGATAGTTGTCTAAATGTGCATGGCAAGCAGTCAGCATAATAAGCGAACCGATGAACAATGTGTTTCTAAAGTGTTTCATATTCCCTATAATTTATGGTTATTCAGATTCGGAAACGATTGGTACTTAGATTCTGAGATTATTCGTATTATTGGATATCACACGCTGCAAAGGTACGCTATTTTTCTGATACCTGCAAATCGATATGATACAAAAATCCAACAAAAGTACACTTGTTGATACTAAAAGGTAAAAATACACAGCAAAATAACACCAAAAAACACAAATTGCAATTATACACAAATTAAATGATTAGTTGTACCGGACCTTAATAGGTAACAACTGCATATAACAAAATTTCAAAAGTTAATTCGCCGTTCCAAATAGCGGTCAATTACGACAACGAGACGATAACGAGACGACAACGAATGCTGAGAAAGTGCGGTGTGCAAAATATGTGAAATATGTGCGTTTCGGTGTGAAATATGTGCATTTCAGTACACACCTATATATAAAAAAAGCGGATTGTCTCCCGACAACCCAATCTTTTTACTTAACCTTAAATCTAATACCATGAAAAACACAATGCAAAAGTACTACATATTTTTGATATAGCCAAATAATTTGCAAGAAAAATGTGTTTTATAGCACATTTTCCTGCTATTTGCAATCTCTATTTATCAAAAAGGAGGACTTTTCGAGCCATATTGAGACTATTCTGATTATGAATGAGGAACAAGGAATAAGGAATAAAGAATAAGGAACAAGGAGATATTGGTAATTAGGAATTATGAATGATATCCTCCTGACATCCACCTGACATCCACCTGACTTTTAACATTCTCTGTTCTCTCCAAAGAAACAATGGTTCAATTATATGGTCAATTGTATGGTCAATTATATGTTCAAAGAAAATTACGACAATTAGTGCAACCCATTTTAAGCCCATTTTTATGGTTTTTTATTGGTTCCTTGATGGAGAACTGTTTGCATATTTGCGCGAAAATGTGTACCTTTGCAGGCTCTAAATATGGAAAAATAATCAATATGAAGTACAATTGGACTTTTGCCAACGTGGGAGGAACGACCCGCGTGAAGATACAGTCGGGCGAAGATATTCGCCATTTGGGAGAATTAGACCAGAAAATGTGGACGGTGCTTTCTTGTCCGACAACAGGGTTGGAAATCAACGAAGAAAGCCTCAAACTGATAGACCTCGACGGGGATGGCAAGTTGCGTGTGAAAGAGGTGATACAAACTGCCGATTGGTTGTGTAGCGTACTGCGCGACCCCGAGACGCTGTTGGCGGGCAAAGCCGAATTGCCGCTTGCCAACATCGACGACGAGACCATTCTCGCAGTAGCAAAACAGGTGTCAGCCGATGGGCAAACGATTACTCTCGCCGATGTAGAGACCGCTATCGCTGCCGTCTCGGTAGAGACACAACCTGCCCCCGAAGCACCTTTCGAGGGGGATGTCATCGCTGCCTACAAAGCCAAACAAGCCGATTATGCTGCCTATTTCGAGCAAGCCAAACTGCAATCGTTGGGACTGGCTACCATTGCCGAAGATACCCAAAAACCCGGGCTTGCCGAGGCTGATTTCGCCGAGATGGGAACGAAAATCGCTGCCTACGAAGCAGGTGTGGCAGCAGCCAACGATGCCAACGCGGCTGCCCTCTCCGCCGCACAAGCACAATACCAATCGCTGCGTAAGTTGCTGTTGCTCAGTCGCGATTTCTATCGCTTGCTCCGCAATTTTATCACATTCGAGGATTTCTACGACAAGGCACAACCCAAAGCCATCTTTCAGGCAGGTACACTTATTATAGATCAACGCGCGTGTACGCTATGCGTGCGCGTGAGCGATATGGGTAAGCACAACCTGCAAGCCGGGCAGAGCGGGATGTTCCTTATCTACTGCGATTGCGAGAGCAAGAAACTGGGGCAGAAAATGCAGATCGTGGCAGCGATGACTATCGGCGACATCCGCAACTTGAAAGTAGGAAAGAACGCTCTCTTCTACGACAATGCGGGCAACGACTGGGATGCCGTGGTAACGAAGATTATCGACATCCCGATTTCTATCAGTCAGGCATTTTGGAGTCCCTACCGCAAATTGGGCGATTGGATTTCCAACCTCATCAACAAATCCGCATCCGAGAAGAACGACAAGGCCTTTGCTGAGGCTACCGCCAAGATAGAAGAGAATGCTAAGAAGACACCCGAGGAGAATAACAAAGTGCAGGCATTCGATATCGCTAAGTTCGCCGGTATCTTTGCTGCCTTCGGTATGGCAATCGGCTACATCGGTGCTTTCTTCACCAGTTTGGGCAAGGGCTTTGGCGACCTGGCAGAGAAGGGTTGGTATATGCCTATCTTGGCGATTATTGGTTTGATGCTCGTCATCAGTGGCCCCGCAATGATTATGGCGTGGATCAAACTGCGCAAACGCAACTTGGCTCCTCTGCTCAATGCCAACGGCTGGGCAATCAACGCCGATGCCGTCGTCAGTGTGATGTTTGGCACCACGCTCACCCAACAGGCACAGTTCCCGATGCTCCAGTTGGTAGATCCGCTGGCCAAGAAAGGTATGCCCGCTTGGCAGAAATGGCTCATCTCGGCAGCGTCTGTATTGGTAGTGCTGCTGGGTCTATGGTTGGCTAACCTGCTGAACTGGTGTGAGT
>JBNMHB010000006.1:0-40208 GCA_050872525.1 Bacteroidales bacterium | reverse complement strand
TGAAAGGGTCAGTGTGAGCGTCTTATGCAGCACCGTCATCTCCGCTTTCACATCAAACGAATCCGCAATACGGGTAGTATTGCGGATTATACGTGTTGTATGTACTCCTGCGGCAAGCAAACACACCGCATATTCCGAAAGGAAATTGGTGTACTGCTTGAGGTCGGAGTGGATATCCCTGTCCTTGATTTCGTTCATTGTATTCTATAAGATGTACTAACCGATATGTTGGTTGTACCGCTATTACTCTCTGCACTATTATGCGCTACACAAACATAAGATTCGCCATCCAATGATACATCAATAGACACTTCTGCTGTTTTTAACTTTGGTGCAGGAACCGTTGCTGAAAAAGAAACACTTAATAATTGTCCCTTTGTATAGGGACCATAATAATATACTGAGTTTCTTCCTTGTGGTTCCACATATTGTGTGCCTCCATTTTTCGTCGCTAATGATATGACTATATTAGACTTGGATGGGTATGGTAAATCATAGTTAACACGATACCTCACCATATAAGATGAGTTGTTACTATTATTTGAATTAACATCACTCCAATCTGGATTATTAGTGGAACAGCCATTAACAACCAAAAGCAGAATAGCAAAAATAAAACTATTGATGCGTGTATATGAGTTTCTATTATGCATTACGCATTGCATTGTGCATTGTCCACGTGAGCATAGTAGCGGCGTGAAGCCTCTTGCTGGCGTGCCTCGGAGAAATTGCTGATGCGTTTCAAGTAGCCAATGATGCGCGTCAGATAATCCAAGTTTTCGCTACCACAAACGGGACATTTATGCAAGTAACGCTTGTCAATATGCCCGCAATCGTTGCAGACAGTGTTAGGAATATTGAACGTGAAATAGTTGGTACCCTCTTGTGCTGCTACGCGGAGCAAGTTGCGATACTGCGCTTTCGACAGATGCTCTTCGAGGTTGCAGTGCAAAGCCGATCCCCCCGTGAGATGCTCCACATACTTACGTCCGTGGAGGCGGAAACGGTCCATAACATTGAGCGATGTATCTTCTACGACGTAGAAATAACTATTGTAACAATCGCGCGGTACTACATATCCATCTTCTTTGTCCCACTTGGCGTGCTTTACGCCCACATTCTCCGCCGGAATCATCTCGCAGTTGAACATCACCTCCTTGGTTCGATACTGCTTATTGAGACGCTCAATCGTACCCAATACATCTTGCACAAACTTGGTATATTGCTCGTTGTCGCTGATAGAGATACCCAAGAACTCCGCCGCTTCCACCAAACCATTCACGCCGATAGTGAGGTATTGGCGGTTGATATTGATAAACCCGCTGTCAAACAGCGGCAACAAGCCTTCTTCTTGCAAGCGTTTGAGGTTCTCGTTGTAGGCGAGTTGTACCTTGTGCATCAAATCCACCACTTCCTCCACATACGTCAGATACGACATACCTTGTCGCACCGCGTACTGCACCGTGCGGTTGAGGTTGATAGTCAGCACAGACTTACTACCGGTGCTAACACCGCCGGCGCCCAAGGTATAGGAGAAACCATTGTCGGTAATCTCGTTGCGCAAACGGCAGCAACTTGCCAACGAATCGGCATTATCGCTCAGATAGGTAAAGAAAGAGTGTCCCTCTGCATACATCTCGGCTGTGAAATCGGCATACTCCTTATCTTTCACATCGCCGTTCTCGCTCAGCAACGCCATCGTCTCGACCGGGAACGTCAGCACAGAACGCAGACGCTCGGCATTGAACCACTTCATAAAGCGTTTCTGCAACCAATTGAGCGAATCCCAATCGGGCTTTTCGCCGTCGGGGAAGCGGAACTCACCAAAAATAGACTCGAAATAGTAGCGGTCGTAGTACGAGATATTCCAGAATACCGATTGGAAATTACGCGCGCCGGTAGGTTGGTTAATCGAATAGACCACCTGCTCGAAACAGTCGGTAATCACCTTATCTATTGTGCGTTGGCGTTTGCTCAGGTCCACCACCTTATCCGCATGCTGCCAATAGTCGGTACCATACTCCTTGCCGATGAAGTAGTTCATATACATCAAGAACTCCGGCGTTGCACAAGCACCCGACAGCATACTGCTTACCATAAACACCATATTGATGAACCCGCCGCAGAAGGACTTGAGATTAGTCGGCGGAGTGGCATTGCCGCCAATGGCCTTCGTCCCCTCCAACAACCACGGGTACATCGTAATGGAGGCACAATAGTTGGCAAGAGATGTCTCATCGTTCTTGTAGATAAAGTGCTGCTTGAGCAACATCATATACTTATCCGCCAGTTCTTTGCCGAACATTTTTTCGATTCGGTCGGTCAGCATACGACGGTTCAGCCGGATATAGTTCGACTTGGGCAACTCACCAATCAGCGTAGCGATGTTCTTTTTCTCGACATTGGCATTGGCATCATACTTGCTTCCCGTAGCGGCATTGCTGGCGCTGCAATAGTTCATCAGGAAGTCCAACTTCTCCATCGTCTCGCGGTCCTTGGTGTGGCGATAACGATAAATCATGTAGTTTTTAGCCACTTGGTAGTAGCCCTCTGCCATCAGAGCGACCTCTACCTGATTTTGGATTTCTTCCACTCCGATACCATCATGAATACGCAGACGAGAGATAATGGTTGTCATAGTCTCTTCGGTCGCAAAAGTGCCGGAAGCGATAAACGCCTTGTTGATGGCGTTCTTAATCTTGTCGATTGAGAAAATCTCCGATTTCCCATCGCGCTTGATAATTCGTGTCTCCATATTGTGTATCTATTGTTTCTAAGTTGTGTACTCTTGGTTTCGACCACACCTGTCTGCCGCATCCATCGCCCAAGATAATCTCTGTCGATATCTCATTCCCCCATACTCCTCATATATAATAGGTATATAACCGCACATATCACGCCAAAAGATAAAAACATATTTTACCTCTCTCGGTTAGGACCAACAACCAATGAAACGATACGAGATTTTCACTCGTTTTCTTTTTTCATCTTACGTATATACCAGAAAACCAACTGATTGGCATCTTCCTATATCAAAAACAGAGTATTTCTCACTCTCAAAGTACTCTGCAAAGGTACTATATTTTGCGGATATATGCAAATGATTTTTGCCATAAAAAACATACATTGCCGCCTAAGTCCCTATAAATGGGGAAGATACGCACAACAAAAAAAATACGCACTCTGCTTTATCCGGTCGGATAAGCAAAATGCGTATGCAAATAATGTCCCTTTTCGGGGTATGGAATGTGATTGGCGATGAATGTGATATGCCGATTAGTGGTTGTCCGATGTGAGACGCTTACACTCGGTCAGCGCACGCTTAAACTCATCATCGAAGCGAAGTTGGTATGCCGCCTGCCCACGCTGGTAATAGTAGCGCAACACTATCTCGCTGCCGAGAAGGCTCTTTACCTCGTCCAGATTGCGATAAATTGCCTCACGGAAAGACGGTTGCAATTGCGGTTGGATGGCTTCGAGGGCTGCCACTGTTGCCGAATCGATATCCTCATGGCGCGCCATCTCCAACACATCGCGAAAGTATTTGCCTGTTTCGGTCTCGTATGTAAACTCCTGCTCGTCCAAGAAACGGCAGAAATCCTCGATATCCTCGTCTGTCAGCGTAAACACCTCCGGCGCGGCTATGGAATCATGCAGGCGATGGTAGCGTGTGGCATAGTCGAAAAACATATTTTTCACATACAACGAGTAGCACACATCCACTTTGGCAGAATCAGTCAGCACTATGTCGGGCAGGATACCACCGGCAGTGTCCCTGCGCAGTTCCTTACCCCGCTGACGTTCCGCATAGTCGATAGCCTGAATACAACGCCCCGACGGCAGATAATACTTGGAGGTGGTTACTTTCAAGTGTCCGTCATAGGCTATCGGACGCACATTTTGTACCAATCCTTTTCCGAAAGTGCGTTGCCCGATAAGGGTGGCACGATGTAGGTCTTGCAGACTGCCACTGAGAATTTCGCTCGCCGACGCAGAGTTCTTATCCACCAATATCGTCAGAGGCATATCCGGGAAACGCGCCGCAGAAGTGGTGTAATACGAGCGGCAGGAGTTCTTGGTCTTGCCCTTGGTGGAGACTATTTCAGTATCCCTGTCCACAAACAGATTGACAATACGTATCGCCTCATCCACTATACCTCCGCCGTTACCACGCAAGTCGATGATAAGCGCGCGCGCATTCTGATTATAGTAAAGGTCGTCCAACGCCATTGCAAACTCACGGGCGGAATTGGTGGTAAACTCCGCAAAACTGATATAACCCACGGGGGCAGGAAGCGTATCGGAACTGATTGTGCAATAGTAAGTTACGGGATCAAGATGGATATCCTCGCGCGCAAAACTGACCTCAAACGGTTTCTCCACGCCATCGCGCTGCAACAACAGCGTTACCGTCGAGCCCGGCACCCCTCGGAGGTTGTTGCTCACATCCGAGACCGACTGTCCTTTGGTGGAAATACCATCTACCGACAAGATTCTATCGCCCGCCTGCACACCGTTGCGCTGTGCCGGTTTGCCTTCGTACGGATTGGCGATAATAATTTGTTTCTCTTTTTCGCCACGCTTGTTTTTCACTTCGCGCTGCTGAATGACAGACCCTATTCCGCCATACTTGCCGGTAGTCATCATACGCAAATCGTCGTCTTTCTTTTTGGGATAATACACCGTATATGGATCTATCCGACGTAGCATGGCATTGATAGCCACCTCCGTAAGTTCCTCATAATTAAGGGTATCCACATAGTTGATATCCAACTGACGCAAGACATCGTTGTAGATAGACAGCGATTGGTCAATACGGGCGGTCTTTTGGCGTTGTGCCATCACGGGTATGGTACACAGCACCAATAGAAACATGAGATTCAGTTTGGCGTTTCGCATAGTTATTTCAGTTTGTTAGGCACAAAAGCGGAAACATCTTTGTCGTAAGAATAGAGGTCGCGCACCAGAGTGGAAGAAATATGAGCATACTCGGGGCGGGTATAAAGTATAATCGTCTCTATATCACCGAGTTGCCGATTGGCTTCTGCCATATTTCGCTCATACTCAAAATCCGACACGCAACGTATGCCGCGAAGGATAAACCGACTATCCTGTTGCTTGGCAAAATCGACAGTCAACGAGTCGTAAATCATCACACGCACACGAGGTTCGTCCTTGAAAATCTTTTGAATAGCCAATTCGCGCTCACGAATAGGGAACGTCTCTTTTTTGGTGCTATTGCGTCCGATAGCAATGATAATCTCATCAAACAGGCTCAACCCACGCATCACGATATCGTAATGACCGATGGTAAAGGGGTCAAAACTACCCGGAAAAATGGCTCTTTTCATATCATTCATAGTTCATTCGTTTTTGTTATTTGTTTCTGTTCCCGCGCTGCGAGGGCGTTTCTGCGCGGATTATCGTACATCTCATATAGTTTCTCGCGCAAGAAAGCCTCGTCTTTGTTGGGGATATCCACCAACGCAACGCGACTCTCGATATACTTGTCAAAATCCGTGCCACGCTCAAACAACTCATATCCCAAATGTATATGCCTGTCTATCAGATCGCACACATACTGAATTTGCTCGTTCCTGCTCAACTTGCGCAACTTCGGCTGCTCGCGCAAAGCCTGCTCCAACTCATGATTGATAGAGGAGGTCAGGCGGAACACCACACGCCCTTTCTGCCCGTTGATACCCGTTGCCATAGAACGAATATCATCCTCCTTGCTTTTTTTCCAATCAGGGTTGTCGCGCTTCTGCTGCATCTCCTGCGCCTTGAGAAAATCGCAGGGGTCGAACTCGTAAGAGATAGACACGGGGCAGATATTTAGATTCATCACCGCCTGAAAAAAATCGGACGTACCGATGGTGAGCATCTTCAACACACCGGGTTGGGTACGGTCGTTACCATCTTTAGCGCGCCCTTCGCGTTGGGCTAACCAAATGGATTTGTGGCGATTGCGAAGGTCGTTGATATAGCGTGAAAGCACTTTGGCATTTTCCAACTGCTGATGGATTGAACCGTTGCGAATAACCACGAAACAACGCATATAACGCACAAACGGTTCTATCCACCACTTGCCAAACAAGTTATTTCCGATGCCGATATAGGGGCGGATAAAATACCGGTCGCGCAGCAACATCGACAGCCACGCCGAATCCATACAAATATCGCGGTGATTAGTCATAAAAAAAGCACCGTGGCGGATGTCTTTTTCGATAGTCTTCCTATCTCCCAAGTAACTCAGTTTCAACGACTTGGTTGTCCGCAAACGACAACACTGCAACATCGGCAGAATCGTAATCCAATCAGTAGCCGCCAATAGGCAACCGTTTCTATACGCACGTATGTGTTTATAAGGGTCCACAGTTTTCAAATTACAATTTACAATGATTATCAGGCAATTATATACTTATCCAGCGCATCTTTGCTTGCTTCGCGGTAGGCGACCATCAATCCCCCCGTGCCTAACAAAGTGCCACCGAAATAGCGCACCACGACCACAAGGATATTGTCCAATCCGCGTGCATCAATAGAACGCAAGATTGGTAGTCCCGCCGTACCATGAGGTTCGCCATCGTCCTTGGTGCGCCATAGGTTCTCGCCCAAACGGTAGGCATAGCACACATGTCGCGCATCGTGATACTTCTTTTTGTACCACGCCACACGCGCCTTAGCCTGCTCCTCATCGGCGATAGGTTCTGCAAAAGCGAGAAACCGACTCCCGCGGTCTTTGTAGATACCTTCTGCCACTCGGGTAGGTTGTGCTGCTACCGTCTTTTTTGCTTTCTCCGCGGCTTGTGCCTTCCCCATAGTTTCCTAATTTCTTGCAAAGGTACAACTTTTTTCTCGGATACACAACAATCGTGGTGAAAATTGCCCACAACAAAAAAAGCCCCGACATAGGGCTTTGGGAATATACATTTTTATGGTTATATAACCTCAACGGATTACACACTAATGTTGCAACACAGATTCTATCTGGTGTACCTGTTGGCGCAGAACAGGGTCTATCTCCAATTGCTCACGCATTAAGGTAATCGAGTGGAGCACAGTAGCATGCGTACGGCGCCCCATATAGAGCCCTATCTCGTTGAGAGAATGGTCGGTAAGTTCCTTGCTCAAGTAGATTGCTACATGGCGTGCCTGCATTATCTCCTTCGAACGATTCTGCGAAACAATCGACTTCTCCGGTATATTAAAATGCTCCGCCACGGCGCCGACCACATCCCCCATATCCACCGTACGCGGCTGAATCTCAACGATATGCGAAACCACTTGCTCAGTCAGTTGCAAGTCGATATCGCGGTCGGTAAGTGTCGAATGTGCCAAAAGACTCGCCAAGATACCCTCCAAATCGCGCACCGAATCGCGCACATTGTTCGCGATAAAATCAATCACATCATCGGTCAGTTGAATACCATCACGGTGCATTTTATTGAGCAATATATTACGACGCAGATTGTAATCCGGACGTGTAATCTCCGCCGACAAACCCCACTTAAAACGCGTCAGCAAGCGGTCTTCAATGTCTTTGAGTTGCACCGGCGAACGATCAGAAGTCAGAATCAACTGTTTGTGCGACTGTTGAAGATAATTGAATATATGGAAGAACGTATCCTGCGTGCCTTTAAGTCCTGCAAAATACTGAATATCATCCATAATCAGTACATCCACGCTCTGATAGAAATTCAGGAAATCAGGAATACGATTGGTATTACGCGCGTCTTGAAATTGGAGTTTGAACGTATTGGCTGACACATACAATACACGTGCTTGCGGGTTCAACAGACGTACTTGATTGCCGATAGCATTTGCCAAGTGAGTCTTCCCTACTCCACTGCCACCATATATAAATAAGGGGTTGAAAGCCGTATAGCCGGGTTGCTTAGCCACCGTTACACCGGCAGTGCGCGCCAATTTATTCGGTTCGCCGGCAACGTATGAATCAAACGTGTACCCCATATTGAGTTGCGTATCGAAATCCATCACCGGAGCCGTCGGCGTATAGCCGCCACCGTTCTCCTTGCGGACATTCTCTTTGGCAGCACCCGTAGAAGGAATTGTACTCCCCGCACCCGATGTAGAATCAATCAGCACACGATATTCCAAGCGAGTCCCCAAACCGAAGACACGGAAGAGCGTAGCCGAAAGCAGGTCAATATAATTCTCCTCTATATATTCGGCAACAAATTGCGACTTCACTTGCAAAATCAAAACTTGATTTTCGTACCGCAACGGAACAATCGGCGCAAACCATGTTTGGTATGCAATCGGCTTCAAGTTGTCAGCCAAGATAGTCTGACATTGTGCCCACAATATGTTCAGTTGTTCATTCATACGTTCATTTTGGCGCGAATTCCCCCTGTCGATATTTTTACAACAAATCCTGGTAAGAGAAAAACGAAAAAGACGTTTTGTGTCAGAAAAGTGTGAAAATAGTGAAAATGGCAAAAGGGATATTACCGAATCCGAGTGCAAAGGTACTGCTTTTTGGGCGAATAGGCAAATTTCCGACAATCCAGACTTTCTGCAAACTGCCGCATTTGCGTCTATTTCAACCGGTTACGCGTTGCAATTTGATTATCAGTAAGTTACAAAAGTTTTCAACATATATACCGCTGATTTTCAGGTAGTTTGACATTTGCAATAGCAGTATGCTTTTTTTCGTAAAAAATATGCCTAATCCACTATATATGTACGATTTAGCAAAAAATAAAAATAAATGCTATTTAGAACAGAAGCAAACTGCTATTATGTACAATTTCCATAATTATAAACTACAATCGTATGCTATCTCCATAATAACAAACTACAATCACGTACAATCCCCATAATTATGCAATTATATATTTAACGTCAGTTCGATATAACAATAGTTCGTTATATTTTATACCGTATAAAATATATTAAAAAGACGGCAACGAGACGGCAACGAGACGGCAAAAAGAGCCGTCCGAAAGACAACCTGAAAACGGACACGGTACACCGTGTTCTGTCCGTTTTCAGGTTGACTCGTTTCCGTGTTTGTTTTGTTAAAATACGTATAAGGTTGACTCGTTTGTCGGATAGGTTGACCAACTTACTACGCAGGTTGTCTCCCCTTCCTCTCCGTCCCCTCGCGAGGGGACGGAGAGGAAAAATCGCGCCAATCCTTCTACCCCTCTTTTTTTCTAAAAAAATGCCGGTTCTGCATATTTTTCCGCTTGCTCGTAATGCCATCGGACGGCAGGAACGATACTCGGGTCGTCTAAATAGACCGACATCGGTGTTCTATTTTTCAGACTCAAATGCGGACGCACATTATTATATAAATCCACAAAGTGAGCGATCCGTTCTTGCGCCTCTTGCAAGTCCCTAAGCAATGGCAGCGGATAAAGCCATTCCGTCTTGATAGTTCCGTTTATCCGCTCCGCCAAACCGTTATCGGTCGGGCTGTAATCCTCACACATACTGATACGGATATTATGGTCGTGCAACACCGTTGTATAAGCATCACTCGCATACTGTACACCGCGGTCAGAATGGTGCGTCGTACCACACGAATTACCTCCGCCCGCCCATACAACCGCCTGTTCCAATGCTTGCACCGAGTACTTGGCTTCAAGCGTCGGAGACACTATAAAACCGAGAATGGCACGCGAGTAATAATCGGTTACCAAATGCAGGTAACATGTATCGCCGCCTTGCAACGGGATATAGGTAATATCAGACACCCAAAGCGTGTTTATGTGATTGATATTCATGTCTTTAGCAAGATTCGGATACTTAAAATACAAGTGATTTGAGTTGGTCGTATGGCGTGTGCGGCGGGGCGGAACAAGCAAATGATGCCTGCGCATCAAGTCCAAAAAATTGTCCCTTGCATAGCCTCTGCGCTTGCCCATAATACTGCACACAATATCGTATAATTTGAGGCAACCAATCTTGGGCATAAGCCCGCGATAATGGGCTACGATGTCCAATACTTGTCGCTCCCAATCGCGGTCGCTGACGGTCGGACGCTTATGCTTATAATACGCCTGTTTTGACTTGCCAAACAGCGCACAGAGAGTACCGATTGTTTGTTCACGGTACTCATCTGCCAGACAATCTACTGTTTGGCACCATCTTTTTTTAGCACATCAATGCCGTCTTCTTGTTTGACAATTTCGATGAGACGCTCGTAAGCCGCGACGCGCAAACGCTCATATTCCAGACTTTTTTCGAGTTGGGAAATGCGCTCTTGAAGTGCCAAAATGTTCTGTTTTTCCTCTGCCCTCATGTCGTTTTTGGGTTCTTCTTGCGGCAAAGATACATCTTTGTTTTGATTCTTGCAAGAGACTTTCAGCCACTGCTGAATGTTTTGGTGGACGATACCCCATTTGCGTGCGGTCGCACGAGTATTGCAACCGTTGCTGTAATAATCACTGAGCACTTGCATCTTGAAGGCTTCGGTGAATGTTCTACGTTTTGTACTCATAAAATCTTTTATTTATTTTTTACATTCTATGAGTCAACCTTTTTCCGTGTAAGACACATTGTCAGACGGAACACCGTTCTTTCCATAAGCGAAAGCATAAAGGGACGCCTCCCCGTGTGTTTTTATTTGTCAGTTTCGAGAAAAAGTAGTACCTTTGCAGGCGAATTATGGAAATTGCATTTACTACATCATTACCTAAAAGAGGCTTTGCCCGATTAGAGGCAGAGCACCATCTGAATGCACCTCTTGAGAAAGCAGAGGTGCTTGTTTCTACTTTCGATAAGTCTGTTACGCGCGAGATGATAGATTCGGCGCCTAACTTGCGTTTGATTGCTAATTTCGGTGCCGGTTTCAACAATGTGGACCTTGATGCTTGTCGTGAACGGGGAATACTCGTTACCAACACTCCGAAAGCGATTGTTGAACCTACTGCCGAGTTGGCATTTGCTTTGATGCACGATGTGGCAAGGCGCACGGTGGAGTTCGACAAGAATATGCGCAAGCGGGGTGGAATAGAGTTCGGAGTCATGAACAATCTGGGGCATTCCTTGTTTGGTAAAACGCTGGGAATCATCGGTATGGGACAGGTCGGACAAGCCCTAGCGCGTCGTGCTGTAGCGTCGGGAATGACTATCATCTACCACAACCGCCATCGTCTGCCGGAAGAGATTGAGCAGAGATACGGTGCCAAGTATGTTGAGCAGGACGAACTGCTCAAGACGGCAGATGTCGTGTCGCTCCATTTGCCCTACACGCCGGAAGTACACCATATCATAGGTGCGGCTGAATTGCAAATGATGAAATCATCGGCATACCTTATCAACACCGCGCGTGGTGCGCATGTCGATGAGGACGCATTGGCGCAGGCTTTGCGTACTCGTCAGATTGCCGGCGCGGCGTTGGATGTCTATGAGCATGAGCCGGTTGTCTCGTCTAATTTCCGTTGGCTGAACAATATCGTGCTTTCGCCTCATACGGGTACCGGCACTTGGGAGAGTCGTATTGCGATGTGCGAAGAAGTCTGCGACAATATCCTCGCCTTCATCGCCGGCGACCTCAACAAGATGAGCATTGTCTCATAAAACGCAACTTAAACAAAACAACATAATACAATGAGTATCACCGACAGATTTCTGAAGTATGTCAGTTTTTGCACAACTTCGGACGAAGAAACCAATATGACTCCCTCTACCCCGGGACAGATGGAGTTTGCTGAGTATCTGCGCAATGAACTGCAAACTATTGGTATGCAGGAGATTACGCTCGACAAAAACGGTTATGTCATGGCTACTTTGCCTGCCAATGTGGAGGGAAAACCCACTATCGGTTTCATTGCCCATCTCGACACGGCACCCGATGCAAGTGGCAAACATATTCAACCGCGTATTGTCAAAAACTACGACGGCAATGATATTGTGCTCAACGAAGAGGAAAACATTGTCCTTGAGACAAATAAATACCCCGAAATCCTCCGCTATAAGGGGCAGGACATCATCGTAACCAACGGTAAGACACTCCTCGGCGCGGACGACAAGGCAGGCGTTGCGGAAATCGTGTCAGCATGCGAATACCTCATTCAGCACCCCGAAATCAAACACGGTAAAATCCGTATCGGTTTCACGCCCGACGAGGAGATAGGGCAGGGTGCCGACCACTTCGATGTGGAGAAGTTCGGTTGCGACTTTGCTTATACGATGGATGGTGGCACCATTGGCGAATTGGAGTTTGAGAACTTCAATGCAGCCGGTTGTAAGATTCATGTACATGGTGTGAACGTACACCCGGGCTATGGTTATCATAAGATGATTAACTCCATGCGTATCGCCTTCCAACTCGCAGTGATGTTGCCGCTTATGGAAACGCCGGAGCATACGCAGAACTACGAAGGTTTCTACCACCTGGTAGGTATGAACGGAACGGTGGAGGAGACAACTCTTTCGTATATTATTCGCGACCACGACCGCATTCGTTTCGAGAGTCGCAAACGCGAGATAGAACACCTGGTCCGCAAGATAAATCGCGAGTATGGCGAGGGTACGGCAGAGGTGGAAATCCGAGACCAATACTACAATATGCGCGAGAAAGTGGAACCTGTAATGCACATCGTTACGCTTGTTGAAGAGGCGATGAAGGAAGTGGGCGTTACGCCTCATATCCAGCCTATTCGTGGTGGTACGGACGGTGCACGTTTGTCTTTCGAGGGACTTCCATGCCCCAACATCTTCGCCGGTGGTGAGAACTTCCATAGCCGTTTCGAGTACCTCCCCATCCCGTCTATGGAGAAAGCAATGCAAGTCATTCTCAAAATAGTGGAAAAAGCATAATTGTTTATTGATTCACTTGTAGCATGGAAAATACAAACGAAAGAGGGTATGTGTATATCTTAACCAATCCAAGTTTTCGTGAGGATTGGGTAAAGATAGGAAAGAGCATACGTCCGGTGGATATTCGCTCCAAAGAGTTGGACAATACGGCTGTGCCTCTGCCTTTCGAGATATATGCCACTATCCAAACTGCCAAATACGACTATGTGGAGAAATATATCCACAAGACGATTGACCGTTTGACGGATTTGCGCATACGCCAAAATCGTGAATTTTTCAATGTCGCACCACAGATTGCTTTAGATATATTTCGTGATATAGCACAAATATTGGACGATGCTGTTATTACGGTGTATGAAGATAATAAACCAATCGAAGATACCGCCCAAAGCGATGAGATTGTTGATATTCAGGAACATACACTTAGGCGTGGGCGTTTCAAATTCAGCATAGTAGGTATCAGTATAGGTGAGTTTATCACGTTTGTGCCAGCCGGCATACAAGTGAAAGTGGCAAGTGATGATACGGTGGAGTATGAGGGACGTATCTATAAACTCTCTCCTTTTGTTGGTACGTTTATGCCGGAAGACAAACGCAATGCATCAGGTGCCTACCAAGGTGCCAAATACTTTTCCTATCATGGAAAGATATTAGATGACTTGCGGAGCGAATTAGAACATAAAGAGACTACAAACAATTAAATCATAAATACAATGTTAAAAGAAACACCTTTCACAGCGACCCATATCGCGTTGGGCGCAAAGATGGCAGATTTTGCCGGGTTCAACATGCCTATTCAGTATCCGACGGGTATCAATCAGGAGCACATGATTGTCCGTGAGGGCGTAGGCGTTTTCGATGTCAGCCACATGGGCGAGTTTTGGGTAAAAGGCGAGAAAGCTCTCGATTTCCTCCAGTACATCACTACCAACGATGTCAGCAAATTGGAGGCAGGAAAGGCACAATACACCTGTATGCCCAATGGTAAGGGTGGTATCGTGGACGACTTTATTATCTACAAGTACAGCACCACCAAGTACCTGCTTGTTGTCAATGCAGGCAATATCGACAAGGACTGGGCGTGGGTAAACCAGCACAATACGTTTGGTGTTACTTTGGAGAATGCTAGCGACAAATACGGTCAGTTGGCAGTACAAGGTCCTAAGGCTACCGAGTTGCTTCAACTCCTCACGGATGCCGATTTGAGTGCCATTCCGTACTATTCGTTCCGCGAATGGTCTTTTGCAGGCGTACAAGGTGTTATTCTGAGCAATACCGGCTACACAGGCGCAGGCGGATTCGAGTTGTATTTCCCCAAAGAGAGTGGCAAGCAGATTTGGGACGCTATCTTCGAGGTGGGCAAACAGTTCGGCGTGGCTCCTATCGGACTTGGCGCGCGCGACAGTCTGCGTTTGGAGAAATGGTTCTGCCTCTACGGACACGACATCGACGACACCACTTCGCCATTGGAGGCAGGTCTCGGTTGGATTACCAAGTTGGATGCTAAGGATTTCATTGACAAGGAGTTCCTCGTTAAGCAAAAGGCTGAGGGACTGAAACGCAAATTGGTTCACTTCGAGTGCCAAGAGCGTGCTATTCCGCGTAATGGCTATGAGATTTGCGATGCAGAGGGCAACCAGATCGGTCATGTAACAAGTGGTATTATGCTCCCGAATACCAAGGTGGGTATCGGTATGGGCTATGTACAGACTGCTTTCGCTAAGAAAGAGACCATCATCTACATCAAGATTCGCGAGAAACTCGTTCCTGCGAAAATAGTGTGATTTTACAATTGGATAATTCACAACAGATATGAAAAAATCAATTAAAATCGGTTTGGCACTTTGCTTGTGTACTTTGACCATAGTGGCTTGTCATAGCAAAACCGGTGGCACGGATGTGGACAATGTCAACAAGGTTCAGAAATGGGCTGATGTCGTAAAAACGTATCCGATGTTGCAAGATTTTCCTGCGTATGAGTATGAATTGGAAAATGTACAATACAGCAACGACCACGGATTGGAGTCGGTAACATACTTTGATTACAAGTGCGAGAAATCATGTTATGACAACTATGTGAAAACCATTCAGTCGTCTAATTTCGCAGGTAATGACTATGGCACGAATGCCAACTATAGTTTGGAGAAAGACGGGGCTACACTGAGGATTACGATGTCGTATTCTGGTGGCAGTTTCACTTGCCAATACTCCAAAGAAACCGACTAATCGCTGTTTTTCATTTAGTATTCAGAGGTTGCCCGAATTGTGGGTAACCTCTTTTTTGTGCATTTTTCCCTGTGGATGCCCTGATCTTACCCTGTGGATAGCATAGTGCCGTATGATATCCACCTGATATCCACCTGACATCCACCTGACTTTTTTATACAGGGTGTACTTGCAAACATCGATATTTTTCCGTAAATTTGCGCCGTCAAAACAGAATATTATGAAAACAAAACATGTGGCCCTTGTGCTTGGTTCGGGCGGCGCACGCGGAATGGCGCATATCGGCGCCATTGAGGAACTGATAGACCGCGGTTATGAGATAACGAGTATTGCCGGCACTTCTATGGGGTCGATGATTGCGGGGATGTATGCTGCCGGACGACTGCAAGAAGCCAAAGAATGGTTCTTGCAGGTGGATAAGCAGTTGATTCTCAGAATGATGGATATTTCCCTTTCGTTCAATTCGGTGGTCAAGGGCGAGCGTATTATCAATGAGTTGGAGAAGGTGGTGCCCGATTGCTTGATTCAAGATTTGCCCATCCCGTGTTCTATTGTGGCGGCGGACCTTATTTCGGCGGATGAAGTGGTGTTCAAAACCGGTAGTCTGTTCAATGCCATTCGGGCAAGTATCAGTATTCCGTTGTTCTTTCAACCGGTCCAGAAGGGGCGTCGTCTTTTGGTGGACGGAGGTGTACTCAATCCGCTTCCCCTCAATCGGGTAAAACGCCAGCGTGGAGACTTGTTGGTGGCGATGAATATCTCCGGAAAAGATAAGATGGCGGTTAAAAAGCAGCAGACCAAATCTACGTTGAGCAAGGCAAACGAATTGATTAGAAAAAAAGGTATAATACTCCCTTCGTACTTGCAAGGGCTGACCATGCGATTAGAGAAAAAGAAAGTAGAGCAGAATGTAAACCTCACTAATTCAGTCAATTATTTCACGATGGTGGACCGTATGTTAGATATGCAGATACAGCAAAACACGCAACTCGCGCTCCAACTCACACCGCCTGATATATTGGCAGAGATGCCTCAATATGCTTTCACCACTTTCGATTTCGACAAGGCAGAAACCATTATGGAGCAAGGTCGTTTGCTCATGCGCGAAGCCATTGATCGCTACGAGAAACAATTAACAATTAATAATTAACTTCCCCCATTTTTCCATAGTTTCTCATAGTTCAATTACATTAGGTGGATGTCAGGTGGATAGCACCGCCGTATATAGGTAACGGCGTAATAGTGTAGGAAAAAATTTCCAACGTGTAGAATGGAAAATGGTTAATTGGCGGCGACTTATATGTTGTATAAACGTTTTATCGTTGTTGTTTCCGGAAGGCCTGTGCGCTGATACCGGTGTGTATTCGGAAGTACTTACAGAAACTGCTTGCGGTCGCAAAGTCCATGCTGTAAGCAATCTCTTTGATACTCTCGTCGGTGGACAATAGTCGTTGTTTTATTTCGCGGATGGCTATCTCGTTGATGATGTCCGACGGTGTTTTTTTTGCCACCTGATTACAGATATAGGTTAGATATTTGGCGGAGATGGCCATTTGGTTGGCGTACCATGAAACCGAATGTCGCGAGGTGCGGTTATTCTCCAATAGTTGCACAAACTGTGAGAATAGTTGGGTGGTGTGTGAGTTGTTACACGACTCGTTCACAGTGGACAATTCGGTGTTTTCTTGTTCATGCATTGACTCGTCCACCCACGAAATCATCTCGAAGATGATGGCTTGTGCCAGCATGTCCGCGATACGTTTTTGATATAGTCCGGATTCTTGCGTATAGAGTCCCACCAAGTGTTCGTATGCTGCACTCAGTTCCAAGCGGCGTTTATTGAGGTGAATAATCGGGTGGCTGGCAAGGAACTTATATTTCGTGTACCAATTATCCTCCAAACGCAGGCACGAGTAGGCAATATCGCTCAGCGATTCGGTCGTGAAAGAGAATATATTGCACTGAAAATCAGGTGTATGCAGATAGTGTTCCAATAGAAAATCGGGCATACAGAATAATAAATCATCCTTTTGAATCTCATAACTGTCCTGATTCAGTTCCACGCGCAAGCGTCCTTGTGTGCATACTATTATCAACGCCGATGCGGTCGGTACTTGCTGGTTATTTACCAGTGCATCCAAGTCATTCGAGATAAGAATGTTCTTGTAAGGAATTTTTGTAATCATAATTTTGTCCGATTTTCGTATGTATAAGCATTTTCGTGAATGAAATATACAAAAAATGTTCCAAACGGACAAAATATGCCGCTTGTTATGAGAAAAAATGCTATAGGGTAATAAAAGCGCAATCTTTTATGTATTTTGGATAATCGTAATGGGTGCCTTTGGCAGTGTTTTTGTAGTGGATTTTGTACATTGTTTTCTAAATTTATGCACTTATGGAAGAAAAACAAACAACGCAAGTGAAACAAGCACAGCGAATACAGACCTCTCTGCTCAACGGCGTGGAGCGTAAAGCCTTGGTTTGGATGTCAGAACGGATGCCGCGGTGGGTTACGTCGGATATGTTGTCGGGTGTAGGTTTTGTGGGCGCGCTGATTATCGCGGCGGGCTATATGCTTTCCGACATCAACATCAACTTTCTGTGGCTCAGCAGTTTTGGATTTGTGGTGCATTGGTTTGGCGACTCTATGGACGGTTCTTTGGCGCGGGTGCGGAAGACCCAGCGTCCCCTCTACGGCTTCTATCTCGACCATACGTTGGATGTCATTACCGAGTTTATCATGTTCGCAGGTGCGGGGTTGTCGGCTTTGGTGCGGTTTGATATTGCCCTTTTGGCGTTTATTGCCTATCTGATGCTCACGCTCAACGTTACTATCAACAGCCATCTCAAGGGCGAGTTCCGTCTCACCTATGCCAAACTCGGACCTACCGAATTTCGCATTATTATGATTATCGTCAACACACTCCTTATATATATACGCCCGTTGCGTGAATTCTCCACCGTTTGGAATATCGGCTCTCATTCGCTGATAATGAGCGGATTAGATATTATTGCACTGGGTATATTCGCATTGTTGATGATTATTTATCTGGTTACGGTATGGGGCGACTTGCGCGACTATGCACGTCGGGACCCGTTGCCTGAACGCAAAGACTGATGCCTCTCTGGCTTCACATATTGATTTGGGTGTTTGCCATCAACACGATTATCGTGATTGTGATGGAGAACCGCCGACCGACCGACACGTTGGCGTGGGTGTTGTTATTGCTTTTTGTCCCGATTGTCGGTTTGGTGATGTATTTCTTTGTCGGCACTTTGCCGGGAAGGTACACCCTCATCAAACAGAAAGATTTACAGGCACTTAAGGACTATGTCAAGCCACAATCTGTGTCTCCTTCCTACTCGGAAAACCCCTTGGCGAGTCTGCTTCTGACCAATAATCACGC
The DNA here is from genome assembly GCA_050872525.1 of Bacteroidales bacterium. Classification (GTDB taxonomy): domain Bacteria; phylum Bacteroidota; class Bacteroidia; order Bacteroidales; family Paludibacteraceae; genus Colicola. Next base: position 21,777 of record JBNMHB010000006.1, on the reverse strand, counting down.
TTTTCTCACTGCCGATAATCATCTCGATTTATACACCACTTTCAAGGACATGGTGGAGCACCTGATGCAGGACATTTCGCAGGCTACCGACCATATCCATTTTCAGTTTTTCAAGTTCGAGGACGATGCCATTGGGCGTCAAATCAGTGATTTACTGATAGATAGGGCGTCGCATGGCGTGGAGGTGCGTGTGTTGTACGATGCGGCAGCCAATTGGAGTGTGCCGGCAAGTTTCTATCGTCGTTTGCGAAAAGGCGGTGTCTATGTGCAGCCTTTCAACAAAATTTTCCCCTATTTGTCATCGTTTTCCAACTATCGTAACCACCGCAAAGTGGTCGTTATTGATGGTAGAGTGGGGTATATGGGGGGGATGAATATCGCCGAGCGTTACCTTAAGGGGATTCGCACCGGTATCTGGCGCGACACACATTTTCGTATCACGGGGGCGGCAGTGGGGGAAATGCAAATCGCTTTCTTGTCCGATTGGCATTTTGCCTCCCATCAACTCCTCACCTCGCCTCGCTATTTTCCTCAATCTGCAAAAACAACAGAATCAACGCAACCTACGCTTCGTTCACAAGGACAAGGTGCCAAACTCCAAATCGTTACCTCCAATCCTACCGACCCATGGCGCGTGATGAATCAGTCTCTTACCCTGCTTATCGCGCAAGCGTCTGATTATGTATGGCTTCAGTCGCCTTATTTCATTCCCACCGACGCCATTCTCAACGCTTTGTGTACGGCGGCGATGGCGGGAAAAGATGTCCGTCTGATGATTCCGGCAAGGAGCGACAAAGGTATTCTTGTCCCGAAAGCCACTTTCTCATACCTCGACCGTATTTTGTCGGCGGGGGTACGTGTTTTTCTCTACGATGCAGGGTATATGCACGCCAAAACCGTTGTCATGGACAATCATATTGCAAGTATTGGCAGTGTGAATCTTGACCCGCGCAGTATCAGTTTGTCGTTTGAGATTAACGCTTTCATCTACGATACAGATGTGGCTTTGCAGCAGCGTGCATTTTTTGAGGAGGACATGCTCCAATCCCATGAACTACACCTCGCCGATTGGCGCAAACGCTCTCTCTATGAGCGTTCCGTCGAATCCTTCGCCCGCCTCCTCGCCCCCATGTTTTAATACATATATCTTAAAATAGATTATCAATAAACCAGTTTTATCCTCCTGCAAAATAGCAGTTCTAAAGCAGACCTAAAGCAGTTCTAACCCCGTCTTTACCCCTCAAAATCTTATATTGTTTTAATATATTCCACTACCAAAATCACAACACAAACCACCAATCAAACTAAATTATTGGTTCAATCACATAGCACCTCAATGTTCCTATCCCCTGCAAATGCTCAAACTCATTTATCTGTTTGAGAATTGCAGGCATCGATTTGGAGCAATATATCTATGATTCGTTCTGCAGCGTGTCCGTCCCAGAGGGGGGGAATCGCGCCCTTTTTCCATTCGTTGGCAAAGAGTTTATCCAATGCCGGTTTTATGGCAACCGGTTGAGTACCAATCAGTTCGTTGGTCCCAATGGTGCAGGTTTCCGGTCGCTCGGTATTGTCGCGCAAGGTGATACATGGGACGCCCATCACGGTTGTTTCTTCCGTGATTCCGCCAGAGTCGGTTACAACGGCTTTGGCACGTTCCACCAAATAGTTGAACTCCAAATATCCCATCGGTTCCACGATGTGCAGGTTGGGGAATCGTGTTTTCAGTTGTATCTCGTCGCCCCACAGATTATAGAATATCTTAGCTGTCCGCGGGTGTATCGGAAAGATAATCGGCAGACCGTGTACATTGTTGATAATCTGCTCCATAAGTGCCTTCAAGTGGTTTTCTTCGTCCACGTTGGCAGGGCGGTGCATAGTCATCACGATGTATTCTTTTTCGCGGAGCAGGAGATCATCATATACAGCCGACTTACGGAAACGGCTTCGGTTGGCTAACAATGTATCAATCATCACATTACCTACAAACCAAAATTGCGCACCGGTGCTTTTTTGCCTGCAAAAGGTATCGGTGCTGGTGGCTCCGATACGGGTGAGATTTTGGTTGGCGACTTCGCTGGTTGTGAACATATAGTCTGCCAATGCGTCGGTAACCATACGATTGATTTCTTCGGGCATAGTCAGGTCCCAACTGCGAATACCAGCCTCGACATGACAGACCTTGGTATTGAGTTTTTTTGCCACGATAGAGCATGCCATCGTGCTGGTAACATCGCCCACAACTAACACTAAATCAGTGGGGTGCGCCAACAAATCCTTTTCAAATTCGACCATAATGTGCGCCGTTTGTTCGGCTTGTGTCCCGCCCCCGCAACCGAGATTTACATCGGGCATAGGGATATGGAGTTCTTCAAAAAAGGTGTCCGACATATTTTTATCGTAGTGCTGACCGGTATGCACCAAACGATAATGGATGTTTTTTCCTTGATTTTCAGCGTGTTGTATGGCATGAATGATAGGCGCAATCTTCATAAAATTGGGTCGTGCGCCGGCAATAAGAGTGATACGCATATTTATGTTTTTTATGAGTGTACAAAAGTACTATAAATTTTGTACATTTGCAAATCTTAAACGCAAAGTGTGAACAAAATTTGCATACTTCGTTTTTTTATTGTACCTTTGTACGTTGATTTTTCTGCGCAAAAAAGAGATAGAAATGCCGCCGAAGAACCGAAAAAGACATTTAACGACTAATTTACTATAATAATCTAATAATCAAATAGTTGGAAGTATGGAAAAACCGTATGTTTTGGGACTTGATATGGGCGGAACCAATTCGGTTCTGGGAGTGATAGACGCGCGTGGACACGTGCTGGCGCGCACATCTATTAAGACACAAGCCTATCTCGATATTCGTGATTATGTGGAGGCTCTCTATGTGGAAGCCGAGAAAATTATGGCTCCACTCGGTGGCGTAGAGATGTTTCGCGGCATAGGTGCCGGTGCCCCCAATTCAAATTACTATACAGGAAATATAGAAAATCCTGCCAATCTGCCTTGGAGAGGTATTACGCCCTTCTGCGAACTGATGAGTGCGCGTTTTGGTATGCCTTGCCATGTTACCAACGATGCCAATGCAGCAGCCCTTGGCGAGATGACCTATGGTGCTGCACGCGGAATGAAGAACTTTATCATGATTACCCTTGGCACCGGTGTCGGTTCGGGTATTGTGATTGACGGAAAACTCGTGTACGGACACGATGGTTTCGCAGGGGAGTTGGGGCATACGAAGATTGTCCGTGGTCCGCAAGCACGCCTTTGCGGTTGTGGGCAGCATGGTTGTTTGGAGGCGTATGCATCGGCTACCGGTGTGGCACGTACAGCACGCGAAATAGTAGAAAATACCGACCGTCCGACCCTGTTGCGCTCGCTCGACCCGAATACGATTTCTTCGAAAGATGTATTTGATGCTGCCGAAAAAGGCGATGAAGTATCCAAACAAATCTTTGAGGAAACGGGCAGAATGTTAGGACAGAAATTCGCTGATTTCGTGGCATTTTCTGCACCGGAAGCCATCATCCTCTTTGGCGGTATGACCAAGTGCGGACACTATATCTTGGACCCGATTGTGAAAACACTCAACGAAGAAGTGATGCCTATTTGGACTAACAAGGTGAAAGTGATGTTCTCCGACCTGAAAGAGGCGGATGCTGCCGTTCTTGGAGCGTCGGCTTTGGCGTGGGAGTAAAATAATAACAATTTGTAAATTTGTAAATGGGTAAATAGGAAAATAACATTTACAAACTTACAAGTTTGTATATTTACAAATTGAAGTAAGTGAGAGTTTTATATCAGTTTCCGCTGTGGATTCAGCGAATGTATGTCGGTGTACATTGGCGTATGAGCCACAAGCGGAAAGCCGTATATCTGACGTTTGATGATGGTCCGATACCTGAGGTAACCCCTCAGGTATTGGCTATATTGGACCGATATGGTGTCAAGGCGACTTTTTTTATGGTGGGTGAGAACGTGGTGAAGCACCCCGAGGTGTTTCAGCAAGTGCGTGACGGCGGACATGCTATCGGCAATCATACCTATAATCACATAAAAGGCTTTCGCACGCGTACGCGCGCGTACATTAATAATATAGAAAAAGCCAACGCCGTATTGGGTGGTACTCGCCTGTTCCGTCCGCCTTACGGGCGTTTTTGGACTTGGCAGAAGTTGGCACTATTCCGTCGCGGGTACGAGATGTATCTGTGGGACGTGCTGACACACGACTACAACCCCAACTATACTCCCGAGCGTATGTTGGCGGTCATCAAACGCTATACGCGCAATGGGAGTATCATCAATTTCCACGACTCGCTGAAATCCAACGAGCGTATGTTGGCAGTCCTGCCATTGGCGATAGAGTGGTTGCAACAGGAGGGGTACGAGATACTACCCTTGCCAATGCGCAATGTATGATTGCCAATGGGGCAACCGCAGGGTAAGGTCAGGGAAAGCATAGGGAGAGAACACAAAATAGTATGAAGAAAATACTTTATAAACATCGGTTGGCTTGGGTGGTGAGCAGTCTCTGTTTGCTGCTCACAGGATGTGCCAATCGGGGTATTGGTCCGCAGGGCGGTCCGAAAGACACGATTCCGCCCGTGGTGGTGAAAGAGACGCCTGCCAATGGCTCTAATCACTTCAAAGACAAGAAGATAGAGATTCTCTTCAACGAGTATTTGCAGTTGGATAATGTGCAGGCAAACCTGTTGGTTTCGCCTCCGCAACAGGTGCCGCCCGATGTGAAAGCACAGGGCAAAAAGGTGGTCATCACCATGCAGGAGGACCTGATAGATTCCACTACCTATACACTCGATTTTGGTAATTCGATTTGCGACTACACCGAGAAAAATCCTATTCGGGGCTATCAGTATGCCTTCACCACAGGCGACCGAATCGACTCGTTGGAGGTCTATGGGCAAGTGATAAACGCCGAGGATTTGAATCCCCCATTTCGGGGGTATTGGTCGGTTTGCACGCCAACTTGTCGGACTCGGCTTTCAGTACGTTGCCTTTCACGCGTATCGCCCGCACCGATAGTTTGGGTGGTTTTGGAGTGCGAAACCTGCGTGGGGGGCAGTATCGTCTCTATGCGCTGCAGGATTTGAGCCGCGACTACCGTTATCAACCCGGCGAAGGACTGGCATTCACCGACTCGTTGGTGGTGCCGGAGTATCAGGTGGAGATAGTGCGAGATACTATATGGCGTGATACGTTGCTTGTTGATAATCAAACACTTGATTCTATTACGATGGGTATCGTGGATTCGGTGCGTATTGTTGAAAATACGTATGTCGGTCCGTCAGACCTGTTGCTTTGGTTTTTCCGCGAGAATAAAGTGCGCCACTATTTCCAGCGTGTGTACCGTGAGGAACAACACACCATTCGTCTCATCTTCGGAGCCCCGCAGGACAGCCTCCCCCTCGTGCGTGCGTTGCCACCGAGTGCGATGGACTCGCTCGCCAGCGATTCCGCGTGGATAGACCCCATGCAATATGCCCTTTTGCAAGCCAATCCCACCCGCGATACACTTGTCTATTGGCTGACCGACTCGCTCGCCATCGGGCAGGACAGTATATTCTTGGAGATGACTTATCTCAAGTCCGATTCGGCGTATAACCTTGTGCCACAGACAGATACGATAAGTGCTATCTATCGTGCGCCACGCCTGACGGCGAAAGCCAAAGAGGCAATCTACAAGAAAAATCGTGAGCGAATGCTCGAACTGCGTTCCAACGCGAAAAGTGGTTTTGAGGTGTACGACACGTTGCATATCCTTTCGCCGATGCCCATCGACTCTATTTGGGCGGATAGTATCGGGCTTTATGAGAAGGTGGATACCGTTTATAAATCGGTACCGTTTACCTTGCAACCGACTGATTCTGTGCCGTTAGGCTACTTGGTGGTGGCACGTTTGGAACAGGGCAAATCGTATGAGTTGCGTCTCGATTCGGGGGCGGTACGTGATGTCTATGGCGTGGCAAACAAGGCGAAAAAGTTTACTCTCCAACTCAAGACGGCTGAGGATTATTCCACTCTGCTTATCAAAATTCCGACTTATGACCCCGCCATTCGTTTGCAACTTTTAGACGAAAAAGACAAACCTGTGCGCGAACTGCCGGCGAGCCCAGAGGGGACAAAGTTTGAATATCTCACCCCCAAAGCATATTATCTGCGTCTCTATTTTGACCTCGACGGTAATGGAAAATGGACTACAGGCGATTGGGCGACCAAGCGTCAGCCCGAACCGGTATTCTATTTCCCTGCCAAACTGACGCTTCGTGCCAACTGGGATTTCGAGGAGATTTTTGACTATCTCGCTCGCCCGCAACTGGATTCCAAACCCCGCGAACTCATCAAAGACGCCGCTGCTACTAAGAAATGAACACAAAAAAAGACAAAATAATTGACTGGAGTATCCTCGCCACAGGTCTGCTCGTGCAGGTGGTGGTGTTTGTGCTAATGCCCGATAATCCGTGGTCGCTGGTGAGCGGATTGTTTGGAATGTGTTCTGTGGTAATATGTTCGCAGGGAAATATATTGACATTTCTTTTCGGTTTCGGACAGATTTTTACATATACTTATCTTTGCTATTTGGAGCGTTTCTATGCCGGAATAGCGATGAATGTGTTTTATTTTGTAACGCAGATTTATGGGGTCTTTGCTTGGCGTAAACGCCTGAAAACGAGCGAGGACCGGACTACGGAGGTTACAATCACCACCCGTCGTCTGTCTGTGCCTGTATTGTTGGTTGTATCTGTGGCATCGTTGGTTGTATCTTCCTTAATAGGCTGGATATTAAGCACTTATACGGCAGACGGCAGTCCGTATTTAGACGCTTTTACCACTGTCCCCGCCCTTGTGGCGCAGGTGCTGATGATGTTGGCATATCGTGAACAATGGTACTTGTGGTTGTTTGTCGATGTCCTTTCTTGTATGATGTGGCTCCTCGCCGGAAACTATTGTATGACAGCCCTTTACGCCTTCTGGTGCCTCAACTGCATCTTCGGCTACATACGCTGGACAAAACAATTAGAGGTACAACCGGAATCGTAATGCCCGTTAAACCATCTATATAGAACAACACAACACGAAACTATTGAATGTACGATAGTAAATAATCTTACGCCATGCCTGTTACACCATATTTATTAGTGGAGAATTTGACCAAGTCGGTGGGATCGAAGATGTTGTTTTCGGATATCTCGTTTGCCGTGAATGAGGGGCAACGGGTGGCACTGATTGCACGCAATGGAGTGGGGAAGTCCACGCTGATGGATATCCTGACTCGGCGTACCGACTATGATAGCGGGCGTATCACATGGCGTAATGACCTTAAAGTCAGTTATTTACCACAACGAATAGTACTACCACAAACCGAAACGGTGCGTTCGCTGGCACATTCTGCAGGGCAGACATTGCGTTTCACACAGTTTCTGACCCAATTGGGGATTACGGATACCGACCAACTTATCGCACATCTGAGTGGCGGACAGCAGAAGCGCGTTGCGCTGGCACAGGTGTTATCGGAAGAACCTGATTTTCTGCTACTTGACGAGCCTACCAACCACCTTGACCTCGATATGGTGGCGTGGCTCGAAGAGTATTTGCGCCGCTCCACGATTACCCTTTTCTTGGTTACGCACGACCGTTATTTCTTAGACCGTGTATGCTCTGATATTTTGGAGATTGACCAAAACCAACTCTACGCGTATCATGGTAATTATTCCTACTATCTTGAGAAACGCGCAGAACGGATTGAGGCACAAAATGCCGAGACGGAGAAGTTTCGCAACCTCTATCGCACGGAACTCGACTGGATGCGTCGTATGCCGCAGGCGCGTGCGCACAAGGCACAATATCGTATTGACAATTTCTATGAGATTGAGAAAAAAGCCAAGCGAGTTAATCAGGAATCGGACGTGCGTTTGCAGGTGCGGTCCGCGTATATAGGCAATAAAATTTTTGAGGCGAAAGAGGTCTGCAAGTCGTTTGTCATTCCTGCTCAGGACAATTCGGAACAACCGCATAACTTGCAGATACTCAACCATTTCTCCTATGTGTTTTCGCGTTACGAGAAATTGGGTATCATCGGTAATAACGGCACGGGAAAGAGTACTTTTTTGCGTCTTTTGTTGGGTGAAATAGCCCCCGATAGCGGGTGTTTTGATATAGGTACGACCATTCGTTTCGGATACTATCGTCAGCAGGGGTTGCAGTTCGACGAGAGCAAGAAAGTGATTGATATTGTGCGGGATATAGCCGAAACGATAGACCTTGGCAATGGTGACAAGCTGACGGCGAGTCAGTTTTTGCAACATTTCCTTTTTTCGCCCTCGCAGCAATACGATTTTGTGGAAAAACTGTCGGGCGGGGAACGCCAAAGGCTGCATTTATGCACGGTATTGATGCGCAATCCGAACTTTTTGATTCTTGACGAGCCGACCAACGACCTCGATATTCCGACTCTGAACGTGCTGGAGGAATATCTGCGCGGGTTCAAAGGCTGCTTGATTGTGGTGAGCCACGACCGGTATTTTATGGATAAGGTGGTGGACCATCTGTTTGTTTTTCAGGGCAACGGCGTGATAGAGGATTTCCCCGGCAATTATACGCAATATCGTGAGGCACAGAAAGTTAAGAGCGATGATGTGCCTATTACCGGCATAAAAAAAGCGGATACGAAGAAGGATACGAAACCCAATACGGCAAATCGGGTGCGCAAATTGTCATTTAAGGAGAAGCGCGAGTTGGAAGAGTTGGAAGTGCGTATTCCGCAGTTGGAACATGAGAAAAGCACTTTGGAGGTACAACTCTCCGGTGGTCTGACAGACAGCGATGCTATCGCCCAAGCCTCTGCGCGTTATCAGGAGGTGCAAACACTGCTCGACGAAGCGGAGATGCGTTGGCTCGAACTGAGCGAGATGTAGATTCTATCTTCCTATTTTTCTCTCTATAATCTCTATAACGTCTATATCCTCTGTAATCTCTCTATTTTTTCTTTTTATCTCCCTATGTCTTTGTGCTTACAAGAGTGGGTGATTAGTGGGTGATTCAGCATAGGATAGGCATAGGATAGGCTTACAATATCGCAATAGTGCGGTATTGCAGGTATTTTTGTGTAATCCAAAAAAAATGCGTACCTTTGCAGCGTATTTGGTGAAGGGAAACAGGTTGAAATCCTGTACAGACCCGCTGCTGTAAGTTGCAATCCGCAGTCCGTTTCTATGACCACTGCCCTTTGGGGTGGGAAGGTCGGGCAAAGGAGCAATAAGTCAGAATACCTGCCAGATATGCCTATCGGCTGTTGGCTGCTCTCGAGGATTGGAGTAGGATGACGAATGAACAGATATTTTTGTGCAATATGGCTGTCGGTGCTTGGCATTGTATCGGTGTGTGGATATAACCATACCGATACCGACTCGCTTTTTGCTCTCCTCAATGTGGATGAGGTGCAAGTTACGGCGCGTGCGTTGAGCAAGGACATTATCATCCCACAGACACTTCGAGGCGTTGAATTACAGAGACTTAACTCCCTTTCGGTGGCAGATGCGTTGCGTTATTTTTCGGGTGTGCAACTTAAAGACTATGGCGGAGTGGGAGGTATCAAGACCATCAACGTGCGCTCGATGGGCAGCCAACATACGGCGGTATATTACAATGGGATACAGATAGGCAATGCGCAAAACGGGCAAGTCGATTTGGGGCGTTTTTCTCTGGATAATATGGAGCAGATTGCGCTCTACAACGGACAGAAATCCGATATTTGGCAGTCTGCACGTGAGTTCGGCAGTGCGGGAAATGTGTATCTCACTACGCGAAAACCTTATTTCCGGGAAGGTGAGAAAGTGCATGTGCGTGCGCAGATGCGTGCCGGTAGTTTTGCGTTGGCAAATCCCGCTGTAGGCGTGGATGTGCGTCTGGCAGAGGGGGTAAGTATGACTCTTGACGCGGAGTATGTCTATTCCAATGGCAAGTATCCGTTCCGATATAAGCGTGTTTTGCCTGATGGGCAGGTGGCTTACGACACTACGGCTGTTCGTCAGAATGGCGACATCAATGCTGTGCGTGCCGAAGCGGGACTGCACTACTACTATTCCAACACCGGTTTCTGGCGTTTGCACCTCTACAATTATTACTCGGAGCGTGGTGTCCCCGGCGCGATTGTGAATAATGTGTGGCGCAACGGTGAGCGACTTTGGGATAGGAATACGTTTGCTCAGGTGCAGTGGCAGGACGAGTTTTTCGGGCGTTGGAGTGTGCGTGCGTTGCTCAAATATGCCAACGACTACACGCATTATATCAATTACGATGAACGCCTATTACCTGCTGATAATCAGTATCTTCAGCAAGAAACATATTTTTCTGTAGCCCAGAAAGTAATGCTTTTCCGATGGTGGGATATGAGTCTGGCGTATGATTTTCAGTACAATCATCTTCGCCGCGAGGACTTGATATTGGAGAGCAGGGAAGAGTTTTTCAGGCGTTATAGCCATTGGCTCAGTTTGGCATCAGCGTGGAACGTGCAAGATTATCTTCGTTTGCAGGCTTCGGTGCTGATGACGCAAGTGGACAAAGAGGCACCGCGTGTTACGCCCGGGGTGTTTTTCAGCCTGCGGCCGTGGAAGCGTATCGACCTGAGTCTCAATGCGTTCTACAAGCACTCGTATCGTTATCCCACTTTTAACGACCTCTACTACACCGATATGGGCAATGCCAATCTGCGTCCGGAGTTGGCACGTCAACATAGTGTGGAACTGGCATATCGCCTGCAAAACAAACGTGTGCAGAACTTGCTTTTGTCGGCTTCGTACTACTACAATCGTGTCTCTGACAAGATTATCGCTTATCCAAAAGGGCAACAGTTCCGTTGGACAATGCTCAATCTTGGCGTGGTGAAAATCAATGGGTTAGATACCAAAGCCGATATGTCGCTGTCGTTGCCGATGCGTTTTGTATTGCGTCTGCGCCTCAACTATACCTACCAGACTGCCATCGATGTAACGAATCCCTCGGACACCTACTATCGACATCAGATTCCGTATATTCCGTGGCATAGTGGAAGCGCGGTGGCGGGCTTGGACTATGGTAGCCGACGGGGCGACCACTATGGGCTCAACTACTCCTTTATATATGTGGGCGAGCGTTATGGGCAGCAGGAGAACACGCTGTTCAACTATGTGCAACCGTGGTACACCCACGACCTGAGTCTCTATGGCGAGTGGACTATCCGCCAACGCCATACGCTCAAACTGACCCTTGAAGTGAATAATCTCCTCGGGCAGGACTATGAGGTCATTCAGAATTACCCGATGCCCAAGCAGAATTTCCGTTGCACCTTGGCATACCGCTTCTAATGACGAATTATGAATGATAAATGACGAATTAACGGTCAATTAGCGGTAATTAACGGAGCCATAACCCCGCAAACGTTTTTAATGGAACTTTAATGGTCTTTAATGGAGAAAAAATGAAGAACGGAATACCTATTTGGATTTATTGTGCATTGTGCATTGTGCATTGTGCATTGCTCACATCCTGCCGCACGGATGATGTGGTCTATCCGTCCGGCAACGAAATCGTGACCACGGACACTATGCCTGGTGGACTCTATATCCTAAACGAGGGAAATATGGGGTCTAACAAGGCGCGTATCGACTATATGAACCTCCAAACGGGCGTTTATACCACCAATGTCTATGGGCAGCAGAACCCAAACCAAATCAAGGAATTGGGCGATGTGGGCAACGACATCAAGGTGTACGGAAGTCGTCTCTATGCCGTCATCAACTGCAGCCACAAGGTGGAGGTGATGGACTTACAGGCGCGGCATATCGCACAGATTGATATTCCCAACTGCCGCTATCTTGCTTTTGCAGACGGAAAGGCATACATCTCTGCGTATGTCGGTTCGGTCATCGACCCGGAGATGTTAGGCGCTGTATATGAGGTAGATACCGCTACTTTGCAAATCACCCGTGAGGTCAAGGTGGGGCACCAACCCGATGAGCTTACTATCTTCGGAAACTGTATATATGTTTGTAATTCAGGCGGTTATCTTACAAATCGCTACGATTCTACTCTCTCGGTGGTGGACTTGAACACGTTTGAGGAGATAAAGAAGATTCCGGTTGGACTCAATCCTTACAGGGTGCGTGTGGACAGATATGGCAAGTTGTGGGTGTCGTGTCGTGGAAACTATGCGCAGGTTAGACCCTCGTTGGCAGTGGTGGAAAATGGTATGGTTACGCACCGTTTGGCTATTTCGTGCGATAATATGTCTCTGCTTGGGGATTCGCTCTATGTGCTTGATTCTGAGGCAAAAACGCTGTCTGTTATCAATACACTGACTTATCAGGTAACCCCGCAGAATAGCATTTCCCATGCGCTCCGGGACTACGAAAAACCCTATGCTCTTTTGGCAACTCCGCAGAGCATTTACATCACCGATGCCAAGAATTATGTCTCGTCAGGTGTCCTCTATAGTTATTCGCTTTCGGGCTTGCAACGCTGGCAGGCGAAGACCGGAGACATTCCCGGTTCGCTCTGCTTGGTAGGCGTGCAGAACGATTTTTCCGCACCCGATACCATCACTACGGTCGGTGGCAAATACCTCGCGCGCGTCTATGAGTATGTACCTGCTATGGGGCAGTTTATCAATATGTTGCCTAAGTATGAGGCGGGCGACGATGCCGAGACGATGTGTCGTAAATGTGAAGATGCTATCGCCAACAACAAACAGGGTACGGTTTGTCTCGGAGGCTGGGGAGGATATATCACTTTCGGCTTTGACCATGCCATAAAGAATGTTCTCGGAGAGCGTGATTTTCAGATACTTGGCAATGCTTTCTATATGAATGGCAACAGCCAATATGGTAGTAGCGAGCCGGGGGTAGTCTATGTGTCGTGTGATGTTAATCGCAATGGTGTGCCGGATGATCCGTGGTACGAACTCAAAGGCAGCGAGTACGATAACCCCACCACCGACCATCATTACCGTCGCACTTATACCCGCGCGGGTGATACATTGCAAAATGCGTTCCATAAGCAACCTTTTTACCCGCAATGGATAGAAGAAGATGCCATCACGTTTGAGGGGGTGCGGTTGGCTACTACGACGGAAAAGGTAAATAATCAGTATGTTCAGCGCATATTGGACTATGGATACGCGGACAACAAACCGAATACTGATACCATTGGTACAAGTTTCGATATATCGTGGGCGGTGGATACAGAGGGCAATCCGGTTGTGTTGCCGTCTATCGATTTTATCCGTGTGGTTACGGCGGTGGACGATTGGAACGAATTAACAGGCGAAGTCTCCACAGAGATTTGTGGTGCTATCGACTTGCATAACTGATAAGATGTGTATATTTTATAACATATTAAGATTTGTTCACTTGTCTCCTGCCCGTCAATATGGGGCGTTTTAGCGGTCCTAAAGCAGGTCTAATTTTGTAACAACAAAATTATAACCAATAAATAATTAACTATTTTAACAACAAAAACAAAATGAAAAAAAATCTTCTTTTTTGTGCAGCCTTGTTTGCTATTAGTGTGCAGGCTAAAGAAATTACGCTCAATTTGGCTACTGTGGTTAATGTAGATGGCGACGGTATTGAGTACAATGCAGAAAATGTAATGGATAGCACGTATAGTGAGGACTATCGTTGGAGTCCATTCTTTTTTACAAATGATTTTGAGTTTATGTTTAGCCATCTCCCAAGTGGTAATAGTTGGAGTGGAAGCAGTTGGGAAGGCTTTACTTTGAGTAAGAAGAATACCAACACAGGTGATGGCTTTGAGTGTGTTGCCAAAGGTGGTATGGCTGGAGAAGGCACTCCGTTTGTGGTAGGCTATTACTCGGAATACTTTACAAATAATAGTAATGATTATCCTTCTTCCAATATCATTGTATTTGATGACAACAATTATTATCCGAAAGAGGTGTATATTTGCCAAAGTGCAAATACTCTGAAAGCATTGCAAGAGGGAATGTATTCTGCCCGTCCATTTACGGATAAAGATACTTTGACATTGATAATCACGGGTATTAACAAACAATACGTAGAGACAGGTGTGAGTGTGTCATATCATCTTGCAGTTGATGGTAAGTTCAACCAAGGTTGGACCAAAGTAGATTTGTCTTCTTTGGATGCTTGCGCCGGTTTGAGTTTCCGTATGACTTCTACGGACATGGGCGAATGGGGTATCAATACTCCGACCTATTTTGCTTTGGACGGTCTTACTATTTCCACCGAGAAATTGGATAATGCTCTCCGCGATACCGAGTCTGCTTTGAAGGCTACCAAACGTATTGTTAATGGTGAACTCATCATTGAGCGCAATGGTTATATCTACAATGCTGCTGGTCAACTCCTGAAATAAGTAGAACCTAATCCATATAAAAAGGACTGTCTGCCAACGTACAGACAGTCCCTTTTATATATGTGTATTGGCAGCCGGTTCACAACCTGCCAAACTAAAATTCCGAATTAATAGCGCATAGGTTGCAAGTTTTTGTTCCGTCAAGCGTAGTGCGAATCAGTTGGCGGGCAGCCATGTCTGACTGCGCCCGAAGATACCTCGTTTGTCGAGGCTTCCTCGAAGAACGAGTTTTCCGTTTTTGAGGTAAATTTTTCCGTAGTAGAATTTACCGCTTTCAGGGTCTAACACTTTTCCGCCACGAAGTTCACCGTTTTCCTCGTGCATACCGCGGATAATCATCAGTCCTTCAAAAGGTTTGTTGTGGTCAGTCCCCTCGCATGCCTCACACACAAGGTCGGCAGGACCCACCAACATCTTGGCAATCTTACCATAATAGAGTCCGTCTGTGGCTCTAAAAATGTGAATGATAGAGTAACTGTCGCCCGTTTTATCGTCCACGGTTTTCCAGTTTCCGACTATCTGTATGGTTTGCGAAAACGCCGAAACACTGATAAAAATTGCACAAAGGGCAGAGATGATTTTATGTGTCATTGTGTAGTAGATATTTTGTTCCGAAGAACAGATATGCAAAATCTGCGCCAAAAGCCAATCGATATTTGCTTGTATGGGATTTTTTTTGTATTTTTGCACGCAATATATATAGATTATACAATGAGATTGGTATTTGCTACAAATAATGCACATAAGTTGCAAGAAGTAAGAGATATTCTGCCCCCGACGGTGGAGGTGGTGAGTCTGCATGAGATTGGTTTTGAGAAAGAGATTGACGAGACGGGAACGACCTTGGAAGAGAACTCGCGTATCAAGGCGGAAGAGGTGTATCAATATATCATACATCACCCGCAAAAGATGACTATCGATGGGGTGTTTGCCGATGATACAGGGTTGGAAATCAGTGCTTTAGGCGGCGAACCGGGTGTCTATACCGCGCGTTGGGCAGGCGAACCGTCCAACGAGGCAAACAACCGAAAAAAAGCCTTGATGAAGTTGGCTGGTATCACCGACCGCCAAGCACAATTCCGAACGGTGGTAACACTGATACGCGCTGGCAAAACAGAGCAAGTGGAAGGTATAGTACGAGGCACCATCACGACAGAAGAGCGTGGCGAAGGCGGTTTCGGATACGACCCTGTGTTTGCTCCGGAGGGATATGACCATACTTTTGCGGAATTGCCGGCAGAGACGAAGAACGGTATCAGTCATCGTGCACGCGCAATACACGCATTGTGTGCGATTCTGTAACATTTGCAAGTGGCACAAACGAGAGAAAAAGATATGAAACTCAATACATTAAAGGAACTTTGTTTGGCATCGTTGTTGTTGGCGTTGCCCGTTTCGGCAGAGGCATATTGGAAAACACTGTTTGCCTACAACAATGTGGAACAGATAGCAATGACCGATGAGGCAGTGTTCGCCGTGTCGGATGGCGCGTTGTTTTCGGTGGATAAGATGTCGGAAAACATACAAATCTACAATGCAGAAAGCGGATTGCACGGTTCGGATATAGTGTGTATCTACTACGACAAAGGCACTGATAATCTGCTGATTGCATACGCAGACGGCAAGATAGATGTGCTGCACGACAGTCGTATTGAGTATGTTTCCGGACTCTATACCAAAGATATGATGGCAAACAAGACAATCCATAATATCACGGTGCATAATGGGCGGGCGTATTTGGCGATGGACTTTGGTATCGTTACGTTTCTGCTCAACAAACGCGAACTGGTAGATACATACTATATCGGTGAAAATGCCACGGAAGTGAAAGTTGAAGATATTGTGTTTCAGCACGATAGTATCTACGCCTTTACACCGAACAAGATGTACAAAGCAAGCCTGAAGGATAATCTTCCTGACTATCGCTATTGGCAGATAGAGGCACTCGGACGTGTTCCGCGTAATAGCAAGAAAGGTAAAGAATATACTGACACCAATGGCGATGTGTGGCGCGCAGGCGGTTCGGAAGGCGTGGTGCGCACGGATGTCGTTGGCAATAGAAACACATACAAACCACAAGGACCGCTGACAAACACACCCTATGATATGACTGCTACGCAGGGAAATCTGTATGTGGTGTCCGGCGGAAGATGGGCGACACAGAATATGACTCCGGGTAATGTGATGGTGTATCATGGCGGACAATGGATAAATATCTCGCAAAGCCAGATTAAGGCACAGACAGGGAACCCCGCTTTGGACTTTATGCACGTGGCGGTTGACCCGAAAGACGCGATGCACTATTTCGTAACCAGTTATGGCACAGGCGTATATGAGTTTCAGGGCAGCCAACTGCTGAAGCAATACCTACCCAATAATAGTTCTCTGAAGACTGCCGTGGAAAGCAATCCGAAGAGTTACACACGTTGCACGGGTGGAGTATTTGACAAAAATAATAACTTGTGGGTGTTGAATACGGGCGAGCAAGTGCTACACAGGCGAACACCTGCAGGCAATTGGAGTGGGGTAGAAATATACGTGGATGGTGATATATTTCCGATGTACACCACCAATGAATTGATATTGGATAATCGTAAAGCCAACTACAAATGGATTCCATACTTGCGCTATAACGTGGGATTGTTGTTGTTAGATGACAATGGAACGATTGACAATCAGGATGATAGGACGATTTTTCGTTCTTCGTGGACAGAAAAAAACGGCAAAACGGTGTCGGCGGCATTTATTTACACAGGTGTGCAGGATACCGATGGAAATATCTGGTTGGGGACTTCTGAAGGTATCATTATTATCCCGAAGGATGTGGACTATTTTGCGTCTGATTTGTGTCAGAGGATTGATATTCAAGAAGATAACGGAGAAAAACCCTTCCTTACCAACGAGATACATGCCATTGCATTTGACGATGAGGGGCGTGTGTGGATAGGTACAACTACTTTGGGCTTGTATGTGCTTTCGGCAGATTGGAAAGAGATAGAAGCCCACTACACCACAGACAACACCCCAATGCCGAGTAACTATGTGATGTCGTCGGCATGGGACAACAATAATCGGCGAATGTATGTGGGAACCAGTCAGGGTATTGTGGCTTATGCCGACTTGTCCACCGATTTGAAGGACGATGTGTCTGATGATTTTGACGAGCCGGAATATGGCAGTATGCAACAATGGATATTGCATTATTCGTATGCCCAGATGACAGAGGTGGCGCAGAGTGCTACGGAAGTGTATGGACTTGCCAACGGGGCATTGTTCTCGCTCAATAAGAAGGACGAGACCATCACGCTTTGGAACAAATCAACAGGTTTGAATAGTAATGATATTCTGCATATTGCGTATGATAAGATCACTAAACAACTGATTATTTGTTATGCCGATGGGCGAATAGACCTGCTTGCCGACAACGGAGCCATCACACAGATGCCGGATTTATATCAGAAATCTGCCACAATCTCAGTTACTGTGAATGATATATTTGTCGCAGATAATTGCACCTATCTGGCAATGCCTTTTGGTATCGTGTCCATTAATCCGAAAAAGGCGGAAGTGATTGATACATACTATATTGGCGATAGTGCACAGAATGTAAATGTACAAAATGTAGCAGTGTTTGGTGATAGTCTGTATGCCCTCTCGAACACCGGATTGTATATTGCTTCTATGCAATCTAACTTGGTGGATTATTCGTATTGGACAGAGCATAATCTGCCTAATGGAAAGCCGGTAAACGATATGCAAGTGGCAAATGATGCATTGTATATATTGCAGGATTCTGTTCTCTACCAACGCACCAAGACAGGGTGGAGTCGTGTTGATGAAGCAGAACATCTGCGTTGGATTGCCGGATACGACAATCGCCTGATTGGGTATAAACAGGGTCTCGGAGTAATAGAGATTGGCAAGAAAAAAATACAATACTTGGGCAACTACGGAATAGTGGATATTGAGTATGACGCAGCAAATCATTGTTATTGGATGGCGGCACCGGGGAATGGTATTGGCAGACTGAACGGATTGAATGATGTGCAACTGTTTCCGCCTAATGGACCGGTAAATAACTATGGTTACCGACTCAAGTATGGTGCAGGAAAAATCTATGTAGCAGGTGGTAGCCGGTGGGCAACCGAGAGCAAAAGAGAAGGTAATTTCAGTATCTACGATGGAAATATGTGGAGCAAGGTTACTTCCTCACAGACCAAAAACCTATTAGGTTTGTATGGGTATCCGAGAGATGTGGTGTCTATTGGCGTTGACCCGAATGACGCGGGACATTTCTTTGCTGCGATGTATGGAATGGGAGTTGTGGAATACAAAGATTACAAGGCTGTTGCCCACTATGGAGTGGAGAATAGTACACTGAAATCGGCTGCACCGGACAATCCTAATTACTATACCCGTACAGAGGGAGCAATGGTAGATGAGAATGGCAATTTTTGGGTTCTCAATACCGGAACGGAGGCTTGTCCTATCAATATAAAGACTCCACAAGGACAGTGGGTAGGACTGAATTTGATAAATCAAGGGCAGCGTTTGGCATTGAACACTCCGTGGGAAATAACGGTGGATAACCAAAACAGCAATCGGAAATGGTTGATAGACCAACGCTCTTCTACCGGTGTGATTTTGTTTGACGATGGTGGTACTCCGTTGCAGAATAGCGATGACAAGTGTATCAAACGCAGTACGTTTGTAGATGGTGATAATATCCATTTGACACCGGAAAATATCTATTGTTTGGCGCAGGATAGAAACGGCGATGTATGGATTGGAACACCGTCGGGTATAATTGTGATACCGGTGGCGGTGGATTTTTTCAATTCCAATCAGTGTACGCGTATCAAGATTCCGCGCAATGACGGCACCAATTTGGCAGATTATTTGTTGGGTACGGAGCAAGTGAATGCCATTGTAGTGGATGGAGCTAATCGCAAATGGATAGGTACGGAGACTTCAGGTGTCTATTTGATGTCGGCGGACGGACTGACTACGATTGCACATTTCACGACAGAGAACTCGGTGATACCGTCCAATTCGATTCTTTCTATTGCCATCAATTCCAATACAGGCGAGGTCTTTGTAGGAACGAGCAAGGGTATAGCATCATACAAAAGTGATGCTTCTGCGCCACAAGAGGACTTTAGCGGTGCTTATGCATATCCAAACCCTGTAAGACCTAATTATCAGGGAGTTATCACTATTACGGGATTGATGGAGAATACAATTGTCAATATCGTGGACGCCAACGGAAACTTAGTCTGCAAGACCAAGAGCAATGGCGGCACAGCCGTATGGGATGGTCGAAACTTCAGAGGTCAGCGTGTAAGCAGTGGCGTCTATTCCGCTCTCTGCAACGCCGAAGGCAAAAATCATACTATAGTAAAGATATTGGTAATGAACTAATTGACCGGATTGCCATTCAGGCAAACCCATACATCTGAAAGGTCTCTTTCTTTAAGGGGAAAACTATAGTGATGCAACAAAATAGCAGATACTCATACTTTGAAGTGTCTGCTATTTTGTTGTAGATATGCTTGTGGTAAAGATATCTTTTGAAATGTCTATTGTATCTTGTTGAATGTAAATGTCGGCTGCAGAAAGTACACTATGGTACAAAAAATCAGTCAAATAACGATGCGTACGATTTTGGTATAGTGCGTCTATTTTATGAGGGAACATCTGTGCGTACTTGTCAGAGTACCATACTATGCAAGCGGGATTTTTAGTCTCCTCTGCGCCTGCTGCATGCAGCCAATAACCATTTTCGCCCAAAGACTCTCCATGGTCGGACAGGTAGAATACTATAGCACAGCGATTCTCTAATCGTTGTATTACCGAATCAACCACAAAGTCCATATAACGTGCGGTGTTATCATAGGAGTTAATCACCTGTTCCAATGTATTATTGGTTACGACACGGTCATTGGTGATAGGTCGAAAATAGTTATGTGTGTCCGGTACGTGATTATTGTAGTACCAGTGGCTTCCTATTGTATGCAAGATGAATACATTACGAGGGTGATTCAATGCCATTTGCTTATCCACAAATGGTAGTAGTTCCTCATCGTACCAACCAGAGAATACAAATGTCGATTTGCCGGCATTAACCCATAAGGCGGTATCACATTCGGCTGGAAAATGTGCAAACGTTTCTCCCATATCCTGATTGGATATCCACGCGGTGTGAAAGCCTTGTTTTCGAAGGATTGTGGCAAAACTTGTTTCCGAGTATTGATATTCGGGATGTAAACTATCCGATCGGGTCAGTATTACGGGTACACTGGCTAACGTGTGCGTATATAGAGAGTGAATGTGGGGATAGGAGACGATATTGTTTCGTTGTGATAGCAACGGATTGGTTTCGCGATGATAACCATTTAGTTGCAGATGGTCTGCACGCATACTTTCGCCGATAATGACAACTATATCTAATGAGTCGATAGGTACGGTGTTACACGTGTATACAGGTGTTGTACGCTCTTGTTGATAGTCATGTTGTAGAACTCGATACATACGTAAACTTTCTACTATATGCATAGGATAACGCTGGTTGATACTTTGGTGTAAGCGGCTATTAAAATGGTAATATCCGGTAAGTAACAACAATGCAACAGCAACATGTGCATAAGCATATTTGGGTGTTTGTAGTTGCCATCTCCACAAGACGAAAAGTATGGATATGCATAGGTTTAGTATTATCCATACAACCATTTGCCACGAAATAACACTCATTGCCTCTTGAGTATTGGTATGCAATACGCAATCAACGATAAGTGGTGTAATAGTTACCCTATATGCCACTCGATAGTAGGAAACTCCGGCACCTAAAATGCCATATAGAGGATAAAAGATCGCCGCAATGTATTTGTTTATGCCAAATATATATAGTACGAAGAATGAGACTACACTGATTGCTCCAATATAGCATACAATCGTACTGATTCCCCGCAGTCCATATACAGGATTGTCTAAAAAGTCAGGCATAATTGCCGTTAGCGCAATCCAGATAGTTGCGGAAACTACCCATAACAAATATGCAGGAAAGTCTTTGATGGGGCGCATGGGGGCGGAAATTATCCGCGGATGAGGCGGAGGAATTCGTTGCGGGTCTCTTGCCGGTTGAAGGCACCGGTGAAGTCAGAAGTGGTGGTGGTGCTATGGGGCTTTTGAACACCGCGCATCTGCATACAAAGGTGCTCGGCTTCTACCACAACCATCACACCCAATGGGTCGAGTGTGTTTTGGATGCAGTCTTTGATCTGTGTGGTCAACCGCTCTTGTACTTGCAGGCGGCGGGCATATACATCCACTACGCGGGCAATCTTGCTCAAACCGGTAATCCGTCCGTTGGGGATA